>VGDY01000151.1 GCA_016869555.1 Alphaproteobacteria bacterium | reverse complement strand
AAGGCCGCCGTATGATTGCGGCGCGGTCTCTTCATCATCGAATACTCCTGATTCGCGGCGAGAATCCTCGCCGCCGTCAGGCAGAAAATCCACTTATCTCACTGTTCAAATTTGCGGGGCCAGGTCTGGTGTCGCGCGCAAGCGGAAAATTTACGACCTGCAATCCTTGCTGGAAGAGCGGCTGGATGCTCGAGCGCGGCGGAGCCTATCGCCTGACAATCAGCATCGACCCGGAAAGCGACGACCCCTGGCTCGATCAGCTGATGCTCACCGATCCATACGGTTTTGATGGAAGAGGCTTCATATATGGCGCCGGCGTCGCTCTGCGTCGGTGGCCTTCGGCCTCCTGGTTCCATCCCATCGCTCGCATCGGCAAGCGCGGAGACGTCGAATGGCCGCTGGTCCCGCTCGACGGCGGCGTCGCCTTGTCGCCCTATGGCGAGAAATGCTCGTCGCTGCCGTTCAATTATGCAAAGTCTCCCGAGCACGCCCGCTTTTGCGAGACTCATAAGGAGTCGAAATCATGCGTCCGCCACGACCTTTCGCTTCGGCCGAGCGATCCCTTGCCGCGCGAAGAACTGGATGCGGCGAGGAAGGCATGGGCGCAGGACAGTTTCGTCTATGACGGGCGAAGCTGCACGACGACCTTCCCGCGCAAAACCTTCGTGTCTGAATTTATTGCAAGCGAAACGGGGGAATTTTTCCTCTTCGTCAACGACGCCGTGCATGTCGCCTGGCCGGCGCGCGATCAGATCTCCTATCGAAACAACACCGGCTCCGCGACCGTCTCGATCGAACGGCTGCCGCTGATGGAAGCGCCAGCGACGACCGCAAGCGCGCCTTGATCGAAAGGCGCGCCTGACCGAAACGTTGGGCGGCGCTTCGCTCAGCGCCGCACTGCTCACGATCCCCGCGGCTTGGCGCGGGTCGTCGGCTGGGCGGCGGCCGGATCGTCCGGCCAGAGATGGCGCGGGTAGCGCCCTCTCATCTCCTTCTTCACCTCGTTCCAGGAGCCCTTCCAGAAGCTCGGCAGATCGCGCGTCGTCTGGATCGGCCGATGCGCCGGCGAGAGCAGTTCGAGCGTCAGCGCCGCGCGCCCGCGCGCAAGCGTCGGATGGCTTGAGAGGCCGTAAAGCTCCTGCACGCGCACCGCGAGGATCGGCCCGTTCTCGGTCGAATAATCGAGCGCATGGCGCGCCCCGGCGGGCGTTTCGAAATAGGCCGGCGCTTCCGCTTCGAGCCTGCGCGCCAATTCGTAAGGGAGCGCCTGCGCAAGCGCCGCCCCAAGATCGTCGGCCGTGATCTCGGCAAGCGACGCACGCCCGACGATACAGGAGGCCAGCCACGGTTCGGCGCTCGCCGCCAGAGCGGCGTCGGAAAGGTCAGGCCATTCGTCGCCCTCGGCGCGGCGCAGAAAGGCGACGCGGTCGCGCCATTGCATTTGCGCCTTCGTCCATGGCAGGCGCGCGACGCCAAGGGCGGCGACGCCGCGCGCCAGCATCTCGGCGTTTTCTTCGGACGGCTCGACCGCCAGATTGCGCTCGGAGAGTCGTATCGCGCCGAGACGCCGGAAGGCGCGGCGCCGAAGGCTGGCGCTCGCCGCGTCGAAATTCGTTTCGTCGCGAGTCTCGATGTGGTCGCCCGCGATCGCCTCGACCTCATCGGCGGCGAGCGCGCAAGCCGCGAGGATGCGCGCCTGCGCCGCTCGCCCCGTGAGTTCTGCGACGGCGAGAAATGGCGCGCGCGATAGCGGGTCTTCGACGGGCAATGTCGCGGCGCGGCCGTTCGCCATCAGGAACTCGCCGCGCGCGCCGCGCGATTTGGCGATGCGATCGGGATAGGCGAGCGCGATCAGCGCGCCGTCTGATAGCTGCCCCCTCCCTGTCCCTCCCCCGCTTCGCGGGAGAGGGGACGCGAACGATCGGCGATTCGCGACAGGAAGCGCCGAGTCCGCTCCCTCTCCCGCGCCAGCGGGGGAGGGTTGGGGAGGGGGCAATCCACCAGCCGCCGCGCTCGCCAGTCTCGCCCATTGCGCGGCGAGGCGCAGCGCGTCGCCCGCGCGCTTCGACTTGTCGCCATGCAGGCGATCGAGCCGATGCGACAGGTCGGCGTCGGCGCCGCCGAGTCCGCGCTCGGAGAGCAGCATGGCGAGTTCGGCGGCGCGCTTCGCCTCGCCGTGACCCGCCGCCTCGAGCGCCATTCGCGCCAACCTGGGCGCGAGGGGCAGTCTGCGTATGGCGCGGCCCATGTCGGTCAGCCTGCCATCGTCGTCGAGCGCCCCCAGTTCGCGGTCGAGCGCGACCGCCTCCTTCCAGGCGGGCGGCGGCGGCGGATCGAGCCAGTTGAGCGCCGCCGGATCGCTCACCCCCCAGGCGGCGAGATCGAGCGCCAGTCCGGAAAGATCGGCGTCGAGAATTTCGGGCGCGGCGAAGGCCGGCAGGGCCGCCGTCTGCGGCTCGTCCCACAGGCGATAGCAGACGCCGGGCTCGGTGCGCCCAGCGCGGCCGCGGCGCTGATCGACGCTGGCGCGTGACGCGCGCACGGTTTCGAGCCGCGACAGTCCGAGATCGGGCTCGAAGCGCTGCACGCGCGCGAGGCCGCTGTCGATAACGATGCGCACGCCGTCGATGGTGAGCGAGGTTTCCGCGATCGATGTCGCGAGCACGATCTTGCGACGGCCGGGCCGCGCCGGCGCGATCGCCCGGTCCTGTTCGCCGCGATCGAGCGCGCCATAGAGCGGCGCGACGTCGATTTCGCCTGGCAGGCTCGACTCGGCGAGACGCGATGCGACGCGCATGATTTCCCCCTGCCCCGGCAGAAAGGCGAGGATCGAGCCCGGTTCTTCACGCAGCGCCCGCAGGATCGCGCGCGTCATCGTCTCTTCGATGCGCGAATTGGCGTCGCGGCCGAGATAGCGCGTTTCGACAGGAAAGGCGCGCCCCGCGCTTTCGATGATTTGCGCGCTCATCAGGGCGCCGACGCGCGCGCCGTCGAGCGTCGCCGACATGGCGATGAGGCGCAAATCCTCGCGCAGCCCCGCCTGCGCATCGAGCGCCAGCGCGAGGCCGAGATCGGCGTCGAGCGAGCGCTCGTGATATTCGTCGAACAGCACGCCGGCGACGCCGTCCAGCGCCGGATCGTCGAGAATCATCCGGGCGAAGACGCCCTCGGTGACGACCTCGATGCGGGTTCGCGCCGAAATTTTCGATTCGAGGCGCATGCGCAGGCCAATGGTTTCGCCGACGCTCTCGCCGAGGGTCGCCGCCATGCGGCTCGCCGCCGCGCGGGCGGCGAGGCGTCGCGGCTCCAGCAAGATGAGCCTGCGGCCCTTCGCCCAGTCCGCGTCGAGTAGCGCGAGCGGCGCGCGCGTTGTTTTGCCGGCGCCGGGCGGGGCGACGACGACAAGGTTGCACGACGCCTCAAGCGCCGCGCGGATCGCCGGCAGCGCATCGTCGATCGGCAGCGCTGAAGAGTCTTTCGTCATGGCAGGCGCGCGATTCAATGGTATCGTCCCGCCTGAACGAAAGACCCCTCCCTTTCGGGGAGGGGCCACAGTTCCCGGCGAATGCGGAAACTTACGCCGCCTGCTGGATCGCCGAGAGCTTCCACTCCTGCGGTCCGGCGCCGGCAGGCCGGCGGAAGGTCCAGGCCTCCGTGGTCTCCGACTGTCCCTCCCAGCCAGGAGCCGGCCTATTCGTGGTCCGATCCAGCATCTCGTCCTTCAGCGAGAAGCGCATGGCGACGGTGGCGTATTCGTCCACCCCTTCGCGCCAGGCTTCCGACAGATCGCCCTGCAGCAGCTTCACGTCGGAAACGCGGTTCAGCACGCCCTTGCGGCGATTCTCCTCCAACTCCTCGTCGAAATAGGAGGCCATTTCCGGCGTCGACATGCCGCGCAGCGCGCCGATGTCCTCGCGGCTGTAGGCGCCCTGCGTTTCGCCGAGCAGACGCTCGAAGGCGCTGAAATCATCGGCCGCGATTTTGATCGGCGTCGCCATCGCCGCCTGCGGCGACGCGCCGGAGCCGAAGCCCGCCGCCCCGAACGGCGCGCGCGCCGTGAAGGGCGAGGTGAAGCCCGAACTCGGATGCCGACCCGCGCCCGCCATGGCGAGATTGCGGCGCGTCCACCAATTGAAGGCCATGCGGGCCAGGAAGACGATCAGCGCGATCTGCATCAGCAGGCCGATGATCGACATGAAGCCGCCCATGCCGCCGAGGAGGCCGTGGCCCGTCAGCAGGCCGAAGAGGCCCGCGCCAAGCAGGCCGCCGGCGAGTCCGCCAAGCAGGCCGCGGCCGAAGCCGCCGCCAAAGGCGCCGCCGGGCTGCGACAGCGGGCCGGCCATGCCGGGCGAAGGCCGCGGCGTGACGCTGCGCTCGAAGGGCGACGCCGTTCCCGGCATGGTACGGGTCGAGGGCGGCGCGGACCAGCTGCGCGCGCCGCGGCTGCCAAAGCTGCCGCCGCCGCCCATGCGCGCCTCGGCGATCGCCGGCGCGAGCGCCAGCAGCGCGGCAAGGGCGAGAGAAATCAGCGATCCGCGCTTAAAGGCGAAGAAACGCGACATTGTTCTGTGTCCTCAATATGCGGAGAGCGACGCTCCCCCAGCGAGGCAATATATAAGTGCCGGGTGACGGGTCCGCAAAGGCTGGGGCGCGGAAAACGGTTGTTGCCGGGGCGCCGGCTTAAATGACTTCTCAGTCTGGTAAGCTCGGCGCCATGGCCAGGAAACCGAAGTCGAGGCGCAAACGCCTAGTTTACGGAGCTGCTGACCGCTCAGTTGCGGCGGAGGCTTTTCGCAAACTCAAAGAAGAGCGCACAGGCGAAGTGCTGGTCGCCGCAATGGAGAACTCGCCTTTTCGGGAAATCGACATTGAACCGAAACGCAAAGCCATGCCCGTGCGTGAGGTGAATTTGTGAGAATACGGCGCTCGACGCCATATCTCACACTGGTTCGTCATGGCCGTGCGCGCTTTCCCAGATACTCGCGCAACGCGGCATTGATGCGCGATTGCCAGCCTTCGCCCCCGGCGCGAAACGCCTCGATGATATCGGGATCGAGCCGGATCGTGGTCGAGACTTTCGTCAACTCGGCTGGCGGGCGCCCCCGCCGAACCTTGGATTGATCGAACTGCTTGCGCCATTCCGGGGTTGAGAGGTCGGGGATGTCCTCGTCAGCCGAGTTCGGGGCCATAGGCTTCTTGTTCGCGCTCATTGCATTTCCTCATGCTGATCACGCGAAGGGCGTCTCCGCGCGGCGTCCATGCGATTGCGACCATGCGGCCGTCGAGAAAGCCGATTGTGATGTATCGCGACTCTTCGTAATCGCGCCGGCAGTCCTCGAAGGTGAAATAGGCGGATGCGAATATTTCATCCGCTCGCGCCATATCGAGCCCTCTCTCTTTCAAGGTTCGGCGGCGCTTAGCGAGGTCGAATTCGATCTGCATCCAATTTCTGTTACTACGAAAATAATCTGGGACGACCGATATGACAAGGGATCAGGCAAGCCATTCGAGCGTCGCTTTGATCGTTCATTTCCCGGCCAATACGCCTCAACAGAGTCGTCGCTGTTGATGGCGAACAGTCAGGGCATTCTCGGCGCGGCGCGGACGCGCTAAACCCTCCCCATGCGTCAATATCTCGACCTCCTCGACAAAATCCTGCGCGAGGGCGTACGCAAGGACGATCGCACCGGGACCGGAACGCAGTCGCTGTTCGGCCATCAGATGCGCTTCGACCTTTCGCAGGGCTTTCCGCTGGTGACGACGAAGCGCGTGCATCTCAAATCGGTCATTCACGAATTGCTGTGGTTTCTGCAGGGCGACACCAACGTCAAATATCTGCGCGACAATGGCGTCACCATCTGGGACGAATGGGCGAATGAAGAAGGCGACCTAGGTCCGATCTACGGCATGCAATGGCGGCGCTGGCCCGACGGCGACAGGGATATCGACCAGCTCGCCCATGTCGTCGAGGAGATCAGGCGCAATCCCTTCTCGCGCCGGCTGATCGTCTCGGCATGGAACCCGGCGCAGGTCGACGACATGGCGCTGCCGCCGTGCCATTGCCTGTTTCAGTTTCATGTCGCGGAGGTTGGCGGCGAAAAGCGTCTCTCCTGCCAGCTCTATCAGCGTTCGGCCGACGTCTTCCTCGGCGTGCCGTTCAACATCGCCAGCTATGCGCTGCTCACCCAAATGGTCGCGCAGGTCACGGGCTGCGTTCCGGGCGATTTCGTGCATAGTTTCGGCGACGTGCATCTCTATCTCAATCACGTCGAACAGGCGCGGCTTCAGCTCTCCCGCGAACCAAAGCCCCTGCCCCGCTTGAAGCTCAACACCGCCGTGCGCTCGCTCTTCGACTTCAAATATGAAGATATCGCCGTCGAGAACTACGACTCCTGGCCGGCGATCGCCGCGCCGATCGCGGTGTAGCGCGATGGAGCCAAAAATCGTCGCCGTCGTGGCGCGCGGACGCAATGGCGTGATCGGCGTCGCCAACGGACTCCCCTGGCGGCTTTCGAGCGATCTGAAGCGCTACAAGGTCCGCACCTGGGGCAAGCCGATGATCATGGGGCGGCGCACCTTCGACTCGATCGGGCGGCCGCTGCCGGGGCGGGAAAGCGTCGTTCTCACCCGCGATCCGCATTTTAAGGCCGAGGGCGCGCATGTGGCGGGGAGTCCGGCTGAGGCCTTGGCGACGGCGCGCCGGCTCGCCGCTTTGCTCGGGGCCGACGAAATCATCATTGCGGGCGGCGAGGACATCTATCGCGCCTTTCTCGATCTCACCGATGTGATCGAACTCACCGAAGTCGCGCTCGACATCCCCGGCGACGCGCATTTCCCTGCGCTCGACCCAAGCGACTGGCGTGAGATCGGACGCGAAGCACCGCCCCGCGGCCCGAAGGATGACGCGGATTTCGCCTATGTCACGCTTGAGCGGCACCGCCCGTGACGCGCCTGAAACCAGTTGCGGCGCAATCCGGCTATCGATATAAACCGGCTCGAAGCGGCTTTCGGCCATTTCTATCGGAGTGTAGCGCAGCCTGGTAGCGCACCTCGTTCGGGACGAGGGGGTCGGAGGTTCGAATCCTCTCACTCCGACCAATTCGAAGTTTTTCACAAATTAATTCAACTGCTTGCAGAGACATTGCGCCGAGCGGTCTTACAATCGGCGAGCGATCTCGTCAGGCGTCCACGCATTGTCGCTCGACCACCGCAATCCCTTCCCCTCCAACGATCTCCTTATCTTACGACGGGTGGCGCGGCCTTCGATCACGCCTAACGATCGGACGGCTCCCGCCACCGATTGACCTTGCGTCGTCAGAACGTCGACCCGCCGAAGCTTCGCGACAATCTTTTCCGGCTTGTGACGTTCCCTGCCCATCTCAAATCATCTTCAAAGGCTCAAAAGCCATACTTCGCGGAGGTTCACTTTTTAGGGGGGAGACCAGGGGGCGGGGCTAAGGGGAGCTCGCCATGACCACGCTGGATATTCCAATGACTCTGCCCCAAGCGTCCAAGGCTCTTGCCTGAAAATACCGGCCAGCGCCGGTTACGGGGACGGCGGTTTCGAATCCGGATTTAGCCGCAGTTTTGGCGAGTGACAGACTGCTTGGGCTGGCGCCGCTAAACACTTGCCAAGCGCGGGTTTCCGTCGCGCCGTTCCAGGAGGCGTAGACCGTCGTTTGTCCGTTGCTCGATATGGCGGCGATGCGTGGCGGGTAATAAGGAGTTCCGACCCAATTGTCGTGATAGGCGCGATAACTGTAATTATTACCCGGCATTTGTGCATAATAAAGGAGATTCAAGGAAGGATTGTTCACCGTATTGCCGAGGGGCCCAAATTCGCTGTAATAGGCCGACTGCCCCCAGCCGACGAATATATTGCTGTTAGGCAAAGTCTGCACGCTCCCCTGAGAGGCGACATGCAGATTGGAATCGAGATAAAATTGGCGCTGCAAGCTTGCGGTCCTCGTTGCGGAATTTATTTGCAGGAATAGTCCGTGGGACGCTGGCGTTCCGGGCGGAACGGTTTGGGATTCGCAACAATTATCGTCGAACATGCTTATGACGTTGCCGGCTAGAATGCTGGCGCCGAGATGAAAACGTGCGTCGTGTTGCCAAGAGAATTGCGCCTCGGCTCCGATGATCCGGAAATCGTTTTGCTTGCCGCCGAGCCGCCAAAGTATTTTTCCGGTTGGCTTGCTGATCCTATAGATCGTGAAAGTATTGCGCGCGGACACCAAAATGTCGTTGGCGCTGTCAGTAAGCCCGATGGAGTTGAGCCCGCATTCGCCGGATGAACTCTGATTTTGCTGTACAATTTCGGCATTTATGGCATCATTTTCAGAAGGTTAGGCTCGTTTGAGCGAGGCGGCGATGACGAACCCGGCGGGTGAATCGGCTAGCGAG
>VGDY01000150.1 GCA_016869555.1 Alphaproteobacteria bacterium | reverse complement strand
TGCGGTGGAGGCGGGTTGCCACATCATCACGGCGACCCCGGACATCCTCGCAAAGCTTGCTCTGGTGGGGAAGGATCTCAATCTCTATTCGCTTGAGACCGTGCAGATGTTTCATCGCGATGCGATGCAATCCGGATTTGCGATTTCGATATGAAGCCGGCTGGCTGAGGCCTTCCGCTTTCATAGAATGACAAGGAGCCCCACCATGACGCGACAATTCGAACGGGTCTTCGTGACGGGCGGAGCGGGCTATTGCGGCAGCCGACTCGTGCCCCAGCTTCTCGACGCCGGTTACAAGGTCACGGTCTACGATCTCATGTTCTTCGGCAGCGATTTCCTGCCGAAGAACAATCCAAACCTGACGGTGATCGAGGGCGATATTCGCGACACGGCCAAGATCGCCGCCAACGTCAAAGGCCATGATGCGTTCGTCAGCCTCGCCTGCATTTCCAACGACGCCAGCTTCGAATTGAACGAGAATCTTTCGACGTCGATCAATCTCGATGCATTCGAGCCTATGGTGCTCGCAGCCAAGAAAGCTGGCGTCAAGCGATTCATCTACGCGTCCTCGTCGTCCGTCTATGGCGTTTCGGACAAGCCTGACGTGACGGAAGACCACCCGCTCGTGCCGCTGACGCTTTATAACAAATACAAGGGTATGTGCGAGCCGCTGCTGAACAAAAATCTCGACGATAGCTTCACCGGCGTGACGTTCCGGCCAGCGACTGTCTGCGGATATGCGCCGCGCCAGCGGCTCGATCTATCGGTCAACATCCTCACAAACCACGCGATCAACAAGCACGAGATCACGGTGTTCGGCGGCTCGCAGTTGCGTCCGAACCTACACATACAGGACTATTGCGACGCCGTACAGATGTTCCTTGAGGCGCCGAAGGAGAAGATCCAGGGCGAGATTTTCAACGTCGGCTACCAGAACCTGTCGCTGATGGAGCTCGCTAAGCTCGTGCGCAAGGTCGTGATGGAGGAATTCCCTGACCATTCTGACCTCGAGATCGTCACGACGCCCTCCGACGACGTCCGCTCCTATCACATCAATTCGGATAAGGTGGCGCAGACGCTCGGCTTCAGCCCGAAATACACAATCGAAGACGCGGTGCGCGAACTCTGCGTCGCCTTCCGCGACGGCCGTCTGCCAAACAGCTTCGACGACGACATCTATTTCAACGTTCGTCGACTTCAGAGGCTGAAGGCGGCATGAGTGGAAGACCCGTAGCAGTCGTTACCGGAGGCGCAGGATTCATCGGTAGCCACATGGTGGATCTACTGCTGGATCGCGGCTATCGCGTGCAGGTCGTCGATGATCTGTCGGGCGGGCACGAAGCCAATCTCGCACATCACGCGGGGAACGAGGGACTGTCGCTGCACCGCGTCGATATCCGCAGCCTGAAGCCGGGAAATCCGATCTTTAACGGCTGCCGTTATGTCTTTCATTTCGCAGGGATCGGCGACATCGTGCCGTCGATCGAGCGGCCAATCGACTACATGGATATCAATGTGCAGGGCACCGTGCGCGTGCTTGAATGCGCGCGCGCGGCGATGGCGAAGAAGGTCGTCTATGCCGCGTCGTCGTCCTGCTATGGGCTTGCCGCAACTCCGACGCGCGAGGATCATCCGATCTCGCCACAATACCCTTATGCCCTGTCGAAATATCAGGGCGAGCAGGCGCTGTTCCATTGGGGGCAGGTCTACGGCCTGCCTGTCAATTCGATTTGCATTTTCAATGCTTATGGGACGCGCGTACGCACGACCGGCGCCTATGGCGCGGTGTTCGGCGTGTTCTTTAAGCAGAAACTTTCGGGCAAGCCGTATACGGTCGTCGGGGACGGCACGCAGTCCCGCGATTTCATCTACGCGACCGACGTCGCCTGCGCGTTCCTCGCCGCAGCGGAAACCGACATCATCGGCGAGCGCTTCAATGTCGGCGCTGGCGCGCCACAGACGATCAATCGCCTGGTCGAGCTTCTCGGCGGCGACGTCCTTTACGTGCCGAAGCGTCCAGGCGAACCTGACTGCACGTTCGCCGACATCGGCAAGATCACGAAGCTTCTGGGCTGGCGGCCGGAGGTTCCGTTCGAGCAAGGCGTCCAGCGTATGATGCAGCAAATCCATCACTGGAAGGATGCGCCCTTGTGGGATCCGTCTTCGATCGCGCAGGCGACGAAGACCTGGTTCGAATACCTTGGCGATAAACAGGTAAAGGGGGCGGGATGACGCAATCTCTCGGTGAAAGGTATCGCCGGAAGATTAAGACCCCGGAGGAATTGCGTGACATTCTCGGTCCGATGCCGCGCGCCAAACGCGCGATCATGTGCCACGGGGTGTTCGACGTCGTGCATCCGGGGCACCTACGCCATCTGATGTACGCCAAGAGCAAGGCCGACGTTCTCATCGCCAGCATCACGGCCGACATCCACATCAGCAAAGGCGTCTATCGGCCGCATGTGCCCCAGGACCTGCGCGCCCTCAATCTCGCGGCGTTCGAAATGATCGATTATGTCGTGATCGATCCGAACGCCACGCCGATCGAGAACATCAAGATCATCAAGCCCGACCTGCTCGCCAAGGGATACGAATACGCCGCCAATGGGCTTCCTTCAAAAACGAGCGAGGAAGCCGAGGCGCTGCGCAGCTACGGCGGCGAGATCGTCTTCACGCCGGGCGATATCGTCTATTCCTCCTCGCGCTTGATACAGATGAAGGCACCCGACCTGAAGCTCGAAAAGCTTCAGCTGGCGATGGAGCGCAACGGCACGACATTCGACGACCTGCGGCACACGATCGACCGCCTGTCGTCGCAGCGCGTGCATATCGTCGGTGACACAATCGTCGACAGCTACACGCAATGTGCGATGATCGGCGGCCAAACCAAGACGCCGACCATGTCGGTGCTATTCGAGAGCCGAACCGACTATGTCGGCGGCGCGGCCATCGTCGCCAAGCATTGCCGCGCGACCGGCGCCGCGGTCGAATTCTCGACCGTGCTCGGCGAGGATGCGCTCAAGGATTTCGTGATTGACGACCTGAAGGCGTTCGGCGTCGACGTGAAAGCGACGATCGACCGTACCCGCCCGACCGTTAACAAGAACGCGGTCGTCGTAGACGGCTATCGCTTGCTCAAAATCGATACGGTCGACAATACGACGATCTCGGATTCGATTGTCAAGGCCCTGACGACGAATGTGCGCGAGACGAAGGCGGGGGCCATTGTCTATTCTGACTTCCGGCACGGCATATTCAACCGACGCACTATTCCGGCCTTCATCGCAGCGATCCCTGACAACAAGTTCCGTGTCGCCGACAGTCAGGTCGCAAGCCGCTGGGGCAATATTACGGAATTCCGTGGCTTCGACATGATCACGCCCAATGAGCGCGAGGCCCGTTTCGCGCTGGCCGACCAGGATTCCGGCATTCGTCCGCTCGCCTCGAAACTCTACGACGAGGCGCAGTGCAAATTCCTAATCCTCAAACTCGGCGAGCGCGGGTTGCTGACCTGCGACAGCATGGATCACGACTCGCTCGACAGCTTCTTCGTGCTCGATTCCTTTGTCGAAAATCTGGTCGATCCCGTTGGAGCGGGCGATGCGCTGCTCGCCTATTCGACGCTCGCGATTTTGGTCAGCCGCGACACGATCCAATCGACGATCATCGGCGCGCTGGCGGCTAGCTGTGAGTGCGAGTTCGACGGCAATATTCCGATCACGCCTAACCACGTTCATCAGAAGCTGGACAAGGTCGAGCAGCAAATGGATTACGCCTGATCATGCGCGCAATCGTCGTTGGGTTGGGCATACAGGGCCACAAGCGTCGGAAATTCGCCGGCGAGGATTACGTCGCGAGCGTCGATCCGGCAAATCCGGACTCGGATTTTAAATCGGTGCGCGACGTGCCGCTCGAAACTTACGATGCGGCGCTATGCTGTATCCCGGATGAACCGAAGGTTGAAATTCTCAGCTATCTCCTTGAGCACGGCAAGCACGTCCTCGTGGAAAAGCCGCTCTGGTCCGTGATGGACGGCGGCGTCGAGGCGCTTCAGGCGCTGGCGCACAAGGCGGGCGTAGTCTGCTACACAGCGTACAACCATCGGTTCGAACCGCATTTTGTTCGGATGCATGATCTTATCGCCTCCGGCGAACTTGGGCGCATCTATTCTTGCCGCATGTTCTACGGCAACGGCACGGCACGGCTTGTCCGCAATTCAGAATGGCGCGACCAAGGCGCAGGCGTGCTGCCTGACCTTGGGTCGCATCTGCTCGACACATGTAGGTTCTGGTTTGGCGACATCGAAGAGGATTACGTCGTCGCATCCGCCAATTGCTTTGAGAACCGCTCGCCGGATCATGTCGTGCTTTTGAACGAAAACGCGTCGCCGCGGCTTGAATTGGAAATGACGCTGCTGTCGTGGCGCAATCATTTCACCTGCGATATTTTTGCGGAGAATGGCAGCGCCCACATCGAGTCACTGTGCAAGTGGGGGCCTTCGACCTTCACTTTACGCCGTCGCCTGCTGCCGAGCGGTCGGCCGCCTGAGGAAGCGATTACCATCGTCCAGGACGATCCGACATGGGCGGCCGAATACGCGCATTTCAAGCAGTTGTGCGCGCGCGCCACGCTGGCCAATCTTGCGACAGACGCATGGCTTGGCCGGACGCTGGAGCGGCTCGGGCGCGAGGCGCTGGCGCTACAAAGGAAGCGCTAAGATGAGCAAGGACACATCATCGCAATCGATCGTCGTCGGCTTCGCCGGCATGACGCATCTGGGCATTGTCTCCTCGGCTTCGGTCGCCGCCAAGGGCTTTCTCACGATCTGCTACGATCCGGATGACAAGCCGATCGCTCGGCTTGCAGCCGGCGACATTCCGGTTGTCGAGCCGGATCTCGACGATCTGATCCGCGCCAATGGCGCGCGACAGGTTTTCACCGCCGATCTCTCGCGCTTAGCAGAATGCGACGTCGTTTATATCTCTACCGACGTTCCGACCGATGATTCGGGAAAGAGCGATCTGAAGGGGATCATCGCCCTGCTCGACCGCGTGGGCGGCGTGCTGAAGCCTGACGCCCTTCTTGTCATTCTGTTCCAGGCGCCGCCCGGATTTTCGCGCGCTTTGCGTGTCGTGCCCCAGGAACGACTTTACTATCAGGTGGAGACGTTGGTATTCGGCCGCGCGGTTCAGCGTGCGCTGCATCCCGAGCGAACCATCGTCGGTTGTGCTGACCCTTCCGCCCCCATCGAGCCGCGTTATCTCGCTGTCCTGTCGGCCTTCGGCTGCCCGATCCTGCCGATGCGCTACGAAAGTGCGGAACTGGCGAAGATCGCGATCAACTGCTGCCTCGTCTCTTCGATCTCCGTCGCCAATACACTGTCGGAGATCTGCGAGAAAATCGGTGCGGACTGGTCGGAAATCGCGCCGTCGCTCAGGCTCGACGCACGCATTGGGCCGCACGCCTATCTCGCACCGGGCCTCGGCATCGCCGGCGGCAATCTCGAGCGCGATCTCGCCACCATCGTCGCGCTGTCGGAGCGTCATCATACCGATAGCGGGGTCGTGCGTGCGTGGATCGCCAACAGCAAACATCGCCGCGACTGGGCGGCGCGCATGATCCGCAGCGCGCTGCTCGACCGCAAACCGCAGGCAAAAATCGCGGTCTGGGGCCTCGCGTACAAAGAGAACACGCATTCGATCAAAAATTCACCGTCGCTCGCAACCATCGCGGCGCTGCCGGAGGCGAGCTTCGTCGTTCACGATCCTGTTGTCAGCGCCGATGTCGTGCGACATACCCGCGTCGAAGCCGGCGCGGATCCGCTTTCCATTCTGGCCGACGCCGAGGCGCTGTTGATCTTGACGCCGTGGCCGCAGTACCGGGCGCTGACCGCGGACGCCGTCACACGAAATATGCGCGGGCGCATCGTCGTCGATCCCTATTCTGTGCTTGGGCAAAAGGCGGCGAAAGAAGCCGGTCTCGACTATTATTGCCTCGGCGCGCCGCGCCAGGCAGCTCAAGAGAATGCCTGATGCTGCAGCACCTCGCGCCCGCGACGGCCAAACCACTCCGCGTTGTAGTCCTCGGCGCCGGCGGTTTCGTGGGCGCTGCCGTTTGCCGCCGGCTCGCCGACGCGGGCGTCAAGACGCTGCCGGTGACGCGCGCGGATTGCGATCTACTGATGCCCGATGCGACACAGCGTATAGCCAGCCTGCTATGCGACGGCGACGCAATCGTCGCTGCAAGCGCAATCGCGCCATGCAAGAACATCGACATGCTCATCGACAACATGCGCCTAACGCGTACGCTCGTCGCCGCGATCGGTCGCGTGAACGCGTCGCATGTCGTCAATATCAGTTCCGACGCTGTCTATGGCGATGATCAGGTTCCGCTGACAGAATCGACGCCCGCTGCGCCCGCCTCATTCCATGGCGTGATGCATCTCGCGCGCGAAATCGCGTTTCAGAGCGACATCAAGGCGCCGCTGGCGATCCTGCGCCCGACGCTGATCTATGGCGCCGACGATCGACACAACGGCTACGGCCCAAACCGTTTCCAGCGTCTTGCGGCAAAAGGCGAGGATATCATGCTGTTCGGCGCCGGCGAGGAGCGGCGCGATCACGTCTGGATCGAAGACGTCGCGGAGATCATCTCGCGCGTGCTATTGCGTCGCTCAACCGGCGTTCTCAATGTCGCGAGCGGAGCGGTCCATTCATTCCGCGCCGTCGCCGACTTCGTCGTCTCGGCGTCGTCGCGCAAGGTTGCGATCAAGGACATGCCGCGCTCCGGGCCGATGCCGCACAATGGCTACCGACCGTTCGACGTCGCCGCGACGCGCGCCGCCTTTCCGGACTTCCATTACACGCAACTCGCCGACGGCCTGAAGAAGGCCCAGCGCGCCGAGGGTCCCTGATATGGCCGAAGTCGACCTCTTGCGCGCGCTGCCGAAGACGAAGCGTAACATCACGCAGCGCGGCGAAGCGAAATCGCCCGAAGTCATCGCGGCCGCGCGCGAATATGGCGAACTCTATTTCGACGGGCCGCGCGACTATGGCTATGGCGGCTATCGCTACGACGGGCGCTGGGTTCCCGTCGCTAGGGACATAGTCACACATTTCGGCCTGAGACCCGGTATGCGCGTACTCGACGTCGGCTGCGCCAAGGGCTTTCTGGTCAATGACCTGATGATCGCCTGCCCGGGGCTGCAGGCGTTCGGCCTCGATATTTCGCGCTACGCCATGATGAACTGCCTGCCCGAGGTTGTCGGCCGCCTGCACCTGGGGTCTGGCGACGACCTGCCTTTCCCCGATCTTAGCTTTGACAGCGTAATCTCCATCAATACGATCCACAATTTCGACCGAGCCGGCGCGCTACGGGCGCTTCAGGAGATCGAACGGGTCGGGAAGGGCAAGGCGTTCGTGCAGGTCGATTCCTATCGCACGGCTGAACAGAAGGAACTTTTTGAGAGCTGGGTGCTGACCGCGAAGTTCCATGATTATCCGCAGGGCTGGATCGAGCTTTTCGCCGAAGCCGGCTATAAGGGCGACTACGCCTGGACGATCGTCGAGTGACGATGCGCCGACATCAATTCTAACCGACGGTGCGGATAGACATGACTGGTAAGACTTATGTAATTCTGGGCGGCGGCGGCAGCTTCGGCATTCACGCGGCCTCCTACCTGCTTGACCACGCCAATCCGCGCAAGGTGATCGGCATCGGCCGCAATCCGTTGCGCGAGCCAGCGTTCTCGCTGAACATCGATCGTCGCGACGGCTATGAATATCACGCGAGGCATGTGACTTACGAGCTCGATCTGCTGCTCGAACTGCTCGATCGCGAGAAGCCGCAGATCATCGTCAATTTCGCCGCGCAGGGCGAAGGCGCGGTGTCGTGGAAACATTCCTGGCGCTTTTTCGAAACAAATTCGATGGCGCTCGCGCGTCTGTCCGAAGAGTTGATGAAGCGCGACTGGCTCGAACGTTTCATCCAGATTGGCACGTCGGAAATGTACGGCTCGGTCGATCACGCCGCGACCGAAGACGAATCGATCAAACCGTCGAGCCCCTATGCGGCCTCGAAAGTCGCGTTCGATATGTACCTCCTGTCGGTCGCGAAGTTCCTGAAATTTCCGATGACCATTCTGCGTCCGTCGAACGCCTATTGCTCCGGCCAGCTATTGCATCGCGTGATCCCCAAGGCGATCCTGTGCGGCCTCATCGGCGACAAGCTGCCGCTGCATGGCGGCGGCAAGGCGGAGAAATCCTACATTCACGCGCGTGATCTTGGGCGCGCCATCCATCTCGTCGCGGACGGCGGCGCGCCGCTTGGGACGGTCTATAATGTCGGTCCCCAAGAGCCGACCTCAATCCGGCGCGTGGTTGAACTTTGCGCAGAGGCGGTGAACGTGCCTTTCGAACAATTGTGCGAGGTGACGGACGACCGGCTAGGGCAGGATTC
>VGDY01000149.1 GCA_016869555.1 Alphaproteobacteria bacterium | reverse complement strand
TTCCTGCATGGCGTTGCTTCCTTTCGTGGAATCAGCACCCCGAGCCTAACGGCTCAAGGCGAGCAACGCCGCTCCTCCTTTTTCAACAATGATCGGGACATCCCCCCCTATCCTCATCCTGCATCTAACGAGGTTCCACTTTGCCCGATCCGGTCCCCATAAGCCTCGTCTTCGCCGTCCGGTCGGGATAATTGATCAGCACCGCGCGATACTTGCCCTTGAACACGAACAAGCTCCCCGCCGCCGCGCCGATGATGGGAAAGCGCGCGATGAGCCGCGCGATGTCGCCGAGGCTCGCCGCTCCCCCGAGCACAGTTATCGGCAGCCCCGTCGCTTGCCGGCAGCGCTCGACGAGATCGAGATCGTAGCCCGTCATCATGCCGTCCCGGTCGATATTGTTGACGATCACCTCGCCGGCCCCCGCCTGCTCGGCCCAGGCGGCCAACTCCTCGGCCGTCCTGCGCGCCGCCCGCGCGCCGTTGTGGGTGAAGACCTCGTAGCGGTCAACGGCCTTGCGCACGTCGGCGACGACGGCGATGCTCTGGCTTCCGACCTTGCCCGCCGCGGCTGTGACGAACTCCGGCGTTGCGATGGCCGCGGCGCCGATCGCCACCTTCTCCACCCCGAGCGCAACGATCCGCTCCACTTGCTCGACCGTCCTCACCCCGCCCGCGTAGGCCAGCGGCATGCGGCACTCGGCGGCGAGATTGGCGATAAGGCTGTAATCGGGTTCGGCGCCGCGCACGCTGGCGTCGATGTCGGCCACGAACAGCTCGTCGACCTCTTTCTCGTTGAAGATGCGCACGGCGTTCACGGGATCGCCGACATAGGCAGGCTCGGCGAACCGGCATGTCTTGACGAGGCCCCCGTTGTGGACGAGCAGGCAGGGTATGATACGCGGTCGCAGCAAGGTTCACATCTCGGCGAAGTTCTTGAGCAGCCGGATGCCCCAACCGTGGCTCTTTTCGGGATGGAACTGCGCTCCGTAGACGTTGCCGGACTGAACGGCGCAGGCAAACTGTTTCCCGTAGTCGGCGGCGGCGATCACCACGCCCTCATCGTTCGGTAAGAAATAATAGCTGTGCAGGAAGTAGAAGCGGGCGTCCGTATCGAGGCCTTCAAAGAGCGGCGAGGCGGCGCGCGGCTCCACATCGTTCCAGCCCATATGCGGCAACATGAGGCCGTCCGCCTGAGGAAGGCGCTTCACCTCGGCGTCGATCCAGCCGAGCCCGGCCGACGTCCCTTCCTCGCTCTTGCGAGCCATCATCTGCATGCCGACGCAGATTCCGAGCACGGACCGGCGCTCGCCCATGACCAGTTCGTCGAGCGTCTCGCGCAGGCCGGAGCGCGCGAGGGCCTCCATGGCCCAGTCGAAGGAGCCGACGCCGGGAAGGACGATGCGATCCGCCGCCCGAAGCTCCTCGGACGTGGAGACTAGGCGCGCCTCAACATTGAGGCGCCTGTAAATATTGGCGATCGCTTGCACATTGCCGAGGCCGTAAGCGACGATGGCGATCACCGTTTGCCCCCTAGTTCCAGCCCGAGCAGCCGCATCAACGGCGCGCCGATGGCGTAGATGCTGCTCTGCGACCTGTAGTCGCGATAGGTCTTCTTCGGCATACTGTGGAAACTTTCGATTTCTTCGACCGATATACCCAACTTTGTCGCCACGAACTCCTTGTCGTGGGCGATGGTCTCTGGGTCGTAGGCCGGACTCTCAAGCTTCTTCAACGCCTCCTCGCGGGTCATCTGGCCGGTGAGGATGAGGCTTGAGAACTGCACGCGGCGGGTGTCGTAGCCGAACCGGGTGGGCAGCCAGTAGCCCTCGTAAAAGCGCGTGAAGCGCGATTCGAAGTGCTTTTGCGGATAGGGCTGCCAGCCGAACTTCTCCGTGAGCAGCCGGATCGCCTCCTCCTTGTGGTAGGGCATGTAGTTCAGCGGCCGCTCGACGCGGATGCCCTTGACGTAGGGCAGGTAGACCTTATGGCGCAGGATGGAGGTGGTCGGGAACTTGACGAGCGCGCGCGTCCCAAAGCGCTTGTGGATGTCCCTGAGCTGGATCGCATCCGACTGGTAGTACATCCACTCGAGGGGATTGCGCACGCATTCGGTGGAATAGTTCGCCCCCGTCAATATATGCCTGACGCCGTGTTCCTCCGCAAACTTGTACATCGTGGCAAAGAAGGCGTGGTCCTGCGGCGTGTCGATGTGCGACACGCCCGACTTGAAGAAGGCGAGCTGGAGGTCGCGCATCTCCTCCCAGTCGATGACGTGTGTGTAGAGATCGAGTCCGAGATGCTCGATCAGCCTCTCGATGTTGTTGACCGCCTCCTGAGAATTCCAGCCGGCGTCGACGTGAAACACCAGCGGCCTTAAACCGAGTTCGGTCTTCGCGAGCCAAGTCAGATAAGAGCTGTCGATGCCGCCGCTGACGCCGATGATGCAGTCGAAATCGCGGCCCTTTCCCGCCGCCTCGATACGGGCGACGATCCCGTCAAGCTCGGCGCGAGCCCGCGCATCCGTGTGCCAGCCGGGTCTAATCCGGGTTTCGAACGTCCGGCAATGATCGCACACGCCATGCTCGTCGAAAACGATGGCGCTGTCGCTCGTGTCCATCACGCAACTGACGCAGATGCGGTATGCGCGCTCCGTCATTCGGTTCCCCCAACCGGCGCACGCAAACGGCGTCGGCAAACATGGACGTTGGTCATATACGGCCTTCGGGCTTGGACCGCGATCACGCCGGGTCACAACCGCCACCAGCGCAACCGCCATGGCGGAATTCACATCGCCGACCACCAGAGCATGTCGGGACGGTTGGCGACAAGCTGCGGCTCGAGCCCAATCATGATGCGCGCCGTCTGCTCCGTATCGGCGCCGGTGCCGACTTCGAGATTGACGTCGGCCTCCGGGATGGCGAACTCGTTGAAGTAGGCGGCGTTCATGGCGACGTCGTAATGCTGTCCGGTGTGGATCAGCCGCGCGTCGACGCCTTTGCGATCGCGTAGCGCCCGCATGATAGGCGCGATTTTCACAAAGCTTGGATGCGCCCCCACCCCGCAATGGATGCGCTGCGCCAGATCCGCCATTTTGAACCCGCCTTCTTTTCAATCGTCCAAATCGATGGTCGATGAGGCGATCATTCTTCCATGGTTTACGCGAGAGACACCTTCGGCGAATGCACGCCGGCGCGGCGACAGGCGTTGCGCGTATCGACGACGAGCGCGGCGTTCTCGACCAGAGCGGCGTAATCGACGTTGTCGTGATCGGTGACGATCAACACTGCGTCATAGCCGCTCGAGAGGTTCGGCGCCCATTTCGCGCTCCGCCGTCCAGCGAGGCTCATGTGCTCGCGGCTGTGCGGGATCACGGGCACGAAGGCGTCGTAAAACTCGACGACCGCGCCGCGCGCTTCGAGCAGTTCGATCAGGCGCAGCGAGGGGCTCTCACGCATGTCGTCGATGTTCTTCTTATAGGCGACGCCCATGACAAGAATTTTCGAGCCATTCAGCCCCTTCTTGCAGTGCATGTCGAGGGCTAGCGCCAGCCTGCTGACCACATGCCGTGGCATGCTCGAATTGATCTCGCCGGCGAGCTCGATGAACCGCGTGACGACGCCAAATTCGCGTGCCTTCCATGTCAGATAGAAGGGATCGATCGGGATGCAGTGGCCGCCAAGGCCCGGGCCCGGATAGAAGGGCATGAAGCCGAACGGCTTTGTCTTGGCGCCGTCGATCACCTCCCATACGTCGATGCCCATCGCCTCGTAAATGATCTTCAGCTCGTTCACGAGCGCGATATTGACCGAGCGGAAAATGTTCTCGGTCAGCTTCACCGCCTCGGCGACGCGTGAGGAACTCACCGGAACGGTGCGCGTCACGAAATTATCGTAAAGCGCGACGGCTGCGTCGAGCGCGACGGCGGTGTCGGCACCGACGACCTTGGGAATCGTGGAGGTTGTGAAGCTCTCATTGCCGGGGTCTTCGCGCTCGGGCGAAAAGGCGATGAAAAAGTCCTTGTCGCAGACAAGGCCGCATTTCTCGAGGATCGGACGCATCACCTCGGCGGTCGTGCCCGGATAGGTCGTCGACTCCAGGACGACGAGCTGCCCACGACGCAGAAAGCGCGCTATCGTTTCGCTCGTCTGTTCGATGAAAGACAGATCGGGTTCGAAATGGGCGTCGAGCGGCGTCGGCACGCAGACGAGCAGCGCGTCCGGCTCCGCGAGCCGCGCGAAGTCGGAGGTCGCCGTGAAGCGGCCTTGCGCGACCACGTCCTTGATCGGCTGCGCCGGGATATGATGCAGATAACTTTCGCCTTTGAGAAGCATGTCCGGCTTGACGGGATCCATGTCGAAGCCGACCACGTTCAGGCCTGAATGGGCCGCCGCAAGGCAAATTGGCAGGCCGACATAGCCTAGCCCGATGACGCCGATCGTGGCCTCTTTGGCGCGGAGCCGCTGCACAAGCCGCGCTCCAAAGTGTTGTGTGCTTTCGTCCATGCAGTTTTCGGTGCCTTCCAGCGTTGTTGAGTGCCAAACCACTGTCGCGTCCTTGCGCCACGACGCGCCCAGATACACCCGAATTCCAAGGATTGCCGAGTTTGTTCTGGAGGATTTCAAAGCGGCCGTCGAGGTGATCGCGCACCGCCATCAATTTTTCAGTTCGCGCAGCTCCTCAGTCTCGAACGCCGCAGCGGCCAGTACGAGCACGATGATGACGGGCAGTAAGACGAGGAAAAGCACCGCGAAGGCGAGGCCTTGCCCGGTTGCTCGGACAGCCGAAAGAGCACCCCTCGTTATAGAGCGATCTTTCCCGCAGCTTGTCTCATCATTCGGCATGTGCGTCTGGGATCTCTGCTTCTCGGATCGCGGTGGAGTTCATAGAACGCCAACTAATAGCTACCGCACTTCGGGTGAATCGCTTCACCCGATCATTCGCCTCATTGACTGCCCCGCCAGACACCAAGCGTTCTGTGACGCTTCTCATGGGTTCTGGTGTGATTTTTCGAGCGCGGGGGCCGTTACCCGCCGAACAGTCGCGTATCCTCAAGGGACTCCGCGCGGGGATCTGCGCGATCGAGCGCGCAGAGCGCGGCGCCTCTGTCTCGCCTCTCATGAGGGAGGCTTCCTTGCCGGATTACTCCGCCAATGTTGGGTTCCTTGACAGTGCAAACACCAGCCCGCTGCAATTCCCGCCACGCTCGCCGCACGGCGAGCACGTCAACTCCTTCTCCGAAGAGAACCATTGAAACGGTGCGAGTAACTATCTCAAGATCGAGCGCCGGCGAGGCGTTTAGTATGTACCATATGTCCAGCGCCGCCTTGTCGGCTGCGGAAATTTCCCTCCCACCCACCACCTGAGCCCAGCCAGTGAGACCCGGCCGAACCAGCAGACGGGCGGAGAAAGCCGCAGGCTGATCGACCGGCAACAATGGCCGCGGGCCGATGAATGACATTTCGCCCGTCAAGATGCTGAGCAGCTGAGGGAGTTCGTCGAGCCGCGTCCGCCGCAAGAAACGCCCAATGTCCGATGTGCGCTCGTCATCGGGCGTCCGCTCGCCGTTCGCCTTATGCGCGGCCGCCATCGTGCGGAACTTGTAGAGTTTGAACGGGCGTCCATTGAGACCCGGACGTTGCTGCCAGAAGACCACAGGCAGTCCGACGTCGATCGCGATTAAAATCGCCACACACAGCATCACAGGGGACAAGACCATAAGTAAGCTCAAGGCGCCGGCGACATCGAGCGCCCGTCTGATCCGCCAGTACGGCCGCTGCTTGAGCGCCGCGAGATCGTCGTGGCCAATATGAAAGACCTTGTCTTCCCGTGCGTTGGCCCCCGCGCCGGCGGCTGCCGCCGCAGCGCCGGAGCGAGGGCTAAGTCCCATTTGCTCAACCAGGAACTCAAGTTCGATGTCGGCGGCTTTCTCAATATCCAATAATGCGTCTTGCGCGTGTGTCGAGAGGTTCTCGAAAGCGGTGGCGACGACAATACGATTGACGAACACACCGTGGATTTCGAGCACGCGTAGCGCCTCCGCGACCCGCTCAGTCGTCCCTACGATCGAATGTCCGCGAACCGTCCGCCCGACGTGTGAATCACGGTCGCCTAACAGCCCCGCAATCCGAACACGATGCGGGGCGAGTTGCGCAACGGCTCGCAAATACAAATCGGTCATTCTGCCGAGGCCGATGACGAGCACCGCTTGGCAACCATCCCCGTCCCCTTTCGCCGCCGGAGCCGAAACAGCCCGCTCTCTAATCGCACGCCAAAGTCGCCACGAAATGCGGGTGCCGACAAGCGTGGACAGCATCAACAGTCCCTGGAGGATCGGCAATGCGCGTGGAACTCCATCCAAACGATTGAAGGCGAAACCAAATGCAACCGCCCCCCCTACGATCGTGACGGTTGCCACGAGAATCCGCAAATAATCGACGATAGCCGAAAACTGCCATACCGCTCGCTGGGTGCCGAGCACAGGAAGGACGACTATGGCGATGGCGAGCGTCAAGAGGAGGTATGGCTCAAGCGCCCAGAGATGCGTAGCTGAAATTTCGAGATTGTCACGCAGGACGCATGCAAACACCGTTGCCAACGCTATCAAAGCAAGTTCTATGAAAAACAGCTGCCATTGACGCATACCCCCCCCCAACACAGGATGAATGCTAGCAATGTCAAATCTATACAATCTTCGCGGGTTATCAGCAATTGAGAAAATCTCGTTTGCGTCATGGCTCGCGCCACTCCTTCGGCCATTCCATTGGCTCGTGCGACTCGGCCCGTATTGGCCGGGATGCCAGCGGGGCCGATTCAGCGAGGGCAGAGGCCCCAGCCACCCCCCGATCTCGGTGGTTGCGGCGGCGTTCCCGGGCGGCGTCTCGGATCTCATTTGGGTCGCGCCCCTCGGCGGGTGCAACGACCAAGGGGCATGGGGGCTGCAACAAGGCGGAAGCGAATGCCACGACGGCCATCATGGCGCCAGTGCGCAAGGGGTAGTCGACCAGCGAATGGGCGGCGAGCAGGGCAATGATCAAGGTCGACGCGCGGGACAGAGACCGGTTGATGGCGATCCCTTCAACGTATGAGTGTCGCCAGACCTTGACCGATGTACGGACGAACCAGATCGCAAACGCGCCGATGAGGATTGGTCCCGCTACGCCCGATTCTAACCACGCTTGCAGAAAATCATTATGCGCATGGTTGATGTAGGCGTTGGCGACCAGATCGTGGGGCTCTTGGAACATGGCGTAAACGGGAACGAAGGCGCCTTCTCCGGATCCAAATGGCATGAGCGTCATCGCGGCTTCGATCGTGTTGCGGGAGATCGCAATGCGTGCGTCGGCCAAAGGGTCGCTTTCGAACCTTTCCAACACGCGGTACAAGGCGAATTGCAGCGAAAAAACGATCGCTAGGGCCGTCGCGCCGAGCATCAGTCTGACCGGCGCCGCTTTCGCCGCGTGCTGGCTGCGGTAAGCCAGCGCCAATGCGCCAAACAACGCGACAATTGTCAAAATCACGCCGGCGCGGGAACGCGTCATCAGCTCGCCGGCTATGAGCGCGACGAGGACGACGAAACCCGTAACACCCGTGACGATCGCCCTCGTATGGAACTTTTCCGACTGAGAACCCGCATGTGACATAATGTCGCTGGTACCGCTCGCGACCCAGGCGGCGGCCAATGGGATGAGAGAGTAAAGCAGCGCCGCGAAATGGTTGCGATTGAGGAAGAAGCCGACCGCTTCGCCTGCTGTGAGGAGTTCGGAAAACCATAATGGGCTGGAAAGGCCACGGGTAACCTGCATCAGCCCGATAAAAACGCTGACGATCCCGACGCCCAACAGGACGAGACTTAAACTTCGGCGTTCTCGGTGGTTGAGCAAGAGCGCGCCAAGAAAGACCGAGAGCGGCGGAATCAGGGAAAGCGCGCTGAGCCATCCCCCAGTGGGCGACATGTTGATCGGCGCCCAAGGGAGGTCGCGCCCTATCAGTCCAAGGGACGCAACCACGGTTTCGCGGCCCGGCATTCTGGTCCAAACGACCGGCGGCAAGGGAACAAGCTGAGCCAGGGGAAGGGCCGCGATTGCGGCGCAAAACCATAGCGCTCGGCGCACCTTACGTGACGCAGGCCTGGAGGCGATGCGCCATAGTGCGGCGATCAGTAACGGAAGCGATAGGAGCTGGAGGAACACGTCCGAGAGAAACCCCGGCCCCGCAGCTCCACCCAATAAAAGACTACCGACAAGACCAAACGCGCAAAAGTAAAAGAGCGGGCTATCCCGCTCTCTTGAAATCCATGTATCGCTCTGCGGCATTAAAGATCCGCGCACGGGCGTTACAAGCAGACCGCGCCACCGCTGATCGGCACGAGCCTGCAACCGCCGCCCTTGCCGCTCGTCCCGGCTACGACGGCACCTGCTATCGCCCCCGCCAGAACCACGCCGCCGACAACCATAGTGGTGGTGCTCAGGCCACCCGGAACCTCCCCTCCGACCTGGGCTACAAACGATCGCTCTCGTGCGCCAAACTCTTGCGCCTGCGGGAGATCGCAAGGGATCCGTTTTCCCACGGCGCTCAACACAGGCGCACCGGT
>VGDY01000148.1 GCA_016869555.1 Alphaproteobacteria bacterium | reverse complement strand
AATCGCGGTCGATGTGGTATGTTCCTGCATGGCGTTGCTTCCTTTCGTGGAATCAGCACCCCGAGCCTAACGGCTCAAGGCGAGCAACGCCGCTCCTCCTTTTTCAACAATGATCGGGACATCCCCCATTTTGTCTCGCCCAAGAGAGTCAGATTCTCCCCATTATTGCGGGCCTGTGCGATTCGGCACCGGTCGCGCCGCAACATTTCAAAGCGGTTAGGAACTACATTCGGAATCAGCTTGATTCCATCTTGCGCGAGTCTGCCGAGTTTAACATGGCCAGGGAAGAAATCGCTGCCGCAAATCATAAGAGAATGGGCTTCAAAAGGTTGATTCCGCAGAGGCTCGTCATATTCGACGAGGAACGGGTCAACCGACTCACAGACAGTATTGTCGCGCTAATTGAGCAAGGTCTATACGGGGAGGAGCTGCTCAATAAATGTTTGGGGGAGCTCAGGAACGAGATAAAATGTTCGGTCTCCGCTGAATTCATCGGCGAGAAATCGCCGCAAAACCTGCTGTCGATTGCGCGTTTCGGCCTTCTCGGCGCAAGAGCTGCTATCCTGATGAAGCGCGAACCATACTCGTTTATGCGTTCGATGCGAAAAACCAATACGGGAAGCGAAACTTTCGACGCGGCGTTCCGTAAATCGCTCTGGCAAATGATTGGCATTTATCGCCTATACGCCGGCGCACTCGCCAAGCTCACGCCCTCCCCGACCGTCAACGTCGTCGACTATTACACCGACCTGATCGACGCGCCCGCAGCGCTTGCGGAGAGAATATTCAAAGTAGTCGGACTCTCAACACATCCCGAAGCAATCGTCGCTGCTGCGAGTTGGGTGCAACCGCAGGCCATGGGCAGGAGTTGGGAGTCCTTCAACCCGTCCGAACAAGCACTCATCTGGCGCCTGACAGCGGACGCCCGACGAACGCTGGGCTATGACGCTGAATATTTCAACGCTAAAGCGCCGTTCATCGAGCCAAGCGATTCGAGCTTTGACGTGGAAAGCAATCGCGTCCATGTGCTCTCGGGATTCTTTCCGACTGGGCAATCTGATAATTTATGGCTTGAAGAAGAAGGATGGCTGGCCGTCGAGTCTAGGTCTGAATGTCGAACAATCACCTTGCGATTCTGGGCCAGCTTCCCCCCTTCCGCGCTCTCTTCTGGCGAGTCTGCCACAATTCAGGCGTTTGGCTTCGACGAATCAGGTGAGAAATTTCTCGGGGCCTGCACGCTCGACGGCTCCAAACCTTCGTTCGCCACGATTCCTCTGGCCCTTGATGATTTCGCGCCTCTGCTTGAGAACAGGAGCGGCGCGGTGCGCATGCTCATTTTGAGACCCAGCCACACATTCAACCCGATCAATCTACCTGCGAGCGATGGCACTGGAGCCGGCATCATGCGTATCTCCGCGATGATGCTTGCGCCGGCCTTTGAAGGTGCGGCTTAAGCAGCAAGATCGCGCGCTGAACGCGCGGCGCAATATACGAGCCTATGGAAAAAAGAGCGTAGGCAGGCTCTCACGATAGGCGCCACAACGAGCGCCTCGCCCTGATGCGGCGAGGCCTGGCGTTGAACGCAAGATTGAGGGCGCGGCTTACTTGCTGCCGAGCGTCCACAATCCCTTGTTCTTGTCGAATCGGAAGCCCGTCGCCTTCTTCAGCTCATCCTTGGTGGCGTTCATGGTGAGCCACCATTTGTTGTTGCGTTCGGTCGCCATGATGTCGCTGAAGGCGACCGCGACGTCTTTTTCGCCGACGCCGAGAAAACCGCCGACCGAGATGATCGCCGCAGTGATCCTGCCGCTGTGATCCAGCACCAGATCCTTGACTTCGCCGATCTTGCTCTCGCGCGGATCATAAACATTCTGCTCGTGAATGTTCGAGACCAGCAAGGCGTTCTGCGGAAGCGTCGTCAGGAATTCCGGCCCGCCGGTCGTCGCGCCTGTCGTGCGATTCATCGTCTGTTCGGCCAAAGCCGCGGCTGACAGCGTCGCGACGAGCGCGCCGGCGAGGGCATAGTACTTAAGCATGGCTTGCTCCGTGCATGTTTGTTGGCGTCACAACGAACGACTGTTCGCATGCGCCTAGAACAAGCGCCGGAGATCGATGTTCCAAGCTTCGCGGCAGATATCCGATTTGGTCGAAGTCTGCCGCGTGTTGGAAAGAGCGTCGCCGGTCAGATCGGATCCCAAAGTCCCGTGGCCTTGTCGAACTTGTAAGCGACGGCCTTCTTGAGCAGCTCCTTGGTCGTGTTCATCGTCAGCCAGCTTTTGTTGTTCTTCTGGGTGATGGTGATCGCGGAAACCGGAATCGCGATGTGCTTCACGCCGATGCCGAGAAAGCCGCCAACGTTCAGCATCACGGCGTTGATCGAGCCGTCGGCGGAAAACAGCATGTCGGCGATCGTGCCGAGCTTCTTTTCATTTGGGTCATAGACCGGCTGTTTGTACCACGCCGAGACCACCGAACCATAGACCGGCAGCCGTTCGAGCGGCACGATGACCATGGTTTCGGTCGCCTGTTGCGCGACGGCCGGCAATGGCGCGAGCGCGACAAAGGCAAGCGAGGCTGCGACGATCAGATGTTTCAGCATGAATAAATCCTCTTCTGGAAAGCGCGTAGATACGGCATGGCGCGGGCTGAGCCGAGCTTTCGCTCCGGCGCTTCCTACATCTTCTTCCAGGCGTGTTCCTTCGCGTCATATTTATAGCCGGTCGCCTTTTTCACGACGTCCTTCGTGGTATTGATGGTCAGCCAGCTTTTGTTGTTCTTGTCGGTGATGGTGATGGCTTCCGCCGGAATGGCGACATGCTTGGCGCCGATGCCGAGAAAACCGCCGACATCGAGCATGACGGCGTTGATCTCGCCGCCGGAAAACAGCATGTCGGTGATCACGCCGACCTTTTTCTCATTGGTGTCGTAGACTGGCTTCTTGTACCAAGCGGAAACGAGCGAGCCATAGCGCGGCAACGCTTCCATCGGCACGACGATCTTGCTGTCCGGCGCGGCCGGTTCGGCGAAGACGGGCTGCGCGAGCGCCATGGCCGCGCCCAAGGAAAGCGCAACGAGCAACATTCTGTTCATTCGACTAATCCCCCCAGATCGCTGATAGGACCGCGCATCATAGCTGATTCACCGCGGCAGCACGCCCCAATAATCAAGATCAAGCAATACCGCCGGGTCGGGCTTCCCGTCGGCGCCCTGAAGCGGAAAATCCGCGCAGGGCCTGTCCTTGGTCGCGACGAGCCGCAGGCGCAGCGCGCCGATGTCCTTGCGGCCGGGAATCTCCGCCTTGTCCAGCACTTCCGACCACGCGAAGACCGTGCCCCCGGCGAACAGCGGATTGACATGACGACCGCCGTTCACCGCTGAGATATGGAAAACATTCTCCAGCCCGTTGAAGGACAAGGCCCGGGCGAGCGAAATAACATGGCCGCCGTAGATGATGCGTTTGCCGAACCGGCCCTGCGCCTCATAATACTGATTGAAATGAACTTTCGAGTTGTTCTGATAGAGACGCGTGGCAAGCTGGTGCTCCGCCTCCTCGACCGTCATCCCGTCAATGTGGTCGATCTTCTCGCCCTTGTCGTAGTCGCCCCAGACATAGGGCGAACCGGCGAGCGCCATGTCATAGGCGGCGACATCGATCGGCGGCGCCGCCCGGCCGAGTTCCGACGGATCGACCGACTTCGGCAGATCGGGCACGACCTCGGGCCCAACGGGGGCGTCCCTGTCGCGCTTCTTCACCATGACCCATCGCGCATAGCTCAGCACGGTCTCGCCGCGCTGATTGGCGCCCGTGGTGCGCACATAGACGACGCCGGTTTCCTTGTTGGAATTTTCCTTCAGGCCGATGACCTCGGACGTCGCCGACAGCGTGTCGCCGGGATAGACCGGCACGAGAAATTTGAAGTCCGCATAGCCGAGATTGGCGATGGCGTTGAGAGAAACGTCCGGCACGGTCTTGCCGAGCACGAGATGAAACACCAGGAGATCGTCGATCGGCGCGCGCTCATAGCCGATCGCCCGGGCGAAGGCCGTCGACGACTGCACGGCGAAGCGCGGCAGATAGAGCGCCGTATAGAGCGCAACCTCGCCGACCGTCACCGTGCGCGGCGCGGCGTGGCGGATGATCTGGCCGATTTTGAAATCCTCGAAGAAATTGCCGACGTTGATCTTCGACTTGCTCATGTCCTAACCATGTGTTGGCGCCAGCCTCGCCAGCGCGTCGAGATAAAGCGCGGGCGCGCCCGCGACGAAAACCGTCTTGATCCGGCTTGTCGCGCCGGCGCGGATCGAGACCGCGCTTTTGGAGACGCTCAGCGCGGAAGCGATCAGCGCGATCAGCGCCTCATTCGCCCGGCCGTGTTCCGGCGCGGCGCGCACCCGGGCCTTCAACACGCTGCGGCCGTCGGCGAGCGTCTCGACGCCGTCGAGGGCGTCGCGTCCGCCCTTCGGCGTCAGGCGCACGTAAAGCGCGACGCCTCCGGACTCCGCCGCCCAAGGGCAAGATGCTTGCCGCGCCGCCCTCACCCAAGCGCGGCGCCGGCGCTGGTGGCGATGAGATCGCGCAGGAATTGCATGAGCAGCAGCAGAATGAGCGGCGAAATGTCCAGCCCGCCGACGCTCGGCAGGACCGAGCGGATCGGTCCGAGCAATGGCTCGGTGACGGCGTTCAGCCATTTCCAGATCGAATAGGCGGCGTTCGAGCGCATATTGATGACATCGAAGGCGATGAGCCAGGAGACGACCACCGTGGCGAGCAGAATCCACCAGTAAATGTCGATGATCGTGAGAAGCAGTTTGACCATGGCGTAGGACATGAGGCGATTTCCAACGGATGAGGCTGCCGACTGTCTAGCCTCCCCGCCCGCCTGCGGCAATCCTCCTCACAGCCACGCCCGCGGCGACTAGAGGCCGGGAAAAATCCGGGAATCGAGCAGCGCCGTCCAGCCGAGGCCGCCAAGCGGCAGCAGCAATGCGCGAATAGGCGGCTGCTGCGAAAGCGGCACGAAGGAGCCTTCGCGCAGTTCATCGACGAGTTTGAGCAGCGTTTCGAGCTGCGCGGCCTTCCGACCGGAGGGGTCGGCCGCTTTGGCGGCGACCATCCCCTTCATCAGCTTATGTTTCGTCGTCTCGCGGGCCTTTTCGGCGCTGAAGCAAAGGAGCATGGCGCAACCGAAAATAATCACGCAGCCGACGACTTGCGTAATGATGATCGGCCAGCTCAGCGCGAATTCAGCAAATGCCGTGCTGCGCGAAGCAATCATCAGCGCAAAAATCGCGAAGGGGAAATAAATCAGACGGCTGATGCAGCGCGTGCGCACGGCCAGGAAATCGAGATCTATCCATTCGTCCAGCAAGAGATCCTGGAAATTGAATATATCCCCAAAACCTCTATGTGTATCCGGCGGCCAAATGGTTCTATTCTTGCGAAGAACGTCGACAAACCGGAGACAAAGCAATGTCGCGTCGAACACCAGGAACGTCAGGAACAGCAACAGCAGGACAAGAGGCCAAGTCACATCTTTATATATTTTATGCAGCTCACCGCGCCAAGGCACGTTAGGATCGCCAAATAAGACAATTAAAAGCCTATATAGAAGAAACATTATTCCTGTTATGAAAATAATTCGTAAGAAGCTCGGAACAAATTTGCTTTTTAGCGTATAGTATTTCCAGATCTGATCTACGTCAATCTTCGCGCCACTATCTTTATCATGAGGCAAACTATAGCAAAGCATATTAGCATAGCGACAGACTGCCGCCCATAACTTCCGAATCACTCCCTTATCATGTTCTTCGGCAGACCATGCCCCAGCCTTTGGAAGAAAAAACCGCTCCTCCACTCTCTTCTGATTATCCCTGAGTTCCCGCAAAGCGTCGAGGATAAGACAGACAGCCAAAAGGGCTGCGATGACTCTCAAGCCGAGCGACGGCCACATGCTGACGCCTTGCGTCCAGGCGATTGGTTCGCCGAGCCCACCCTCCGTGGCGTATTCGGCAAAATGATCCCACCGAAGGACGAGCGCCGTTCCAGACAGGAAAATTAGAGCCATGCACGCCGATGTGGCTTTGAGGAACGGAAAGAGCCGCCAGAATAAAAACGGCACGATAACGCCGATCAGCAGCAGGACGATCGCAATGTGCCTGACGCTCTCAGGCGACAATTCCGAGTATAGCGGCGGAATGGGCGGATGGATTCCATCTCCGCCGGCCTGCTCCGCCGTCTCTCCCGGCGTCGCCTGCGACTGCAAGGCGGCGACTCCGTTCAGCGCGGCATATTGCGTTCGAACTGTCGGTGAGGCGATCTCCTCGCTTTTCTGCTTGTCACTCTTTCGCAACTGACTCGTCGGCAGAGCGAGAAATTCGCCGTGGCGGTCGATTTCAAAGAGTCGCGCGGAACCAATTCCCCTCTTGATCTCGCTGCGCAGCGGGCTCTCCACGTTCGAATCTTCTTCCTGCGCCGCCACGCGCGCCGCCAAAAAGGCCGCGGCCTGGTAAGTCGAGCGGAAGGGAAGCACGTCTTTTTGAATATCCTCGGCTAGGGTCTTCCCGTAGCTCGAGGCGACAATCAGATTGCGGCTCCATGCGATTTCCTCGCGCCCGGCGAGGGCGGCGTCATAGTCGGTGGTGAAAAACACGGCTTCCGGAAAGGACGGCTTTAACGCGCGCAGCACGAGCAATTTGTCGAAAACGTCAACGCCCAAAACGCCGATCGACTTTATGCCGTCTTTGCCATCGCGCTTAAGATCGGCGTCCTTCTCTTTCAGACTCGCCGCAAGCCTTCGTAGATAGTCGAATTGGTCCTGGCCGAAGGCGCGCTCCAGTGATTTTGAGATGTCCTGAGTCCCTGGCGCTTCGCCCGAGCGCTTATCGCCGCTGTCTTTCGTCGCGGACTTATTGCCGTTGGCGGAAGCCGCCAGACCGTCAACGCCACGCACATAGGTGCGCTTGTGAATCCAATTCGGCGGCGGCTCCTGTTCGGGCAAACTTGAGAGACATTGCTCGTGTTGGTCGTTACTCTTCGAATCGAGACATCTCAGCTCGCGCACGAATGCGTCGACGATGGCGCGTCCATAAAGCGTATCTCGATCGGAAATCAGCGCTACGTGCTGCATGCCTAAACAGGCCGGGGCGCCTTCTTTGCCGCCATTCTGGCTTACGGCGGCGGCGGAACTTCTGCTTCTCAGGCACAGTTCCGCTCCGATCGCCTGCGCCAGCACATTGTCTCCAGAACTTATCCGAAAAATGCGCTTGGGCGTCGGCGCCGCTCCCAAGTCCTTGTCGCTGATCGTCGCGGCGAATGAGTAAAAGCGAATCTTTCCGGGCGAAGCCGCAGATTTAGAATCGTCCATTTCTTTTATCAGATCGCGAAGAACGCCTGACGAATATGGTCCCAATATCTGCAAGGGCGGGCAACGCCCTGAATTTTTTTTCTCGGCGCACAATTCATTTTGCAGCCGAGACAGTCTTTCAAGCGGATTGTGCGCGTCTCCCAGCACGTCCTCGTCGATCCATAAGAGTAAAATCTGTTGCGTCTTCTGCTCCTCGCGCGGTTCATGCGCGCGCTCGAGCCATTCAAAGGGAATGGCGGCGGGCAACCCTTTCTCTTCGTGAGCTTTCGGGCGGAAATAGCCGATGTGCTGCTCGTTCTGGGACGTATAGCGCTCCAGATTCAGCCCACTGAGAATCGCGTATCGTAGCCGTCGACGCGTTTCGGCGTCCTCGAAATAGGGCGCGCCAGGAGCGGTGACGCCGATCACGCGAATATCCTCGGACTCCGGCTTGAATTTTCCGCTTTCCTCAAACAAGGGAGAACGGCAATGGAGGGGCGGCGCCGGTCGAGTTTTCGAGGCGCGATTCTTTTTTGGCGCCGCGCCTTCGTCGCATTCCTTTTTACTTGCGTCGCCGTCCCGCTTCTTAATTTCTCGCGCGACCGTATCGAAAGGATCCTGCCACTGCCGCGCCGCAACGTCCTGCGTGCGGAATTTCTCCTCGATGCGCGACTCCAAAGGCGGGGGACGCAACACCGTAAGCGGGGCCTGCTGCGTGTAAAAATAAGCCCCGGTCGCGATCAGGGCGACGACGATGGCGCTATTAGCCCCGATTCCGGGCGAATTCTTCCTGCCGTCCTCAAGCATAACGCCTACTCCGCAAATACTTTGCCGCACGGCGGCACAAAATTTTATCGAATCGTTCGCGCGCTAATGCGCGCCGCAAAAAACGTCCGTATTGCCCCTAAAGCCTTCGTAAAATCGCTGAAGAGAAGCGTTCAACCAATATGCTTTTCTATGTCTGATCCCGCTGATGGCTTGCAGGGCGCCCGCAAGCGCAAAGGCGCGAGACGGCGCCGCCCCGGTCCCTCAACCCCCGAGCAATCTATTCATTATGTTCCATAAATTGAGAAAGACAAGCACGTCTCCGCCTTGTCTCCGCCTTGCTCGCGCATTGCGGCCAAATCCAATTGACAGGATTTCGCCCCCCGTGTACCCCACGCGCCGGAGCGGGGCTGTAGCTCAGATGGGAGAGCGCTGCAATCGCACTGCAGAGGTCGGGGGTTCGAATCCCCCCAGCTCCACCAATCGGCGTCGCGCCAATTCAATCCCTAAAAAGCGACGCATTTGAACGCCACCTGGTCCAGATTCGCCATCTTGGCGACGAAGGTCACGGTCGAAGGCGTCGATCCCGTCTCATTCAAGCTTCCGTAGTAATGCCCTGCGTGCGTCGCGGTAAAATTTTGAAGCGCGACCCACGCATTGATCGCCCTTGCACTGGCGACGCCACAGGCCGTTCGCGCGCTATCCGCGCAGTTTAAGCTTTCCCCCGCAGCCTCGGATGTGAGCGCAACGAACATGAGCGGGACGAAATACTTCAGCGATTGCGTCTCCTGCGTGGCGCCGATTCCTCGTCAGGCCCCTCTGGGAAACTCAATTCTTGTCGATTGTTTGGGGATGTCCCGATCATTGTTGAAAAAGGAGGAGCGGCGTTGCTCGCCTTGAGCCGTTAGGCTCGGGGTGCTGATTCCACGAAAGGAAGCAACGCCATGCAGGAACATACCACATCGACCGCGATTC
>VGDY01000147.1 GCA_016869555.1 Alphaproteobacteria bacterium | reverse complement strand
ATGCGTATTGATCTCCTCGTCAACGATTTTACCTATCGCGCCGTGCGTGATCGCGCGCTGGTGATCTTCGAAGGACATTTCAAGCGCAACTTCATCCACGTTCGCGATGTCGCCAACGGCTTTCTGTTCGGCATGCGAAACTTCGAGCGCATGAGGAACGACGTCTACAACATGGGCCTCAGCGACGCCAATCTATCCAAGATCGAACTCGCCGAAGCGATCAAAAAGCGGGTGCCGAACTTCACCTATATCGAGGCGCCGATCGGCGACGATCCCGACAAGCGCGACTACATCGTGTCGAACGCAAAGCTCGAAGCCACGGGCTGGCGTCCGCAACACAGCCTCGACGCTGGCGTCGTAGAACTTGTCAAAGGCTATCGCATACTTCGCAACGAGATATGGTCGAACGTTTGAAGCGTGTGACGCCATTGCTTGAAGTTAGACCCGAAGTGATGAAACAGGCGGAGCCGATCAATCCAGTTTCCCCCGCCGATGCGGCCGTAGGCGAGGCCGCCGCCAGCGCGCGCGACTGGCTCTTCTCGGATGTTCTCCCGCTGTGGGCGACGGCCGGATACGACGCGGCCCATGGCGGCTTTTTTGAACAGATTGAACTGGAAAGCGGCGCGCCGATCGCCCTCCCCAAACGATGCCGGGTGCAAGCTCGACAGATTTACGCCTTCTCGGAAGCCGGGCGACTTGGCTGGCGCGGGCCGTGGCGTGAACGTGCGCAAAGCGGCTTCGCGTTCACGTCTGCATATTACCTGCGGCCGGATGGGCTGATGCGGTTTAAGACGCATTTGGACGGTACGCCCTTCGACGACCGCGTCGACAACTATGATCAGGCTTTCACGATTTTCGCGCTGGCGCATGCCCATTCGATCGGCGCTGGCGCGCGATGCAGCGATATCGCGCATGCCCTCCTCGAGGCTTTGCGGCGCGACAGAGCCCATCCCCTTGGCGGCTTTGAGGAGAAGCTCGCCGGACGCGCTCCGATGCTTTCCAATCCTCATATGCATTTTTTTGAAGCGGCGCTAGCCTGGCTCGACGTCGCGCCGCAGCCGCGCTGGCGCGAATTGGCTGACGAAATGGCGCGACTATGCCTACGCTATTTCATTGATCCCACGAGCTGCACGCTGCGCGAATATTTCGAAAGCGACTGGACGCCGCGATCGGGCGACGACGGCCGGATCGTCGAGCCTGGCCATCAGTTTGAATGGGCGTGGCTGCTCGCCCGTTGGCGCGCCCATGGCGGCGACGTCGACCTTTCGGTTATTCGTAGGCTTTACGACAATGCGGACCGGCGCGGCGTCGACAACATGCAGCGCATTGCGCTCGCCGAAATTTGGATCGACGGAAAGGTGAAGGACGCGAGTTCGCGCCTTTGGCCGCAAACTGAGCGCATGAAGGCGGCGCTCATGCTCGCGCGTCTCTTTCCAAAGGAGCGCGCGCGATTCGAGCAAGCTGCGATCGACGCTTGGCGCGGTATGCAGCATTTCATATATCCGGAGAATCGTGGGCTTTTCAGAGACAAGCGCAAGACTGACGGAAGCTTCATTCCTGAGGGCGCTTTGGCGAGTTCGCTCTATCACATCGTCGCCGCAGTCTCGGAACTGACACGCTACGCACAAGGCGATCGGCGCTTATGACCGGGCACAAGCATCGCGCTCCGCCGCCGCCGCGCGTTCGCCAAGCTGTCATTCTGGTCGGCGGCAAGGGATCGCGTCTCGGGCAGCTGACGCGCGCGACGCCTAAGCCGCTGATGAAGATCGACGAAGACCGCGTTTTTCTCGACTTGCTGATCGAAAATGTCGCCCGGCAAGGATATGACCGCATCCTTCTCCTCGCGGGACATTTCGGCGATCAGATTCAGCAACGCTTCGATGGACGCACGCTGCGCGGCGCAAAAATCGCCGTCGCTTTGGAGCCTGAACCAAAGGGAACCGGCGGCACGCTGAAATGGTCGCGCGAGCTGCTGGACCACAAATTTCTCCTGCTCAACGGCGATACCTATTTCGACATTTCCTATCGCACGCTCGAGGCGGCGCTCAATGACGCGCCTGACGCCCTCGCCGCCATGGCCTTGCGCGAAGTAAACGACGCCGCCCGGTATGGCTCCGTCCAGGCGGACGGCGCGCGCATTTGCCGCTTTCACGAGAAGGTCGCCGCGGAACAACCCACCGCAGGTCTCATCAATGGCGGCGTTTATCTCATGCGGCGGGAGGCGATCGACGCGCTTCCCGAAGGAGTCTCTTCGCTGGAAGACGATCTCTTTCCCAGACTTGCCGCCCAAGGATTTCTAATTGGAACGCAGTGCCGAGGTTACTTCATCGACATCGGCCTGCCGGACACGCTTTCGCAAGCGCGTCTTGAACTTCCTTCCGTGATCCCGCGTCCGGCGCTCTTTCTCGACCGCGACGGCGTCGTCAATGTCGATCATGGTTATGTCCATAGCTGGGACCAGCTGGATTTTTCCGCCGGCCTTGCCGAGACGGTCAGGGCCTTCAACGAGGCGGGCTGGTTCGTCTTTGTCGTCACCAATCAGGCTGGCGTCGCGCATGGCTATTACGACGAGGCGACCGTCCATCGTCTCCATGATCAAATCAACGATTGGCTGGCAGGCAAAGGCGCTCATATAGACGCCTTCTATTATTGTCCTTATCATCCCAAGGCCGCGCTCGACTCCTATCGCGCGGATCATCCGGATCGCAAGCCACGCGGCGGCATGTTGCTCCGTGCCTTCTCAGAATGGCCCGTCCTCAGGGAACCGTCCCTTCTCATCGGCGACCGCGACACGGATCTGGTGGCGGCGCGTGAAGCGGGAGTGATCGGATATTTGTTCGAGGGCGGCGACAATCTTGCCGCCTTCGTCGCTGTGCATGGACTTTCGCCAATCGACATCGGTCCCCCGCCTCACGAACGAACGAATAGCGACAATTCATGTTGTGGATGACGAGAACACCCTTGCGTGTCAGCCTGTTCGGCGGCGGAACCGATTACCCGGAATATTTTCACCGTCGTCCGGGCGCCGTGATTGGCTTCGCTATCAATCAATATATTCACATCTCTGCCCTGCGGCTCAATCCGTTTCTCAGCTATAATTACCGCGTCGCCTATTCGAAGCTCGAGAACTGCGCGCGCATCGAAGAGATACAGCATCCCGTCGTGCGCGAGGTGCTGCGCTATCTGGAAGTAAAGGACCCGCTCGACATCAGCGTTATGTCCGATCTTCCGGCCTCCGGAAGCGGCCTTGGCTCCTCTTCCGCCTTCACGGTCGGTTTCCTCAGGCTCGCCTATTCGATCCTCAATCGGCCCGTGACGAAGATCGATCTTGCCCGCTCGGCAATCCATGTCGAACGGCATTTGCTAAAAGAGAACGTCGGCGTACAGGATCAGCTTCACACTTCCTTTGGCGGCGTCAATAAATTCGACTTCGAAGGAGACCGCATTCGCGTCACGCCTCTACAATTATCGAGCCAGACTTTTTCGACTCTCAGGCAGAGCATGGCGCTCGTTCACACCGGCATCGGGCGGCGGGCCACAGACGCCGCCGCGGCGCAGGTCGAGGAGATCAAGCGACAGACGTTAGACTCCGATTTCGAGGATCTTCTTCAGCACGTCGCTGAATGCGTCAGCATATTAGAGTCGCAGCGCGCCGATTTCCTAAATGATATCGGCCGCATGCTCAACGAGTCTTGGCGCATTAAGCGCCGCTTCTCAACGTCGATCTCCAATGAGTCAATTGACCGGATTTTTGAGGCGATAATCGCATCCGGCGCATACGGCGCAAAGCTCTGCGGCGCGGGAGGAGGCGGCTTCTTCATCGCCCTCATTTCGCCGGAGCGCCGCAAAAATCTTGAAGCGGCGGTCGCACCGCTCTCGGTCATACCAATCGACATAGACGTCGACGGCACAAGTCTCATCTATCCGGCACAATCGCTGTCTTATTGAGTTGTCGCCAACGCGACGACGTGCGTCCCGAATTCTGCGAAGCGATCGTCGCTGGAACGAAGGAAGGGACAATTTGGACATTGCCCGACGCCGCCAGCTGCTGCGCTAATGTTATAATGGGCTTAGTCTCACACTCGCCTTGCAGGCCCACATCCGATGCGACCAAATCCGCCGCCTAGGACAATTCCTGTGGATGTTGGCCCCCTACAAGCCGTGACTATCTACAGTATCCAAAAGCCTCTGCGTCGATTCTTTCCAAGACAGCACCGGCAGCGGAGGCGCACACTTTTTCGAAGCGAGCATTTCAACAATCCGCTGCATCAACGAGTTGGGATCGAGCAGATCAAAATACGTGATTGAATCGCCTCCCACTTCATGAAAAATTTCGATGTCGCTCGCGATGACGGGCGCGCCGGCATGCGCCGCCTCTATGAGAGGCAATCCGAACCCTTCAGCATAGGATGCGCAGATAACGGCGCGCGCGCTTCGATAAAGATTTTGCAATTCGGCGTCGTTCGCGTCGCTGAACCAAAACAGTCGCCGTCCATGCTCTGTGTGCTCCCGCAGACGCCGCTCAAGAGCCGTTGTGTTCCAGCCAGGACGGCCGACAATGACCAGCGCCACGTCGCCCCCCCCGGCCCACAATTTTTCAAAAGCGGAAAGACATAGCGCCTGGCCCTTATTTGCCGCGAGCGTTCCCACACTAAGGAAGAAGGGAACACGAGCCTCAACGATCGCTCGAACGCGCGTTGTTGGCGCGCTCTTCACCCCTTCGGTGAAATCTGCGCCAAGCGTCCAAACCCCCAATTGCTGCGTTGCTATGCGCACAAGACGTCGCTCCTGGCAATATTCCTCAAATTCATTCGCGACGCTGTGCGAAATTGCAGCGACGCCATCGGCGGGTAGAATAATCTCCTCGAACCACTTCTTAAAATTTGCCCGTAACGCCGCCGGAAAAGCGGCTCCATAAACGATCGGAAAGAGATCGTACAAGCAAACGACATTTCGACCGCCACGCGCCCGGACAAGATCGACGATCGGTCGGTATTCCGAAATGTAGAGCCAGCCAGAGTCAAGCAGCAGCAACGTATCGCCGCTTCGAATATCGAGGGGCGTGGGCTCCACAGCGCCTCTCGCATAGACGCAAAGACGACCGTCGATAATCATCACGGGAAAACCTTCACCGGATTCGATGGCGGCCTTCACGACTTCCCTTACGACACGCTGAATTCCTGTGCCAATATCGCTGCGAGCGGTCGGCGTCATATCGATCAGCACACGTCTGCGGGCGGACCCGTAAATAAGATTTTCATCCACCAGCATCCATGGCGGCGGCGTGTAATTTTTCCCACGCCATCCAATAAGCTTAAGTCCCTGCCGCAATATCCTCGAAACCGTCCAATACAGCTCACGCAATCGATCATAGATCGCCTTGGACAAGGGGTCGACGCTTTGACGATCTCGTTCGCAGACCTCCGCATATAGTTGAGCCTGAAGATAAGAGCGGATTTGATCCTTCATTGCTGGAACTCCACGATCGAATCTTTGGCGCAGAGGCGCCGCATTGCTTCGATATCGATCTGATAGGCGTCATCCCGCAATATGTGTATCAGAGCGTCAGCTGACGCTTGCCAACTAGCGACCGGAATTCGACAGGGTGTCTTCTCTTCAACAAGCGCCTCCCTTACTCGCACAGCGAGCGACTGACAATCGAGCAGGTCGAAATAGACCGCCGCGGCGCCGCCTACTTCACGAAAGACTGGAATATCGCTGGCGATGACGCGCGCGCCATAATGCCCAGCTTCGACCAAAGGCATTCCAAAGCCCTCGGCGAACGAAGGAAAAATTAATGCGCGCGCCTGCGGATAGAGATAGGAGAGATCGGCGTCGGTGGCGTCATTCAACCAAAACAATCTTCGGCCCAATTCCGGATGTTCGCGAATGCGACGCTGCAGCGCCCGCGTGTTCCAACCGGCCCGGCCAACGATGACGTAACGCGCCTCACAGCCCTCGGACCATAAAAGTTCGAATGCGTCCAAAGCCATCGGGTAGGCCTTGCGGGGTTCAAGCGTTCCCACGCTCATGAAGAACGGCGTCGCCGCTGAAGTGATTTGCGCTGCACGTTTCGAAGGCGCTTCCTGCGCGACTACGCGAAAATCGGCGCCAAGCGGCCACCAGCCGATCCGCATATTGGCGGGCGTCGCAAGACGCGTTTCGCACAGATAGGCGATGAGGTCTTGCGCGACGCTCTGCGAGATGCAGACGATGGAGTCGCAATGCAGCAGCACCTTTTCGAACCATGGCGCGAAGGGCGCGCTGTTCTTTAGGGCCGTAGCGGCGGAATAACGCAGAGGGATCAGGTCATAGAGGCAACCGACGACTTCGGCGCCGGCCTCACGCGCCGCGTTCAACAGCGGCGGATATTCTTCCACAAATCCCCATCCTGAATCGAGCAAGAGCAGCTTGTCGCCGGATTGCAGTTCGACGCGGTCAGGCAAATTGTCATGCTTGAATTGGCCATAGAGCCGGCCCTCTTCGAGATAGACCGGAAGCCCTTCGCCGCTTTCTACGCAGGCGCGCGCGATTTCGCGCACGACGCGCTGAACGCCCGAATGCCCGCCAAAGCGGTGCGTCGCCGTCATATCGATAAGCAGACGGTCGCGCTCGGCGGGGAGCGGGATTTCGCCTTCGAGAGGCGTCCGTAGCGCTTGCGCTCGAGCCGCGTCTGGCTTGCGCCAGCGCCCATCGTGCAGACGGCCGAGACCAAGCAGGCGCGATAGCGTCCAATAGAGTTCTAGCGCCTTCCCGTAAATAAAACGCGTGCGGACGTCGACGTCATATTTTTCGAACTCGCTGAGCTCGCGCTGCAATTCGTCCAGCAGATAAGCGTCGATCTTCTCCTTCATTCCGCTCTCCCGGCGCGGCCGATATTTTTCCCTGCGTTAGTCGTCATTCGTACGGCAGACGGCGGGCCGCGACAAGACTTGCGCGGTTCTCGATAGTACGCAGGGTCTCGGACATTGATATTCGCACAGCCGGGCTCGCCTGCACCATCGGACGCATGTCGGCAAGGCGCTAACGCAGCCCGCCAATCCAACAAGAACGTCATATCGCGCACGGACCAATTTTATGGGACACGCATCAGACCCTGCCGTTTCCATCCTCGCTGACGAGCAGCGAACCATCGGGCGCAACGGCGAATTTAAGTCAAACCAACTTGTAGCCGGTTCCTTCCGCACGGTTTCACGAGCGTTGAAGCGCAATAAAGGCGTCGCCCTTGATTTCGGGCGGAAATTGCGCGCCTTCATAAAGAGCCATGCCGAGCCGGGCCGAATACCGCTGCAGTGAAACGTCAAGGGCAGTGACTCGGATGGATACACGCTCCCCAGATCATCGACAATTCTGCTGCCGAATTTGCAACTAATGGGCGACTGATCCGATCCTGTTTCTGAATTGGTCTTCTATCGGACGGTATCGAGCCACCTCTCACCAAAGGCTAGCGTCTCGAATATATCTCGAAATGCGATCGAAGTAACCGCTACGTCGACCGTTGCGCTCCTCGAGCGGCCCAGCAATTTCGCGAAAGACCGCATGTGCAGCAGACTTCCGCTGCTCGAGTTCTGCCATAATAGGCTCCGACTGATCCAAGTAGCTTTCAACCAATTGCATCAGCCTCGGGGGTATAGTTCTCTGTTCCCATGGCGATAGTTCGCGCACGAATGATCTTACTGTCGCGTGGAGCGCCTCGTATCTGTTCACGTTAAAGCGGCCATTAACAATCGCTTCGCGCCAAAGCTGCATCAGCGCGGGATCAAAAACGCGATTTGCTGCGTATGCCCGCAACCTCTGCTCCATCAGAGCATGGCAGCGAAAATAGTCCTCGTCCGTTGCGCAAGCGCTGTACGTCGTTGGCGCTATTCGGAACGCGGCGACCTCGCGGTCCAAGAAATAAATTCCATGCGCGGCTGAAAGCGCGTGATTGATGAAATAATCGGACTGTGGACCCAAATCGCACTGAAACCCTCCCGCCTGCTTCACTAAATCGAGCCGAAGGACTGCTGATGAGCCGGGAACGAAGGCCATATTGCTCAAAAAGGCGTTAAGGAACTTTTGGCCGTTCCAAAATCCCTCTTTCGGCGCAGCTCCTATGGACCATAGAACGCTGTCGTCCGTCATGTCCAGCACGCGTGAACGTCCAAAGACGCCAGCCGCACTCGGCCTACGACGCATCAACTCCGCCGCCGAAGAAAAGAAATGCGGATCGCAAAGGTAGTCATCGGCGCCGATCCCGATACAGAGCCTGCCAGAGGCGACCCGAATTCCTTCCGATGCCGCCGCGTTCACTCCACTGTTTTCCTTAAGGAACAGCGGAATGACTCGGCTGTCTGCCTTATGGTATCGGCTGATCACTTCAGCGCTGTCATCCGTCGATCCGTCATCGACGATGATCAACTCCAAATCTCGATGGCTCTGGGAGAGAACGCGTTCGATGCTTTGTCCCACCAATCCGCCATGGTTGTAATTGGGAAGAATCACAGAGATTTTCATGAATTTCTGGCTTCCTCAGCGGTGAGCTGCAGCGGGGTTTCGGACCGGTCATCAAGGCGCGAGAGTGTATCTCGGCGGACAATGGGGTCAAAGATCTGATCTTTGAGCCCGTGTCGAGCAAGAAGCGTTTTAAGAGCCTCCAGAAGAGAACAGCCAGCCTATAAACAGTACTATTGGTCACAATGGACGCTTCTTGTGCTCCAGTACAAACAGTTCCGCGAGCCCGACGAACCACCTCTCCGCCGCAGCTTTATCAAAGATGTATAAATGGCCGTATAAAGTTTAACCAAGCACTCCTGGGAGTCAAAGCTCCCCATGCAAGCTTTCCGCTTCAAATTCATCGGACAAACGATAGTTTTGGCACGGTAGCTCCATTAATAATTCACGATATGTTGATTTACGAATTTCGAATTTCTGATCGATAGCGTACTTTTTTGTGTCGGCTCCGCGCATCAAGGCGTCTTTAAGACAATCAATCTCGAGGCACAAGGGGCCCATCCGGTCTGGGAACAAGATCACAATACGACCCCGTCCCGCGCGGGGATGTCCCGCTCGCTGTTGAAAAGCGAGCAGCGGGCGTCGTTGGTTGAA
>VGDY01000146.1 GCA_016869555.1 Alphaproteobacteria bacterium | reverse complement strand
CTCGCTAGCCGATTCACCCGCCGGGTTCGTCATCGCCGCCTCGCTCAAACGAGCCTAACCTTCTGAAAATGATGCCATAAATGCCGAAATTGTACAGCAAAATCAGAGTTCATCCGGCGAATGCGGGATGAAACAACGCAAACTGTCTAGATGGCGCAACGGGCGGCTGGCGCGACGCTGGCATGGAGGCCGACTCAAACCTTCGGGTAAGGGCATAATTCCGCTAAGGATTGCAAAGTTAGCGCCGGTCTCGTCATGTTGGGTTGCCGCGATGAACAATTGGGGGAGATTAGCGCGCGAGCAGACTCTTCTTTCGCCCATAAAAAAAATACAGGGCGAGGCCGATCGCCATCCAGATCGCGAAGCGTTCCCAGGCGACGGCCGGCAGGCGCGACAGAAGCCACAATGAGAAGCCGACGCCGACGAGCGGCGTGAAGGGAACAAAAGGCGCGCGAAAGCTGCGCCGCGCATCGGGCCGCGTGCGGCGCAGCACGATGATCGCCGAACAGATGACGACGAAGGCGGAAAGCGTGCCGATGTTCACGAGCTCCGCCACCTCCTTGATCGGATAGAGCGCGGCGACGAGCGCGGTCAGCGCGCCGGCGATCAGCGTCGGCCGATAGGGCGTCGAAAAGCGCGGATGAAGCTTGGCGAACCAGGCGGGGAGCAGCCCGTCGCGGCTCATGGCGAACCAGATGCGGGCGCAGGCGAGGAGAAAGGCGAGCATCACGCTGACGATGCCGGCGACCGCCGCGAGCGACACGATGAAGGCGACCCAGGGCAGGCCGAGCGCGGCGAAGGCCGTCGCGACCGGCGCCGGATTGTCGAGCGTATCGTAACGCACGATGCCGGTAAGCACGAGCGACATGGCGATATAGAGGGTGAGCGCCACGACAAGCGACAGGAGAACGGCGCGCGGCACGTCGCGCTGCGGCGCGCGGGCTTCTTCGGCCGCGGTGGTCAGCGTGTCGTAGCCGAACACGGCGAAAAACACGACCGCGGCGCCCTGCGCCACGCCGGAAAATCCATAGGGCATGAAGGGCGTCCAGTTTTCGACGCGGACATAAGGAATGCCCGCGACGATCACCAGCACCGCCGCGGCGATTTTGACGACGACCATCGCCATGTTGAAGCGCGCGCCGAGTTCGATGCGAAGCGTCAGCAGGAAGGCGACGCCAAGCGCGCCGAGCGCGGCGAAGAGATCGACGACGCGGCCGGGGCCGGTTCCTTGCGCGCCGCTTGCCCATTCGGGAAGAGCGAGGCCGAATTGCGCGATGAGCGCCTGCAGATAGGCCGACCAGCCGATCGCCACTACGGCGACGACGAGCGCATATTCGAGCAGAAGATCCCAGCCGATGATCCAGGCGGCGAGTTCGCCCAGCACGGCGTAGGCATAGGTGTAGGCGCTGCCGGCGACGGGAATCATGCCGGCGAATTCGGCATAGGACAGCGCCGCCGCGGCGCTGGCGACGCCGGCGATCAGGAAGGAGAGGGCGACGCCCGGCCCCGCCTGAGTCGCCGCGACGACGCCGGTCAATACGAAAATGCCGACGCCGATGAGGCCGCCAAGGCCGATTCCGGTGAGCTGCCAGACGCCGAGCACGCGGCGAAAACCGCCCGGCCGGCCGGCTTCGGCTTGCAGAGATTCGATCGATTTGGCGCGCAGCAGAGGGGAGGATCGCTTCATCAAGGAATCATGGGCGGCTCGTTCGCCATAACGTCCATAGGCGATCCGGGCGGCGCTGTCATGTCGGCGCGACCCATACAAAGAGAGCGGCCGTTAAAGACCGCTCTCTTCCTTTGTCAAAAAACGAGGCGCCTATTTCTTCGCGGCCTCGAGATGAGTCAGCGCTTCTTCGGCATGTTTGGTCGCGATGTCGGCATGCTTCTGCTTGCCGTGATCGATCGCCATTTCGAGATGCGCGATGCCCTGTTTGGTGTGTTCGTTGGCCTTCTCGGCCTCAGCCGCCTTGGCGTGCTTCAGCGCTTCTTCCGCATGCATCGTCACCGCGTCGGCCTTACCCGCCTTGCCTTCGCCGATCGCCTGCTTGGTGTGGGTGATGGCTTCGGCCAGATGATCCTCCGCATAGGCCAATCGTGGAGCGAAAAAGGCCGCAATCGATAGGGCCAGCGCCGTTGCAAAGATTCTGCGATTCATGGGGCGTCTCCTCAACATTCGCCGCATGAGCGTCATATGGTCGTTTTCGCCGCCGTATCGAGGTCTTGCGGGTGACCGTGTTGCTGGAAGCGACCGCTCAACCCTGTGCTTCGCGACGCGACGCGCGTCACTGCCGGTCGGCGGCGTAGAGTTCGCAGCTTTCGCCAAATTCGGCGAGGCCGCCCTCGAGAAACGAGGCAAGAAGCGGCACGCCGAGCAGATAGGCCGATGTCGAACCCTGATGCCGCGCCCGCGCCTGCGCCACGGCCTCCTTCCATTCGCTCTCGGCGAAGTCGCCGCGTCCCACCCACATCAGTGCGACAAGTTCGATCTGCTCGTCGATGTCCATGGCGTCGATAAAGGACGAAATCTCATTTCGAGTCGTGGCGAAAGCCTCCTCGGTCAGAACGCTGACGAACCCGTCGTCGGTGGCGTTGGAAGCGTCAGCTTCGACGCCCTCGTCTTCGCTTTCAAGCTCGCGCGCCTTGACGACGACGTAACAGACTTTGTCGGTATTGATGGTCGGCATGTCTTGCGCTCCGTTTCTTAAAATGTCGCTTGAGCTTCGCCCTTGCCGCGACAGACGTCCATTTGCATATATTCCTCCACGGCGAGATTTATACCCAGGTCGACGCCGCTATTGTGGAGCCGGAAATGCGTGTCGGCGCGCCGAAGGAAATTAAAGACAACGAATACCGCGTGGGCCTGACGCCCGCTTCCGTCGCCGAACTCGTCCATGCGGGACATGACGTCTTCATCGAAACCGGCGCCGGCGAAGGCGCGGGACTGCCCGACCTGGATTACGCCGCCGCCGGCGCGAGGCTCGTCGACGGTCCCGAAGCGCTGTTCGCCGCGGCGCAAATGATCGTGAAGGTGAAGGAGCCGCAGCGGCGCGAAATCGCCTATCTGCGTCCCGACCATGTGCTCTTCGCCTATCTTCATCTCGCGGCGGATGCTGAATTGACGCGCGAACTGATGGCGAGCGGCGCGCATTGCATCGCCTATGAGACGGTCACCGCGCCGGGCGGCGGACTGCCGCTGCTGGCGCCGATGTCGGAAATCGCCGGGCGCCTCGCGACGCAGGTCGGCGCGCATTTTCTCGAAAAGCAGGCGGGCGGTCGCGGCGTGCTGCTCGCCGGCGCGCCGGGCGCGCCGCCTGCCGACGTGCTGGTGCTCGGCGCCGGCAGCGTCGGCGTGCAGGCGACGGCGATCGCGCTCGGCATGGGCGCGAGCGTGCTGGTCGCCGACCGCAATCCCGACGCGCTTCGGCGGCTTGAAACGCGTTTCGGCTTTGCTGTTCGCACGATTTATTCGACCCGCGCGGCGATCGCCGAATCGGTGAAGCGCGCCGATCTCGTCATCTGCGCGGCGCTCGCGCCGGGCGCCAGGGCGCCGATCCTGATCACGCGGGACATGCTGGCGACGATGAAGCGCGGCGCGGTGATCGTCGATGTGGCGATCGACCAGGGCGGCTGCTGCGAGACTTCGCGGCCGACCAGCCATTCCGACCCGGTCTATGTGGTCGACGGCGTCGTGCATTATTGCGTCACCAACATGCCCGGCATCACGCCGCGCACCTCCACCTTCGCGCTCAACAACGCCACGCTGCCCTTCGTGCTGGCGCTCGCCGGCAAGGGCTGGCGCCGCGCGCTGGAGGACGATCCCTATCTGCGGGCGGGATTGGAAATTTCCGCGGGGCGGATATTTTCCGCGCCTGTGGCCGCCGCGCATGGTCTGCCGCTGTCGTCGAACCTCGACGTGCTGGACAGCGCCGGGGCGGCATAGACTTTCCTTCGCCTTTCGGCCGCCTGCGACCATTTCGCCTAGGCGCTTCGCAAGAGGGTTGTGGCCCGAACGGATATTGCTTTGTTATATTTAGAGCTTATGTCCCAGACGCCGCTCTTGCCGGCCTGGCTGGCGGAGCTTTTCCGATCGACGGACGATTGTTAGACGAGTAGGACGTGGCGAAGCGGCGCGGCGGCCCTTCATTTGGACAGGTGGTTAAGGCATGAGCGCGAGTGAGGATCAGGACCCCGCAGCCAGCAAGAGGCGACGGGGCCCGGCCGAAAAGGAAACTGCGCGCGCAAAGGCGGGGCCGTCAAAGAAAGCGCCGCGCAAGGCCAAGAAAAAGCCTGCCGCGGAGCCGCCGGCCGTCGTAAGCGTTTCCGCATCCGCGGCCGGCCGCGTGACGGCGGATGGCGGCGCAGGCGCGCCAATGCTCGCCAATATGGAGACGTTCGGCTGGCTCGACTTCGAAACGATCGCCGACAACATGGCGCAGCTCGTCGACCAGGGGCGCAAGGCGATCGCCGCCGCGATCGGCGGCGCCAATCCCGAGGAAGCGCGCAGCGAACTCGCCGCGAGCGTCGCCGACGCCACCAAGACTCTCGGCGCCGTCGCCGAATGGTGGCTGTCGAAGCCCGACCGCGCCGCGGCGGCCCAGGCCGATCTTTACGCGGGCCTCAGCGAAATCTGGCGGCAGACGCTGCGCCGCTACGGCGGGGAGGATGTCGCCCCGATCGTCCCGTCCGATCTCACCGACAAGCGATTCGCCGCGCCGGAATGGAACGAAAATCCGTTCTTCGACTGGCTGCGCCAATCCTATCTGCTCGCGTCGCGCTGGGCGGGCGACATGGTGGAAAACGCCGAAGGCCTCGACCCGCAGACCAAGGCGCGGGCGGCCTTTTACGCGCGGCTGATCTCGAGCGCGGTGTCGCCGTCGAATTTCGTGGCGACCAACCCCGAACTGTTGCGCGCGACGATCGACGCCAAGGGCGAGAATCTGGTTCGCGGCCTGAAAATGCTCGCGGAAGACATTTCCGCCGGCGGCGGCGTGCTGAAAATTCGGCAAAGCGCGGCGCGGCGATTCGAACTCGGCGTGGATCTGGCGAATACACGCGGCAAGGTCATCTGGCGCAATGACGTCATGGAGCTCATTCAATATGAGCCGACGACGGCGGAGGTTTACGCGCGGCCGCTGCTCATCACGCCGCCCTGGATCAACAAATTCTACGTGCTCGATCTCAATCCCGAAAAGAGCTTCGTGCGCTGGGCCGTCGAGCAGGGATTCACCGTCTTCATCATTTCATGGGTCAATCCCGACGAGACCAAGGCCGAAAAAGGCTTTGAGGCCTATATGCACGAAGGCGTGCTGACCGCGCTCGACGTGATCGAGAAGGCGACCGGCGAACGCAAGGTCACGGCGGCCGGCTATTGCGTCGGCGGCACGCTGCTCGCGCTCACTCTCGCCTATATGGCGGCGACCGGCGACGATCGCATCGACAGCGTGACTTTCTTTGCGACGCAGGTCGATTTCTCCGACGCCGGCGATCTGCAGATTTTCGTCGACGAGGCGCGGCTTGCGGCGCTCGACGAAACCATGGCGCGCACCGGCTATCTCGAAGGCGTCAAGATGGCCAACGCTTTCAACATGCTGCGGCCGAACGAACTGATCTGGAATTATGTCGTCAACAATTACATGAAGGGCGTCGAGCCGGCGGCCTTCGATCTTCTCTATTGGAATTCCGATTCGACGCGCATTCCGCGGGCCAATCACTCCTTTTATCTTCGCGGCTGCTATCTCGAAAATCGCCTGGCGCGCGGCGAGATGGTCATCGACGGCGTGCGGCTCAATCTGCGTCAGGTCAAAATCCCGGTGTTCGAGGTCGCGCCGAAGGAAGATCATATCGCGCCGGCGCAATCGGTATTTCGCGGCGCGAAGTTTTTCGGCGGCGAAGTGACCTTCGTATTGGCCGGTTCGGGCCATATCGCGGGGATCATCAACCCGCCCACCAGGGAAAAATATCAATATTGGACCGGCGGACCCGCGAAAGGCGTCCTCGAAGACTGGATCGGGCAGGCGAAAGAGACGAAGGGCTCCTGGTGGCCTTATTGGCTGACCTGGGTGACCGCGCAGGCGCCGGAAAAAGTTCCCGCGCGCCAGCCTGGCGGCGGCAAGCTCAAAATCATCTGCGACGCGCCGGGCGAATATGTGCGGGTGAGCGGATAGGCGCGCCGGCCGCCGTGTGGCCTTATCCCGGCAGCGCCCCGATTCGCTCCAGGAGCCAGTAAACTCCCGCCACCGCGATCAGCGCCGACAGAACGTAGACGAGCTTGGCGCTCCGCTGGCCGCCGGTCTGCCTGTCGACGAAGAACAGAAGCGGCATGACCGCGAAGACGATGGCGATCTGGCCAAGCTCGACGCCGATATTGAAGGCGGCGAGCGCGGGCACGACGCCGCCCTGCGGCACGCCCATTTCGGTGAGCGCCGAGGCGAAGCCGAATCCATGGATGAAGCCGAAGAAGAAGGTGTTGCGCCAGCGATTGTCGACGTCGCGCGAGAAGAAGTTTTCCACGGCGACGAAAATGATCGAGGCGGCGATCAGCGACTCGACCAATGTCGAAGGCAGCGTGAAGATGTTGAGCGCCGCGAGCGACAGCGTGACCGAATGCGAAATGGTGAAGGCGGTGACGATCTTGACGACCGGCCAGATGCGATTGGCCCACAGGATCAGGGCGAAGAGGAAGCACAGATGATCATAGCCGGTGACGATATGTTCGACGCCGGCTTTCAGAAACTTCCACATCAGCTCGGCGGTAGTTTCCATCGGCTTTGACAGATCGAGCGGCGGATCGTCCGGGGAGAGCATGGTCTGGCCGGCGTTTTCGCTTCCCTCGAGCGTGACCAGATGCTTTCCCTTGGCGCCTTGGGCGGCGAGGAGCTTCGTCGCGTCGTAGAACAGCGGGCCCTCCGTCGCGCCGCAATCGAAGCGCGCGACGACGAGGACGCTGTCCTGATGCTCGGGGTCTTCTTGGGCCTTGCCGACGCTTTCGACGCAGGCGCGGCCAGTCCCGTCGCGCATCGCGACCCGTTTTTCGACGAATTTGCCGATTTCCGCCTCAAGCGCGCCGGGAGGCGAAAGATCGACGCCGGCGCGTTCGCTCATCGTCTGCTGGAACATGCGCTCCAGGTCGGTCGCGAGAAAGCCGACGTCGACGATGAAGACGCGATTGTCCTTGGGAACGATCTTACCCGTTGAAATATCCGGGGTATGCGCCAGGGCCGGGGCCGCGAGACCGACGCAAAACAAGATTACGGCGGCGATTGTCCTGAAAACCCCGGTCATGCGCGCTCCCTTCGTTCGTTGGCGCGCAACATGCCAAACGCGGTCGCGCTGGACAAGACAGCGCAAGCGCGAGCATATGCCCGCTCTCGGCGCGCCGACGGCCGCGGGGGCGCGTTCCCGACCGCAATTGTGCTATGGCTTCGCCGTGGCGCCCGCGCCCCAGACCGAGCCGCTGCGACAAATGTTTGATCGCGACCTCCATGAGGCCCGCCCGACGGCCTTGACCTCTTCAGAGGGCAATCTGACAGTTCTCGCGACGCTGGCGCTGCTGGTCGGCGCCGTCGCGGGTCTCGTCTGCGCGCTTTTCCGGCTTGCGCTGCAGCGCGCCGACGTTTTTCGCGCCGCCGTCGTCGATTGGGCGCACGGCCACTCAGCCGTCGGGTTCCTGGCGCTCGTCGGCGCCTGCGCATCGGCCGCCGTCGTCGCCGCATGGCTGGTGCGGCGGTTTTCGCCCCATGCGTCGGGAAGCGGGATTCCGCATGTGGAGGCGGTGTTGCACGGACAGGCGGCGGCGTCGCCCTTTGTCCTCCTGCCGGTGAAATTCGTTGGCGGATGGCTGGCGATCGGTTCGGGCCTCGCGCTCGGCCGTGAGGGCCCGAGCGTGCAGATGGGCGCGGTGCTCGGCCATCTTTTCGGCCAGGCCTTCCGCCGCGACTGGGCGGACTGCCGCGTTTTGCTTGCGGCAGGCGCGGGGGCGGGCCTCGCCACCGCCTTCAACGCGCCGATGGCCGGCGCGGTTTTCGTCCTGGAGGAACTCGTCCAAAAATTCGAACACAGGATCGCGATCGCGGCGCTGGCGGCGTCCTCGACGGCGATCGCCGTCGCCCATCTCATTCTTGGCGACGCGCCGGATTTTCAATTGCCGGCGCTGGCCTATCCGGCGCCGGCGATCGGCCCGCTGTTCTTCGTCCTCGGCGTCGTTTGCGGCGCCGTTGCGGTCGCCTACAACAGGGCGGTGCTCGCGACTTTGGCCGCCGTGGACCTCGTGCGCGGCCTGCCGGCGGAGACTTGCGCCGGCGTGATCGGCGCGGCGGCGGGCGTTCTCGCCTGGTTCGGACCGGAATGCGTCGGCGGCGGAGACAATCTCACCCAGAACGCGCTGCTTGGCGCAACGGGCCTTTTCGTCCTGCCGTTTCTCTTTCAACTGAGGTTCTGGTTTGGCGCCTTGTCCTATTCGGCGGGAACGCCGGGCGGTCTTTTCGCGCCGCTGCTGACGCTGGGGGCGCAATTGGGGCTCCTCTTTGGCGCCGGTTGCGGCTTGGCGTTCCCGGACCTTCCCATTCAGCCGCAAGCCTTCGCCGTCGTGGGGATGGCCGCGTTCTTCGCCGGCGTGGTGCGGGCGCCGCTCACCGGGCTCATTCTGGCGACCGAAATGACCGGCAGCGCGCTCCTGCTGCTGCCGATGCTCGCGGCCTGTTTCACCGCCATGCTCATTCCCACGCTGATGAACGATACGCCGCTCTACGACGCCTTGCGCGCGCGGCTGCGCATTCTTCGCTGATCGGAGCGTCGGTAGAATTTCCGCTGATCGAACAGCCCGGAATGCACCGCGCCGCAGATTGATCGCAGAAGCGTCCGCCTTACTGACAACCTGCGGCGGCCAACCAAGCCGCTAAAGCGCCTTCATTCGTACCCTTTGACGGGCCGGACGCCGCCCAAGTGTATACATTATTGGCGAGGCTAGCCCGTCTTATTCACCGAGGGCCTGATTTTGGGCTGGCGAGTGTGGTGTAAGATACTGATTTAGTGTATGGATTGGTTGCTGACGCCGATCCGTTCACGCCATCGCATCGAAGCCACACCCGCCATGC
>VGDY01000145.1 GCA_016869555.1 Alphaproteobacteria bacterium | reverse complement strand
CCGACCAACTCCAACGCGTGCGAAAAGTGCAGACCCACCCAGCGCCAAAAACGCAAAGCGGACTCGCGCCCGCAATCATGTCGCGGAAAAAATCACAATCGCGCGGCGGTGGGATGAATAAGACGGGCTAGCCAGACAAAGACATCGTCTGCTTTCTCAAAAGCCGCATGATCTGCGTCGTCGCGGAATTTGAAAGTCGTTCTGAATACCGAACACTTCTCTCCTGAGACAAGTGCCTGCGTCATCACGTCATGGATGACGAAACACAGCTGGTGAGCTGTCCAATAGCTTTCTGGCAAGTGTGTGTTGCGCCTGTCCATGAATGATGAAAATTGCAGCATATCCTGCCGGATAGATTTGAGGCGGCCCAACGATAACCGGCACGGCGGGTCGGCGACTGTTCCATACACGCCCGACCGCCGCACAAGCCAGATCATGTGTGCAAAAATTGAGACTTTCGCATGAGTGGCGCGCCATTAAGTTTTTCAGGGGATCGCGGCACGCAAAAGATAGGCGCAAGAATCGAGCGGAACCCTTTCGGTTAAAATCAAGCCATTCATCTTCCGCTCGACGGGGCGACTGCTACGGGTCGCAAGCCGAAATTCAAGCTGAAACTTTGTCCTGGGCGATCCTGTGAAGTTTTTTCCTCACCCTCATCCTGAGGAGCCGCCGTAGGCGGCGTCTCGAAGGACGAGGGTGAGGAAAATACGCGACAACGGGTTTCCTCGTCCTTCGAGACGGCCTCTTCGAGGCCTCCTCAGGATGAGGAAACCCTCTACCCGATCGCCCTTGAGCTACCAGGGGCGCTTGCGCGCCCTCGGCTTGCGCCTCGTAGCGCCGTCGACAGGGCCCCGCGCCGTCGGTCGGCGCCAAAACCCAAGGGTGACGCCCCCACCTACGCCGGCAGCATAATCACCTTCGTCTTCACCGGCGTGCGCGAATAGAGGTCGAGCATGTCCTGGCTGAGGAGGCCGGTGCAGCCGCTGGTGATGCCCTGGCCGATCGTCTCGGGGTCGCAGGTGCTGTAGATCGTGTAGACCGTATAGGCGCCGTTCTTATAGAGATAGAGCACGCGGGCGCCGAGCGGGTTTTCCAGGCCTCCCGGCATGCCGCCGGCATATTTGCGCGCCTCCGGCTGGCGCGCCATCATCTCTTTCGGCGGCGTCCAGGTCGGCCATTCGGCCTTGCGCCCGACATAGACCTCGCCGCTCCACAGGAAGCCGGTGCGGCTGACATTGGCGCCGTAGCGGGTGGCGTTTCCGTCGCCTTCGACGCGGTAGACATAGTAGTTGGCGGGATCGACGATGATCGTGCCGGGCGCTTCCTTGCTCTCGTAGCGCACGGTCTTGCGAAAATATTTCGGATGGAGCTTGCCGATGTCGACCGCCGGGATCGGATATTTCTCGCTGGGCACGGCGGCGTAAAACTTCGCCGCCTCGGCGCGGCCCATGTCGTCGGACGAGCAGCCGGCGAGACCTGCCGCGCCAAGACCTGCCGCGCCAAGCCCTGCCGCGCCGAGCCCGGCGCCGGAGCCGGCCAGAAACGACCGGCGGTTGAGGCGCCCCGGCGCAAGCCCGCGCAGAGCTTGCGCATTTCCTTCGCCGGAACCGGCGATTCCATCGTCCATGATCATGATCTAGCCCCCATGACCCGTCGCCCGATATTCCGGCGTAAACCCGCTGAACGTCAGCCCGGCGCTCGGATCGCCGCCGCCTGCATTTGGAATGATAAGAGCCTCGCCTATGACCGGAAATTCCGGTCATTCTGTGGCAAAAGCCGGCCCCCCGGCGCGGATTTCTACTCGCGGATGCTGCGCAGAAAATCCGACGTTCTCGCGAGACCTTCGACGAGCGCGTCGCGGTTGTTGGCGTAGCCGATCCGGATATAGCCTTCGCTGTCCATGGCGCTGCCCGGCGTGAACATCACGCCCGTCTTTTCGAGCAGCGCGACGCAAAACTCGCGCGACGTCATACGAGCGTCGAGGCGAACCCACGCCGTCGTGCCCGACTTCGGCTTCACATAGGACAGGCGCGGCTCCTTGGCGATCCAGGCGTCGAGCAGCGAGAGGTTGGTTCGCAAAATGCCGTGGTTGCGTTTGAGGATCGCCTCCCGGCTTTCGAGCGCGATCGATGCGAGGAGATCATTCAGCATGCCGACGCTGATCGTGTTGTAGTCGCGATGGATGCGCACGCGATCGATCAACGCGACGGGCGCGACAATCCAGCCGACGCGCAGGCCCGCGAGCGACCAGGTCTTCGACATGCTGCCGGTGCTGAGGCCTTTCTCATAGAGGTCGGCGACGGACGCGGTGAAGCCGGCGCCGTGCTGGTCGGCGCCGCGATAGACCTCGTCGCTCAACAGACAAGCGCCGCATGAACGCGCAATCTCGACGATCTTTTCGAGAAAGGCGCGTTCCATCAGCGACCCAGTCGGGTTGTTCGGATTGTTGATCGCGATGACGCGCGTCGACGGCGTGACCATTCGTTTTAATTCGTCGAGATCGGGCAGGAAGGCGTTTTCCTCGCGCAGGCGCAGGACGTCGACCTTCGCGCCATAGCTCTCGGCGATCGAATAGTGCTGCTGATAGGTCGGCAGCACGGAGATCATGTGATCGCCCGGCTCGATGAGCGTTTCATAGAGAAGCGCGTTCGCGCTGATCGCGCCATGCGTAATCAGCACATTGGACGCATGCTGGTGCTCATAAAGTGACGCGACATTGCCGCGCAGGCGCTCGGTGCCGTCGATTTCGCCATAGGTCAGTTTCATCGGCAGAATTTCGCCGAGCAACGCATGTTCCTTGCCGGCAAGCGTCAACAGTTCGGCGACGGACAGCGACTCGACGCAGGTTTCGGCAAGGTTCAGCGCGCAGGCGTTCTCATGGAGATACATCCATCGTTCGACTCCGAACTCCCTGATCTGCATGAATGGCGTCCTTGTGCCGAAGCTGTGGGCCGGGCCGGCGATCGGCGGAGATGGTTCGTCGTGAGCATAGTATTTTGGCTGCGGGAGCGGAATCTGAGACGTCGCCGGCGGCGGCGGGCGCGGGCGGGGCCGCCGCCTTTCGTTGCCTCCCGCCCGCTGCTGGCCTAAGAGAGGGCGCCATGCAGAATGCGCCCTTGCTCAAACCTGCCGCTGACACGCTCGCCGAGCTTCGCGGCGAGATCGACCGGATCGATCGCGACATGCATCGGCTGCTGATGCAGCGCGGCGAGATCATCGACCGGCTGATCGCGGCCAAGCGCGCGCAGGGCGGAGGCTGCGCCTTCCGGCCCGATCGCGAGGCGCAGATGATGCGGGCGCTGGTCGAGCGACACGCGGGGACCTTGCCGCTGGACGCGGTCGAGGGCGTCTGGCGGGTCATCGTCTCGACCTTCACCTATGTGCAGGCGAATTATTCGGTCCATGCGGATGATTCCGGCGGCGACGCGCAAATCCGCGACTCGGCGCGATTCCATTTCGGCTTCACCGTGCCCTATGTCGCGCATCACGGCGCCGGCGCGGTGATCGAGGCGGTCGCCGCCTCGGCCGGCGACCTTGGCGTTTTGCGCGCGTCCGGCGGCCTCGCCGACGGCGCCTGGTGGATGCGCCTCGTCGGCGAGGAGGCGCCAAAGATCATCGCGCGCCTGCCCTTCGTCGAGCGGCCCAATCATCCCGCCGGCCTGCCGGTGTTCGTCGTCGCGCGGCTCGCGCCCGAGGCGATGGCGCAGGGCGTGACGCTTTACGCGGTCGGCCTCGCCCGCTGGACTCACGCTTTGCCGGCGGCCTTCCAGACGCTCAAGGGCGAAATCCTGGCGAGCGCGCCCCATCCCGAGGGTCTGGCGCTGCTCGTCGCCGCGGCCGGTGACGCCGACGCCCAGTCTTTCGCCAAGGCGATGGCCGGCGCCGGAGTCGAAGGCGCGCGCGTCGACGTGATCGGCAGCCACGCCATGCGCTTTCAGCTCAACGACGCCCGCAGCGGCGTCTTCGCGCCTTAGTCGGCCGGCTGAGCGTCGGAACTCTCGAACGGGTCCAGCAACTCTGCGCCGGTGACGCTGACATCGCGCGTATTGCGCGTCACCAGAATAAGTCCGCGCGTTAGCGCCGTCGCCGCCATCAGCCCGTCGACGAAGGGCAGGGGATTGGGAACGCTCAATCGCGCCCATCGATCGGCGATCGCCTCGTCGACCGGAATGACGCGGTCCTGCAACCTTTGCCGCATCCCGGCCAACCACGCGTCAAGCCGGTCGGCTTGGCCGGGGTCTTTCGATCGCTTCAACTCGACGCCGCGGCGAATCTCGGCAAGGACAAGGACGCTCGTTGCAAGATCGCGCGGGTCGACGGATCGCGCCCAAGCGGCGACATTGCGATCTGCGCGCGTTCCTTTTCTCAGTTCCGATATGACATTGGTGTCGAGGAGAAATTTCATAGATCGATCTCGCGCCAGCCCTTTTCGCGCCTTTGTGGAAAAACGCCTTCGAACGCGTCATCCGGCAGGTCGGAGGCGAAAATATCGAGAGCGGACTCCGCCTTTGGCGTCGCCAGCGCGCCCATAATCGCGCGTCGAAGCTTCTGCGCTTGAACTTCATCGTCGCCGCGCAGAACGTCCAGAACGCGTTGGACCAGCGTGAGATCGTCTGGCGGCTGCGGCGAGGGCGCCGCAGGCGCTGCTTCAGGGCCGGGCGCGGCCACGCGTTCGAACGTCAGTCGTTCGTTCTCCATATCGACGTCACGCGTGCGGAAGCCGGCGCTCAGCCACGCCTTCGTCATCACATTGTTGGAGCCGTTGTTGGACCACCAGGCTCGATGCTGGCACGCGGAAGACGGCAGGCTGAAACCGAGAATTTTCTCGAGATCGCCGAAACCAAGTCGGATCTCTCGATAAGGCTGTTCGCGCAGATAGGCGGTCAGGGGCTCATATTTCGACAAGTGGGTTCCCCTTCTGTGATGTTCTAACCTTAACTAGTGTGTGTTTATATATACCCACAATGGGCATGTCGAGAGGGCTGTCGAAAAACTTTGCGCTCTCCACGCCAAGGCTTATGAGAGAGCGCTCCCGCTGCGCCGCCGAAAAGAAAAATGACGAAGCCCGTTCCCCGCCCGAGCGTTCTCGCGATCGAAGCTTACGTGCCCGGCAAGAGCGCCGCGCCGGGGGCGGCGCGCGTCTTCAAACTGTCGGCCAATGAGACCCCGCTCGGGCCGTCGCCGCGCGCCATAGAGGCGCTGCGCGGCATGGCGGATCAGATTGCGCTTTATCCCGAGGGCTCGTCGCGCGCCCTGCGCGAGGCGATCGGCGCGCGCCATGGGTTGAAGCCGGATCGGATCATCGCCGGCGCCGGCTCTGACGATCTTCTGGAGCTGCTGGCGCTCGCCTATGTCTCTCCGGGAGACGAGGGCGTCTACAGCCAATACGGGTTTCTCGAATACAGAATCGTCACGCTCGCCGCCGGGGGAACGCCTGTCGTCGCGCCAGAGACGAACTACACGGCGGATGTCGACGCGCTGCTCGGCTGCGTGAGCGAGAGAACCAAAATCGTTTTTCTCGCCAATCCGAACAATCCGACCGGCACTTTCGTGCCCGCGAGCGAAGTGGCGCGACTGGCGCGCGCGCTGCCTTCGCATGTGCTGCTGGTGCTCGACGCCGCCTATGCCGAATATGTTCAGCGCGATGATTACGAAGCGGGCGCCGCGCTCGTCGATGCGCATGACAATGTCGTGATGACCCGCACTTTTTCGAAGATATTCGGCCTTGCGGGTCTGCGCGTCGGCTGGGCCTACGGGCCAACGCATGTGATCGAGGCGCTGAACCGGATCCGTTCGCCCTTCAACGTTTCGAGCGCGGGCTCGGTCGCGGCGATCGCCGCTTTGTCGGATCGCGCCCATCTCGACGCGGCGGTCGCCCATAATGCGCGCTGGCTGCCGTGGCTCACCCGGGAAATCACCGCGCTCGGCCTCGACGTTCTGCCAAGCGTCGCCAATTTTATCGCGGTCCGCTTTCCGGAGACGCCGGGACTAACGGCCGCCGACGCCGACAATTTCCTCACCGCGCGCGGACTGGTGCTGCGCGCCATCGGCGCTTATGGCATGCCACAATTTCTGCGGCTCACCGTCGGCGCGCAAGAGGCCAATGAACGCGTCGTCGAAGCGCTCGCCGAATTCATGCGAAACGCCCGTTCGCAACAAGACGCGCAAAGAGACTCGCAAGCGGACGCTCAAGCAGACGCTCATGGCTGACGTGATTTGCGAACGGTTGGCGCTGATCGGCGCCGGACTCATCGGCGCGTCGATCGCGCATGCGGCGCGCCAGTTCGGCGCGGCGCGGCATATCGCGGTGATGGATTCATCGCTGCAAGTCGTCAAACGCGCCGGCGAACTCGGCCTCGCCGACATGGTCACGCAGGACGGCGCGCTGGCCGTCGCCGGCGCCGATCTCGTTGTTGTTTGCACGCCGGTCGGCGCTTGCGGCGAAGTCGCGCAAGCCATCGCGCCGCATCTTCAACAGGGCGCCGTCGTTTCCGACGTAGGTTCAGTGAAGGGCGCGGTCGTCGCGCAGATGGCGCCGCATCTTCCCGAACCGGCGCGTTTCATCCCCGCCCATCCGATCGCCGGCACGGAGTTCTCCGGACCCGATGCGGGATTCGCCACGCTTTTTCAAAACCGCTGGTGCATTCTCACGCCGCCGGAGAACGCCGACGCCGAGGCGGTAGAAAAACTGACGCGGTTCTGGATGCGTTTGGGCGCGAATGTCGAGACGATGAGCGTCGCCCATCATGACGCGGTGCTTGCGCTCACCAGCCACCTGCCGCATCTCATCGCTTATAATATCGTCGGCACGGCGGATGATTTCGGCGACGAGACGCGCTCCGAAGTGATCAAATTCTCGGCGTCCGGCTTTCGCGATTTCACCCGCATCGCGGCCTCGGACCCGATCATGTGGCGCGATATTTTTCTCGCCAACAAGGACGCCGTGCTGCAGATGCTCGGCCGGTTCAACGAGGACTTAAGCGCGCTGCAGCGGATGATCAGGCGCGGCGACGGGCAGGGGCTGGAGGAATTTTTCGCGCGCACGCGCGAAATCCGCCGCTCGATCGTCGAACAGGGCCAGGACACCGCCGCGGCGGACTTCGGAAGGCGCGGGCAGGGGCGGTGAGCCCGTCTCTCCTGACGCCAGGGAGCATAGATGACCGAATCCGATACCGACGCGCTGCGCTCTGCTTTCGAAAACGCCGTTCCGCGCTATGACGCGCTGCGACGAAAGCTCATTCCGCAGTTCGACGCCTTCTACGGGACCGCGCTCGACCTTCTCGAAGAGGCGGTCGGCGACGGCGAATTCCGCTGCGTCGATCTCGGCGTCGGCACCGGACTCTTGTCGGAAATGATTCTCGCACGGTTTCCCGGCGCGCAAATCGAAGGCGTCGATCTCGCGCCGAAAATGCTCGACGCCGCGCGCGAGCGGCTTGCGACTTACGGCGCGCGCCTGCGCCTAACGCTCGCTGACTATGCGACAGCGCCGCTTGCCGAACCGCTTGACGCCGTCGTCTCGGCGCTGTCCATCCACCATCTCGAAGATGAGGCGAAGCGCCGCCTCTTCCGGCGAATTTATGATGCGCTGCGTCCTGGCGGCGTCTTCATCAACGCCGACCAGTCGCTCGGCGCGACGGGCGAAATCGAGGACGTCTATCAGCGCCGGTGGGAGGCGGACGTCCGACGCACGGACATAGCCGAGGACGATTTCGCGGCGGCGAAAAAGCGCACGGCGCTCGATCGCAGCGCGACCTTCGCCGACCAGATCGCCTGGCTCGAAGACGCGGGCTTTCGCTATGCCGACATCGGCTGGAAGCGCCATCGCTTCACGGTGTTTTACGCCCAGCGCTAGCATCGCTTTGCGGCGCATGGCCGATTCGCAAGGCTTCGTCGGCGTTGCGCGAGATGACCTGCTGAACCTTGCCGGAGAGCGCTGCGAGCAGCCAGGGCAGTTGAATGTCGATGCGCAGCAGATCTTTGAGCACCGTTATCTGCGCCGTCGCCGTCTGACCGAGCGCGGCGACGCGGACGCTCGCGACATCGCCGGCCCATGAGACGTCCGAGTGCGCGACCTTGTCGACATAGTCGCGCTGCATTTTCGTCAGCTGTTCGGAGATGCGGGCTTTCGCCGCTTCGACGCCCAGATTATGCGGCACGGTGACGGTGATCGCGTTCGACATGGCTTCCTCCCCTCGCCCCAATGTAGGCGCCTCCGGCCGAATGAGAAGAACGGCGAGGCTGGAGGCGACGGTGGGAGGTTGTGTATGGCCAGAACGTCACTTACGACGGCGCTCGGGTCAGGCGCCGGTCTCAGCCATATTTCGCTCGAATCGTCCGGGATGCGCACTCGTGAGCGGCGTCGACCGAACGGGCTGTCGCTTTGCCGCCGGACGCTGCATCTCCGATTTAGTTCGCCGAGGCGAGGAGCCCCAGCCGCGTCAGCTCATGCTCGCGGATATTGCGGGTGATCGGATAGTAGCCGCCCTTTTTCGCCTGCGTCTGCCCGTCCTTGGACAGGACATATGTGACGAATTCGCCGCTGAGCGTGTCGATCGGCTTCTTGGGATCCTTCAGAACATAGATATAGAGGCCGCGCGCGAGGGGATATTTCTTTGAATAGGTGTTGTCGAATGTCGCATCGTAACAGCTCTTGCCCGAAGACAGGGGCACCGCGCGAACCCCGGCCGTCTTGTAGCCAATGCCGGAATAGCCCATCGCATATTTGTCATTCGCCACTTCGCTGACGACGGTTTCAGAGCCGACCTGCATCTTTATGTTGTCTTTGAAGTCGCCGCCGCCCAAGGCGTGCTGCTTAAAATATTTATAGGTGCCCGACAGAACATTTCGGCTCTGCAATGTGATGGGTTTCGCCGCCCATTCGCCAGCGAGGCCAAGCTCGCCCCAGGTGAGAATGCTCTTGCCGCCGCCGCTTTTCGGGTCGGCGGCGAAAATGCGCTCGATTTGTTCCATACTGACGCATTTCAGTGGATTGTCCCTGTGGACATAGATCGCCAAGGCGTCGATCGCGACGAGAACCGCCGTTGGCTTGTATCCGTATTTCACCTCGAAGGCGCCGATCTCGTCGGGCGACATCTGCCGCGACATCGGACCTAGTGGCCCCCGTCATTGCTTTTGACGGCGAGTTCTGAATCTCTGTCGCTGCACAGCAGCGATGGAGATGATTCGTGGCCGGGAAGGAGATCGCCGTCAAGAAGTATGTGGTTCGGTTGAGCGCGG
>VGDY01000144.1 GCA_016869555.1 Alphaproteobacteria bacterium | reverse complement strand
CGTGCGAAAAGTGCAGACCCACCCAGCGCCAAAAACGCAAAGCGGACTCGCGCCCGCAATCATGTCGCGGAAAAAATCACAATCGCGCGGCGGTGGGATGAATAAGACGGGTTAATGTCAGTTTCCCACAAGACTGGAGTAACGCCGCGAAGCGAAAAGAACATTACAATGTTTATGGCGGAGAGCAATGTCGGCCATAAACTGTGTCGCCCGGGCGATATTGCGGTCAACACGATGTGGGCGTGGATGGCAGCGGTCGGCGTTTCAAAGAGGCTTGGTCTCGTGAGTCCTTCCTACGGTGTCTACCGTCTGCGTGCGAAATCCAACTATCGACCGGAATATCTAGATTTGTTATTGCGGGATGACGCTTATCGTCACGAATACGTAAGGCGCTCTCGCGGTATCACTTCTTCAAGACTAAGGCTCTATCCAGACGACTTTTTGCGGATATTGTTCGTGCGGCCCCCGCTTGCGGAGCAAGATGGGATTGTGCTCGCTATTCAGCAAGAGACGACCGAATTGCGACGGGCGATCGAGTCCGCGAGTCGAAAGATCGGCTTGCTTAAAGAGTTTCGCGCCCGCCTGATCGCCGACGTGGTTACCGGGAAGCTTGACGTGCACGAGGCGGCGGCGAAACTGCCCGAAATCGAACCGGAGGCGGAGCCACTGGACGAAAGTGATGGTGTGTTGCAGGATGAAGAACCGGCCGACACAGAAGCGATTGAGGCCGAAGACGTTGCATGAAAACTGATACGAGCGAAAAGGGATTGGAGGCGTTGATTGTCGGCCATATGACGGCCGACGGCTGGGTTGCTGGGGAACCGAACGACTACGACCGCAGTTATGCGGTTGACCTCGCGCAGTTGCGGGCTTTTGTCGCGGCAGTGCAGCCGACGTTCGTCGAGGCGTTCGATCTCGATAACGACAGCCCTACACGGCAGAAATTCTTGGCGCGACTACAGGGCGAAATCACCAAGCGCGGGGTGATTGACGTGCTTCGGCACGGCGTGAAGCATAACCAGCACTCGCTCGATCTGTTCTACGGCACGCCTACGCCGGGCAATACGAAAGCGGAGGAGCGGTACGCCGCCAACCGCTTTAGCGTGACGCGGCAACTGCGCTACAGCCTCGATGACACGATGAATGCGCTCGATCTCGGGCTTTTCATCAACGGACTGCCGATTGCGACATTCGAGCTAAAGAACAGCCTGACGAAGCAGACCGTTGAAGACGCTATCGAACAGTACAAGCGCGATCGCGACCCGAAGGAGCTGCTCTTCCAGTTCGGGCGCTGCATCGTGCATTTCGCCGTTGATGACAGCGAGGCGCGCTTCTGCACGCATTTGAAAGGCAAAGGTTCGTGGTTCCTGCCGTTCAACAAGGGATGGAACGACGGAGCCGGAAACCCTCCTAACCCCGACGGCCTCAAGACGGACTATCTGTGGAAGCAGGTACTCGCCAAGGACAGCCTCGTCAACATAATCGAGAATTACGCGCAGGTCGTCGAGACGCCCGACAAGAAGACGGGCAGGAAGAAGCGAGACCAGATATTCCCGCGCTACCATCAATTGGACGTGGTGCGCCGGGTGCTCGCTGACGTGCGCGAGCGAGGCGCGGGCAAGCGCTATCTCATTGAGCATTCCGCCGGAAGTGGCAAATCAAATTCCATAGCGTGGCTCGCGCATCAGTTGGTAACGCTCACGCGGGGTGACGCGCCTGCTTTTGAGTCGGCTATCGTCGTGACTGACCGCACAATTCTCGATGACCAGTTGCATCAAACCATCAAGAACTTCCTCCAGGTGGGAGCGACCGTCGGCCATGCCGATCACTCGGGCGACTTGCGCCGCTACATTGAAAGCGGAAAAAAGATCATCGTCTCCACGGTGCAGAAGTTCCCGTTCATCCTCGAAGAGATAGGGAGTGAGCATCGCGGCCGCCCATTTGCGATCATCATCGACGAAGCGCATTCGAGCCAGGGCGGCAAGACCGCCGCGGCGATGGCTACGGCGCTATCCGAGGCCGGCAAGGAAGAGGCCGACGAGACGATCGAAGATACGATCAATCGGATCATGGAGGCCAAGAAACTGCTACCGAATGCGAGCTACTTCGCATTCACGGCAACGCCGAAGGGCAAGACACTAGAAATCTTCGGCGAGCCGTTTTCGGACGAGGGCAAGACGAAGTATCGGCCATTCCATAACTACACGATGAAGCAAGCGATCGACGAAGGCTTCATTCTCGATGTCCTGAAAAATTACACGCCGGTCAATAGCTATTACAAACTGGTGAAGACGGTAGAGAGCGACCCGGAGTTCGATACGAAGCGCGCGAAAAAGAAGTTACGGCGGTTCGTCGAGAGCAACGACCATGCAATCAAGCTGAAGGCGGAAATCATGGTCGACCACTTCCACGAACAAGTAATTGACCTGCAAAAGATCGGCGGCGAAGCGCGTGCGATGGTGGTGACGAGCGGCATTGAACGCGCAATCCAATACTTCCACGCCATACGCGGCTACCTCGAAGAGCGGAAGAGCCCTTACAAGGCGATCGTGGCGTTCTCGGGGGAGCATGAGTTTGGCGGCGCGAAGGTAACGGAAGCCACGCTCAACGGGTTTCCGTCGCGCGAGATTGCCGACAAGGTGCAAGAGCACCCGTATCGGTTCCTCATCTGCGCAGACAAGTTCCAGACCGGCTATGACGAGCCGCTGTTGCATACGATGTATGTCGATAAGCAGCTCTCGGGCATCAAAGCCGTGCAGACGCTTTCGCGTCTCAATCGCGCGCATCCGAAAAAACACGACACGTTCGTTCTCGATTTTATGAATGATGTCGAAACTATCCAGGCGGCGTTCGAGCCGTATTACCGCACGACAGTTCTCGCGCAGGAAACTGACGCGAACAAGTTGCACGACCTCAAGAATGATCTCGACAGGGCGGGCGTTTATACGGAAGCCGATGTCGATGACCTCGCGACGCGCTACCTGCGCGGGGTCGATCGAACGCAATTCGACCCGATACTCGATGCGTGCGTTGCACTATACCTTGAACGGCTTGATGAGGACGGCCAGGTCGACTTCAAGAGCAAAGCAAAGGCATTTACGCGCAGTTATGGTTTTCTGTCGGCAATCCTGCCGTACACGAACGCTGAATGGGAGAAACTGTCGATCTTCCTCAATTTCCTAGTGCCGAAACTGCCGGCTCCCAAAGAGGAAGACCTCTCAAAGGGCATCCTCGAAGCCATCGACATGGATAGTTACCGCGTCGAGAAACAGGCCGCAGTGCGGATTCAACTGGCCGACCAGGATGCGGAAATCTTGCCCGCCCCGACCGAAGGAGGCGGTGGCAAACCCGAGCCAGAGCTTGACCGTCTGTCCAATATTTTGCGGCTGTTCAACGATCAATTCGGAAATATCGCCTGGTCGGATGGCGACCGCATCAGGAAACTGGTCACCGAAGACATCCCCGCAAAAGTGGCGGCGGACAAGGCCTACCAGAACGCGAAGAAGAACTCCGACAAGCAGAACGCGCGAATCGAACACGACAAGGCGCTCCAGCGAGCAATGACCACCTTCCTCAAGGATGACGCGGAGCTGTTCAAGCAATTCAGCGACAACGCCGATTTCCGCCGCTGGCTGAAGGATATGGTGTTCTCGATGACGTACGAGGACGCCGCGCGGTAGGCTGCGAAGCAGGCGTTCCGCGACCGACAGCGCAAAGATGACTTCTAATGGGAAGACTTCTCGGAGTGCAGCAATAAATTAGATGGCATGGAAGTAGGCAATCGCGCTGACACCTTTGCTATGTCAGCGCTACCGCCATTTTTACAGCCGCGACCTTGCATCATTCCAGAAGTTTTGCACGCCCTTAAGGAACCCAGTAACGCGCGCATCGGAGACGTTTTTTTCGTCGCCAAAAAAATACTCCTTATCGACACTTTCATCCTCAAAGAGTTTGAGCAATGCCCCGAGACTGAAGCCGTCGTGTTCGAGTACGTGACCGGGAATGTTCCCAATCCTTTGGAGGTCGGCATATTCGGCGTATTGCATTGCCCACTCCTTTCCTTCCTCCATCCCACGATCTTCTTCTCCGATTTCGAACTTCTGCTTGGATAAACGCAAGCGGTCTAGCGCGGTCTCCATGTCTGACTCCTTTGGTAACGCAAGAACCCGTAGATGACGGGCGAAGGCCTCTTGAGCGATTGCAGACCAGTTCACGCGCGCGCCGAGTTCTTCGATCTCGTCGCGCATTTCATCTGGAATAGAAATGTTCATCCTGGCCACGATTTGTCCCTGGGCTTGATGCGCATCAGGATATCTAAATGCGCATAAGTGCGCAGTCAAGGTATTTAATGCGCATTATTGATGCTAAAGCGATAAAGATGCGCAGCAAGGCAGGGCCAGCATAGGCTAGGCTTTTAGGTGAACATCGGGCGAACAAACTGCACGGATTCTGCACGGATTTGCGTGCATCTTCCTGCTCTGTTCTGCCTGCACTTGCCGAATCGACTTTCCGGCCGATACGGCAAGGTGCTGATTTCTATGAAAGAAAATGGTGCTGCAAGAGAGGATTGAACTCTCGACCTCTCCCTTACCAAGGGAGTGCTCTACCACTGAGCTACTGCAGCGCTGGACCGCCCGACACTTGAAAAAACCGCGTCGGCGCGTTCGGCGCCTGTGTGCCACAGGGGCGCGCAAGCCGCAAGCGCGCGGCCCTCAAACGAACCGCCTCCGCAGGCCGGCGTCGACGCCGCGACCGATCAGGTTGTGTTGCAATAATACACAACCTTAGGTAGAGTTGCTCCTCGGTCGGTTGCGGGCGGCCCCTTGCCTCCGGGTTCGTCCGAGCGGCGCGACGTCGCATCGCGGCGGCGGAGGATCGATTGGTCGACAATTATCTTTCCGAAGAACTTTGGCGCGCCGTGGCTCCGGTGCTTCCCGGAAAAGCGGGCGACCCCGGCTGCAGTGGTCGCGACAATCGGCTTTTTCTCGAAGCGGTGTTCTGGATTCTTCGCACCCGTTCGGGCTGGCGCAATCTGCCGCCGCAATTCGGCAAATGGTACACGGCCTATACCCGCTATCATCGCTGGGAGAGGAAAGGCGTCTGGCCGCGCGTCGTCGTCGCGCTGAGCCAAAGCGGCGCATGCGATTTCCAATATGACGAATTTGGCCTGCGCTTCGCGTCAAGCGCTGCGACCGAACCGCGCGAACCGTCGCGAAGCCTCGCCGAGACGCACGAAGACCTAACGCGCGGCGCGACCGCCTTTCCTTCGAGCGAAGCTACTGCGACTGCGATTGGGACTGGCTGAAGGCGGGCGCCTGCGCGACGCTAATCCTGACGTCCATGGTTTCGCCGGCGCCGCCGGACTGCGCGCCGCGGATCGGCGCGGCGCCGAGATAGTCGAGCGCGATCGCGACGCGCACGTGATTTTCGTGCGGCGAAACGCCATGCGCGGGATCGAAGCCTACCCAGCCGAGATCCTCGACATAGGCCTCTGCCCATGCATGGCCGGCGACCTGATCCTCGCCGTCGCTGCGCAGGAAATAGCCGCTGACATAGCGCGCCGGCGCGCCGATTTCGCGCGCGCAGGCGATGAAGAGATGGGCGAAGTCCTGACAGACGCCCTGTCGATGCTCGAAACATTCCGCCGCGGTGGTCGTCGCATGGGTGGCGTCGGCGTCGAACGTCAAGGATTCATGGAGCGCGCCAAGCAGCGCATGCAGCCTGGCGAGCGCGCCGCTTTCCTTTGACGTGGCCTCGCGCGCGAAAGCGCAGATCGCCGCGGTCGGCGCCGTCAGCGGCGTCTCGCGCATGTAAAGGATCGGCGGAAAGCGCTCGACCGCGCCCGACACGACTCCGGCCATGTCGAAGGTCGTGACCTCCCCCTCGACCACCGTCGAGATCGACTCGATCGGCCCATCCACCGAGAAGCGGTGGAGCGTATTGCCGAAGGCGTCTTCCGACTGAACCAGTCGGCAGTCGCGATCGACGTCGATGCGCCAGCCGACGACATGCTGCCCGTCGTGGTTGCGCGGCGTCAGGCGCAGGTGCTGCACCGCCATGCGCGGCGCCTCCGCATAGCGATAGGTGGTTTCGTGGCGTATGCGGATGCGCATCAGATGTCGCTCAAAAGAGGTACTGCTCGGAAATCAGCGCGCCCAGCCGGTTGTTCTCGGCGATGAAGGACTGCACGAATTCGTGCAGCCCGCCCTGGAAAACGCTTTCCATGCTGAGTTTCTCGAGCCGGCCATAGACGCCGCGGGCGTGGCGCTGAGATGCGCCCTGGCGCCCGTGCGCGCGCGCAAGATTGTCGAGATTGCGCACGATCGACTCATAGCAGGAAATCAGCGAGCGCGGCATTTCCGGCCGAAGGATCAGGAGATCGGCGACGAGCCAGGGCTTCATGCTGGTGCGATAGACCCAATGATAAGCGGTATGCGCGGAAACGGCGCGCAGAATCGCCGACCACTGGAAATAGTCGAGCGACCCGCCGACGATCTCCTTTTCGGGCAGCAGCACATGGTATTTCACGTCGAGCAGACGCGCCGTATTGTCGGCGCGCTCGATGAACAGGCCGACGCGTGAAAACCAGTAAGCGTCATTGCGCAGCATCGTGCGATAGGCGCCGCCGTCATAGGTCAGCGAGGTCTGCTTGATCAGTTCGAGAAAGCGGGCAAGCTCCTGCGCGCAAGGAACGCCGCCGCGTGATTCGAGCGCGCGCATTTCGAGATAGGCGTCGTTGATCGATTCCCACATTTCGATGGTCAGCGCCGTGCGGACGGCGCGGGCGTTGGCGCGCGCCTGCTCGAGGCAATTGCGGATCGATCCGGGATTATCCGGCGCGAAAGTGAGAAAGCCGACGACATTGCCTTCGTCGACCGGACGTCCGGAGTTTTCAAACGCCAGCGCCGCGCCCGAGGACAGCAGGACGCTTTCCCACTCGGTTTCGTCGCCGCCATAGGCCTTCGGCAGCGCGGCGAGACGGCGCGACGCCTGTATGGCGCGCGCCAGAAAATCGGCGCGCTCCATGTAGCGGGCAAGCCAATAGAGATTGTCGGCGGTGCGTGACAGCATCAGCTCGTCCGGTTACGATTCGCTTCGGCGATCATCTGCATTCATTGCGAAGCATTGCGAGCCTTCTATCACGCTTGGCCTATCGCCTCCTCGTCGACCCAGGCGTCGTCGATCACCCAGGTGTCCTTGGTGCCGCCGCCCTGGCTGGAATTCACCACCAGCGATTTCTCGGTCATCGCCACCCGGGTCAGACCGCCGGGCACGACCCGCGCGCCATTCGCGCCCTGAAGGACGAAGGGCCGCAGATCAACGTGGCGGGGCGCCACGCCGCTCGCCAAAGCGATCGGGCATGTCGAAAGCGCCAGCGTCGGCTGAGCGATGAAATTCTGGGGTTGCGCCTTAAGCTTGGCGCGAAACTCCTCGATCTGCGCCCTGGTCGCATGCGGACCGACGAGCATGCCATAGCCGCCCGAGCCGTTCACTTCCTTGACCACAAGCTCGTCGAGGCGATCGAGCACGTAAGCGAGCGCTTCGGCTTCGCGGCAGCGGAACGTTGGAACATTCTGCAAGAGCGGCGCTTCTCCAAGGTAAAACTGAATGATCTCAGGCATATAGGTATACATCGCCTTGTCGTCGGCGGCGCCGGCGCCGACTGCATTCGCGAGCGTCACATTGCCTGCCTGATAGGCGCCCATCAGGCCCGCGACGCCCAGCGCCGAATCCGGCCGGAAGCACAGCGGATCGAGGAAATCGTCGTCGATGCGCCGATAGATGACGTCGACGCGGCGCGGACCTTCGGTCGTGCGCATAAAGACGACATCGTCGCGAACGAAGAGATCGCGTCCCTCGACAAGCTCGACGCCGAGCTTGTCGGCGAGAAAGGAATGTTCATAGAAGGCCGAATTATACTGGCCGGGCGTCATCAGGACGATCGTCGGATCGCCGTTGGCGCGGGGCGGCGCGACCGAGCGCAGGGTCGCGAGCAGCTCATCGGGATAATTTTCGATCGGCGCGACCCGATGCAGGGCGAACAGCTCGGGGAAAAGCCGCATCATCACTTCGCGGTTCTCAAGCATGTAGGAGACGCCCGAAGGCGTCCGGGCATTGTCCTCGAGAACGAAGAAGCCCTGATCGTCGGTGCGCACAATGTCGACGCCGGCGATATGGACGAAAATGTCATAGGGAACGCGCCAGCCCGCCATATCGGGGCAGTAGGCGGGGTTGCGGTAGACGAGGTCCGCTGGAACGATTCCGGCCTTTAAGATGTCGCCGGCGCCGTAGATGTCGGCGAGGAAGGCGTTGAGCGCCGCGACGCGCTGGATCAGGCCCTTTTCGAGCGTCGTCCATTCGCCGCGGGAGAGGATGCGCGGCAAAATGTCAAAGGGAATGAGTCGTTCCGTCGCGTCCTGCGCGCCATAGACCGCGAAAGTGATGCCGATGCGCCGAAACAACAGCTCCGCCTGCTCGCGCCGAGACGCCAGGAGTTCGGGCGGCGTCGCGGCCAGCCACTGCGAAAGCTTCCGATACGGGGCGCGGGTGCAGCCATCCGCTCCAGCCAGTTCGTCGAACTGCGTTAGGCGTGAGTCCATCGTCAGAACTCCCTTTCGGCGGCGTCGTCCCGCCATATTTCTCGGCTGCTGGCCTTTTTTGCAGTTTGAAGCAAGGACTGCGCCAGCAGCGCTGCGAAAATCCGTCACAGAGTTTCACTATTGCCGAGCGATGATTCGCGCCCGACGCAGGACCTGTTCTGGCGCGGCTTCGTCGCTTGTCCAACGGAAACGCCGCCCGCAAGATTATGAGAAGGCGCATACATAGGCCGCGATCCTGCCCGCATTCGAGCGGCGCCGCTACCCGCCCTCGGGCGCGGGCGATCGCCGTTGCGCGGGTTTTTTCCGCCGTCGCCGCTTGCTTCGCTTTCTGCGCGCTGGGTTCAACCGCGCGTGGCGAGGATGCGCCGCCGCCGGTCTTCAATTGGGCGGGCCTCTATGTCGGCGCCACTCTCGGCGGCGGCTTTCCGCTCCATGCGGGCGAGCGGCTCCAGGCGACGAGCGGCTTCGGTTCGCCGATCTTCGATCTCTATCCGCCGAGCGTCACGCGTCCAGGCGTCGCCGTCGGCGCGCAGACGGGATTCAATTGGCAGAACGGCCCCTGGGTCTGGGGTTTCGAGACCGAATTGGTAATTGCTCACGTTCCCGTCACGCCGCGAGCGTCAAGGGCTTTCCGGCGAGGGTGAGGCGGATGGCGTCCAGGGCGCCGATGGCGCGGCGTCGGGCGGTTTCGATCACCGAACGGATGTCGGCGTA
>VGDY01000143.1 GCA_016869555.1 Alphaproteobacteria bacterium | reverse complement strand
TTGCAGGCTGAAGGACTTCAGGCGCATCGCAACCAGATACGACAAGCTCGCTCAAAATTTCTTCTCGGCCCTCTGCTTCGTCGCTACCTTGGCATATTGGATAGGAGTTAATTGAGTCCGGACCCTAAGTCGCAGCCGAAAGGCGGGCTGCACCAAGTCTAACGCTTAGCTTGCGTATTCGTTCCGTTTGACCGAGTCGGCCTGCTTCCCAGCATTTCATTGCTTTGGCAGGCCAGGCGGCGGACGAAACCGCGACCGACGGAAAGCTTCTTGAAATCATTGTTAACGAAGGAAAGCGGGTTTTCGAATTTTGTTTTGAGTCTTGGTCCCTATCTAAAGAGCGGGCGGCGTTCGGAAGGGTGGGCGAGAATGGATTACGATGCGCTGCTGGCGGCTCTCCTGGCTGGCGTCGTCACGCTCTTGGCGTTACTTTTTTGGCCGGGACTGGCGGATCAGCTGCCGGATATCGCGCGCATGGCGCTCGTCTATCTTCTGGCGCTTCTGGCCGGCGCCTGGGTTTTCGAAACCTGGCGTCGCAGGCGCCGCAAGTGAGCTGTCCGGGGCCCTCGGGGTTCGCCGGGGAGCCGGGACAACAATCGCCTATTTGTTTGACGCTTTCGCTTTGCTCTTGACAGGGAGTCGCTAACCCTCTTTTAACGGGGCGCCATTTAGATCGCGCTCTTTCTCAGGCGAATCGGTTCATGCGTCTGCTCAACAAAATCCCTGGTCTCGCCGCGCCGCTTGTCGGAGTCACGGTCGCGCTCGCGCTATGCATCGTCGTCTTTGCTCTGTCTTTGACCGGGATTGATCCAAGCATCGATTGATTTGCGTTAGAGCGCGCTGCGAAAAAGTGGGAACCGGTTTTTCGCGAAAAGCGCGCTCTAAACTTTTGGAATCGACCACGTTGTCTGCATTTGGGCGCCCAAATGCAGCGTGATCTGGGTAGCGATCTCAAATCATTCTGCGAGACATCAGCGCTCGGACGCCATGAAGCGGTAGCCGACGGCGGGCTCGGTGACGATGATTCTGGGCGCCGCCGCGTTGTCCTCGATCTTCGCCCTCAACTGACCGATGAAGACGCGCAGGGTCTGACTGTCGTTTTGATGCGCCGGGCCCCATACGGCTTTCAGGATTTCCCGGTGCGTCACCGGCCGGCCCGCATGTCGCGCGAGAAAGGCGAGAAGATCGAATTCCTTGGGCGTCAGTTTCGCCGGCGCGCCGTTTCTTGTCACCATGCGCTTTGGAACATTCACCACAAGCCCGTCGGCGACGACGCATTCGGACTCTAGAGCCGCATCCTGCGAATGCCGCAGGGCGGCGCGCATGCGCGCCAGCAATTCCCCCATCGCGAAGGGCTTCTCGACATAGTCGTCGGCGCCGAGATCAAGCGCCGCGATCTTCTCCGATTCACGATCGCGCGCCGAGAGAACGATCACCGGCGTTCGCGTGAATATTCTCAGCCTTCGCAGCACTTCCTTGCCCTCCATGTCGGGCAGTCCGAGATCGAGGATGATGAGATCGGGAGCATGATCGGACACGCAAGCGAGCGCCTCGCGGCCTGTCGCCGCTTCGCGCACCTCATAGCCGCTCGCCGTCAGCGACGGCCGCAGGACGCGTAGGATTTGAGGTTCGTCGTCGACGACAAGAACGCTCGCGCCGATCATGCCGCAACGACCCGCGTCGATTCGCTTGCGGCGGGAAACCGCATGATGATTCTCGTCCCCCGGCGGCGCACGGCCGGGCTTTGCGCGACGATGGTTCCGCCCATCGCTTTGACCAGTCCGCGGCAGATGGAGAGGCCGAGGCCGGTGCCGGCCTTGCGGCCGTCGACGCGCCCGCTGCGATAGAATTTCTCGAAGATGCGCTCAAGGTCGGCCGGTTTCACGCCAGGTCCCTCGTCGGTCACGGTGATCACGACATCTCCGCCTTCGCGCCGGGCGTGAATGATCGCGCCGGTCAGTCCGCCGTATTTATGCGCATTGTCGATCAGATTGAAGAGAACCTGGCCGAGCAGATTGGCGTCGCCTCGAATTGCCGGAAGGTCGGGCGCGATGCTGATCGAGGTGTCCTTGCCCGAAAAAATCTTCTTGGACCGTTCGAGGACGGTGCGGATCACCTCCGCCACATCGACGAGATCGCTGCGCGGCGCCACCGCGCCCGACTCGATGCGCGACATGTCGAGCATATTGGCGATGAAGCGCGACAGACGCCCGGCCTCTTCTTCGATCGACAGGAGAAGGTCCTTGCGGTCCTCCAGCGGAAGCTTCTCGCCAAGCTCGCGCAGGCTCGTCACCGCGCCGGTGATCGAGGTCAATGGCGTGCGAAGATCATGCGACAGGGCGGAGAGCAGAATCGTCCGCAATTTTTCATTTTCTTCAAGCGCCGCCGCCTTGACCGATTCGCCAACCAGCATCGACCGATCGATCGCGATCGCCGTCTGTTCGATGAGCGAGGAGATCGTGCTTTCCGCCGCGGCGGAGAGCGGCTCCTCCGGCGACTTGGGCTCGATCCCGCAAACGGCGACGACCCCGCGCGCCGTCGCGAGCGGCCGGAATCGAAAGCGCACATTGGGCAGCGTGTCCGTCCGCCATCCGGCAGGCTCGGATTTTTCCTGCGCCCAGCGGGCGGCGGCAAGTTCGCCGGCGTCCATCCGATCGACCGGCGGCCAGGCCGCCGACACTTTCAACCCGCTGTCTTCAGGGATCAGCATCATGACGCAGGACGCGTCGCCAGCTTTCTGAATTTGCAGCGCGGACGCCCAGAGAATGTCGTCGAGCGTGGTTATGGCGGCGAGCTTGCGGGAAAATTCGAAGAGCGACTGCACGGCCTGAGACCGCTGGCGCATGTTTCGCGCATAGTCGCGCATTTTGCTCGCGAGCATTCCGGTGATGACGGCGACCGCCAGCGCGACGAGGAGCGAAAGAAATTCCTGCGGCTGCGAGATCGTCAGTTCGTAGCGCGGATCGAAAAAGAAGAAGTCGCAGGCCAGAAAGGACAGGAGCGCCGCAGCGATCGCCGACCACATCCCCAGCCACACGGCGCAAAGCACGACGGGAAGCAGGAAGATGACCGACGGATTGACGAGGCCGAGCCAGCGCTCGATGCCATATCCGACCAGGACCGTCATCATGACGGAGACCGTAGCGCCGCCGAAGGCGAGCCACGTCTGTGACAAGGTCGGCAATTTCCAGGCCCGTCGGACGTGCGGCGGGCTGTCCTCCTGCACAACGACGTGAACGGCGATGTCGGTCGATCGCCGAAGAATTTCGTCAGTGAGCGATCGCCGCAGCAGTCGAGAAAAAGCCCGCGCACGCGAGCGGCCCAGGACGATCTGGGTGATATTCTCGCGTCGCGCGAAACGCAGCGCTTCGCCTGCGAGATCGTCGCCTGGCGCGCGGGCGATTTCCGCCCCGAGCCGCTCCGCGAGCCGCAGCGCCTGGTCGACGTTTCTCACGACCTCGGCAGATTCTTCTTCCTGGCCGGCGCGCTCGACGTAAAGCGCAATCCAGGTGGCGTTGAGCGCCGTGGCGAGGCGCGCGCCGGCGCGCACCACCGCCTCGGAGTTTGCATCACGGCCGACGCAGACGAGCAGGCGCTCGGCGGTCGCCCAGGGCCCTTCGATCGCGCCTTGACGCAGGAAGTCGACCATCTGGTCGTCGACGCGCTCCGCGGTCCGACGCAGGGCGAGTTCGCGCAGCGCCGTGAGGTTGCGCGGCGTGAAGAAATTCTGGATCGCGCGTCTCGCGGTCTCTGGAACATAGACCTTGCCTTCCTTCAGTCGCTGCAGCAGCTCATCGGGCGTGATGTCTACGAGAATGACGTCTGAAGCGTTCTGCAGCACGCGATCCGGCACGGTCTCGCGCACGGCGACGCCGGTGACGCGCGATACGACGTCGGCGAGGCTTTCGAGATGCTGGACATTGAGCGTCGTCCAGACGTCGATGCCGGCGTCGAGCAGCTCCTCGATGTCCTGCCAGCGTTTGGGATGGCGGCTGTCGGGCGCGTTGGTGTGGGCGAGTTCGTCGACGAGGATGACCTGAGGCTTTCGCGCCAGCGCCGCGTCGATGTCGAATTCCTCGATGATCCGGCCGCGATAGTCGCATGTGCGACGCGCAAGCGTCTCGAGACCGTTCAGGAGCGCCTGCGTTTCGGCGCGCCCGTGGGTTTCGGCCAGGCCGATGACGACGTCGACGCCCTCGGCCTTCGCGGTTTGCGCGCGCGCCAGCATCGCATAGGTCTTGCCGACGCCCGGCGCGGCGCCGAGAAAAACGCGCAGCTTTCCCTTGCCCTCCTTGTCGCTCAGGGCAAGGAGCGCGTCCGGATCAGGTCGGCGCTCGAAGTCTCCGTCGTCGCGAGCCACGGACGTCTGCCTTCTGAAGACTCCGCCTCATTGTAAGCGATCGAGGGCCAGATTGAGCAAGAGAAGATTTACGCGCGGCTCGCCGATCACGCCAAGCATGCGCCTTTCGGTATTTGCGTCGACCAGCGCGCGCACCTGCGTCTCGCTGAGTTTGCGCGCCTTGGCGACGGCTCCAGCCTGCGCCAGCGCGAATTGCGGCGAAATATGCGGATCGAGTCCGGAGGCGGAGGTCGTCACGGCGTCGGCGGCGACGACATCGATCCGGCCTGCGGCGAATTCCGCCTCGATCGCGCCGTTGACGCGATCGACGAGCTTTTTCGAGGTCGGACCGAGATTGGAGCCCATCGAATTCGAGGCGTTGTAGGGCGCGTCGATCGACTTCGACGGATCGGCCGGATCGGGGCCGGTCGTCGCCGAGGGCCGGCCATGGAAATAGCGATCAGAGACGAAGTTCTGCCCGATCAGCGTCGAGCCGACGATGGCGCCGTCGCGTTCGATCAGGCTTCCATTCGCCTGCGCCGGCAGGGCGAGCTGGGCGACGCCGGTGATGGCGAGCGGATAGATCACGCCGGTGAGCGCGGTGAAAATAACGAGCATGACGATCGCCGGACGAAGATGGGAGAGCATCTAAAAGGCCTCCTTAAGCGAGGTGAATGGCCGAGACGGCGAGATCGATCAGCTTGATGCCGATGAACGGCGCGACGAGGCCGCCGAGCCCGTAGATCAGCAGGTTTCGCCGTAGCAGCGCGGCGGCGCCGATCGGGCGGTAGGGAACGCCCTTCAGCGCGAGCGGGATGAGGGTGATGATGATCAGCGCATTGAAGATCACCGCCGAGAGAATCGCCGATTGCGGCGAGGCGAGCTTCATGACGTTCAGCGCCTGGAGTTCCGGATAGGCGACGACGAACAGCGCCGGAATGATCGCGAAATATTTGGCGACGTCATTGGCGATCGAGAAAGTGGTCAGCGAACCGCGCGTCATCAACAGCTGTTTGCCGATTGCGACGATCTCAATGAGCTTGGTCGGATCGCTGTCGAGGTCGACCATATTGCCGGCTTCGCGCGCCGCCTGGGTGCCGGTCTGCATGGCGACGCCGACGTCGGCCTGAGCCAGCGCCGGCGCGTCATTGGTGCCGTCGCCGCACATCGCGATCAGGCGGCCGCCCTGCTGTTCCCTACGGATGTAGGAGAGCTTGTCCTCGGGCTTGGCCTGCGCGATGAAATCGTCGACTCCCGCCTCTCCGGCGATCGCCGCCGCGGTGATCGGATTGTCGCCGGTGACCATCACCGTCTTGATGCCCATGGCGCGCAGGGCGGCGAAGCGCGCCTTGATGTCCGGCTTGATGATGTCCTTGAGGTGAATGACGCCGAGCAGCGCGCCGTTTTCCGTGACGGCCAATGGCGTTCCGCCCGCGCGCGAGATGCGCTCGACCGCGCGTTCGAAATCGGCGGGGACGGAGGTTACATGCGCGGCGACCGCGTCGACGGCGCCTTTGCGCAGCGTCCGGCCGGGCAGATCGACGCCGGAAATGCGCGTATGCGCGGAAAAGGGAACGATGTTCGCGTCGGGGCCGAGGTTCGGCGTCGCAGCGCCAAGAACGCCCCTTGCCAGAGCGACGATCGACCGCCCTTCCGGCGTTTCATCGGCGAGCGAGGCGAGCAAAGCGGCTTCGACGAAGGCGTGTTCGGAAACGCCCTCGACCGAAACGAATTCGTCGGCCATGCGATTGCCGAAGGTGATCGTGCCGGTCTTGTCGAGAAGCAGCGTGTCGACGTCGCCCGCGGCTTCGACCGCGCGACCGGAGGTGGCGATGACATTGAATCGGATCAGCCGATCCATGCCGGCGATGCCGATCGCCGAGAGCAGTCCGCCGATCGTCGTCGGGATCAGACAGACGAGCAGGGCGATCAGCACGGTGATCGAAATCGTCGCGCCGGAATAGGCCGCGAGCGGCCAGAGCGTCACGCAGACGATGAGGAAAATGATCGTCAGTCCGGAGAGGAGGATCGACAGCGCCAGCTCATTCGGCGTCTTTTGGCGTTGCGCGCCTTCGACGAGCGCGATCATCCGATCGATGAAGCTCGAACCCGGCGCCGCGGTGATCTTCACCTTGATCCAGTCCGAGAGCACCGTGGTGCCGCCGGTGACCGCCGAACGGTCGCCGCCCGCCTCGCGAATGACCGGCGCGGACTCGCCGGTGATCGCCGATTCATTGACCGAGGCGACGCCTTCGACCACCTCGCCGTCGCCGGGAATGAGTTCGCCGGCTTCGACCAGGACAATGTCGCCGAGCTTGAGATCGAGCGCCGACACGCTTTCATAGACAGGCTTCGCGCCGCTTCTGCTTTGCGGATCGGTCAGCCGTTTGGCGCGCGAATCGCTGCGCGTCCGGCGCAATGCGTCGGCCTGCGCCTTGCCGCGTCCTTCGGCGACCGCTTCGGCGAAATTGGCGAAGAGCACGGTGAACCAGAGCCAGGCGGCGATCTGGCCGGAGAAAGCGGCGACGCCGTTCTGCGTCAAGAGATCGCGCACGAAGAACGCGGTGACCACCGCCGACACGATTTCCGTGACGAAAATCACCGGATTGCGCGCGAGGCGTCGCGGATCGAGCTTCTTGAAGGCGTCGAGCGCGGCGCGCCTTGTAATCGCGGCGTCGAACAAGCCGGGAGCGGCGAGCTTATGCGACATGGACATGCTCCTTAGAAGGTTTTTCCGGCAAGCAGCGCGAAGTGCTCGACGATCGGGCCGAGCGCGAGCGCCGGGAAATATTGCAAGAGATAGAGGATGACGATGACGCCGAGCAGCAACCCGACGAACAGCGGCCCATGCGTCGGAAAGGCGCCGACCGAGGCGGCGGCTTTCTTTTTCGCCGCGAAGGAGCCGGCGATCGCCAAGACGGGAATGACGAAGGCGAAGCGGCCGAGCAGCATGGCGACGCCGAGCGTCGTATTGTACCAGGGCGTATTGCCGTTCAGTCCCGCGAAGGCCGACCCGTTGTTGTCGGTGGTGGAGGCGAAGGCGTAAAGAATTTCGGAGAGTCCGTGCGGGCCGGCGTTGTTCAGACTGGCGAGTCCGGTCTCCAGCATGACCGACACGGCGGTGAAGCCAAGGACGCTGAGCGGATAGATCAGCACCGCCAGCATCGCCAGCTTCATCTCGCGCGTCTCGATCTTCTTGCCGAGATATTCCGGCGTGCGGCCGACCATGAGGCCGGCGACGAAAACGGCGATGATCGCCAGCACCAGGAATCCGTAGAGACCGGCGCCGACGCCGCCCGGCGCGATGCTGCCCATCAGCATGTTGAACAGCGGCGCGAGACCGCCGAGCGGCATGAAGGAGTCATGCATGGCGTTGACCGCGCCGCAGCTCGTGCCGGTCGTCGCGGCGGCGAACAGCGCGCTCATCGCAACGCCAAAGCGGACCTCCTTGCCTTCCATATTGCCGGGCGACGGATCGACGCCGATCTCGGTCAGCAAAGGATTTCCGCCCGCCTCGGCCCAGTAAGCGATCAGCACGCCGGTGACGAGCACGATCATCATGGCGATGGCGATCACGCGGCCTTGCCGATGATCGAGAACCGCGCGCCCGAAGGCGAAGGCGGTCGCGAAGGGGATGACCAGCAGCGCCCAAATCTCCAGCATGTTGGAAAGCGCATTGGGACTCTCGAAAGGATGGGCGGAGTTGGCGTTGAAGAAGCCGCCGCCGTTGGTGCCAAGCTCCTTGATCGCCTCCTGGCTGGCCATCGGGCCGATGGCGATGGTCTGCTTGGCGCCCTCGAGCGTCGTCGCTTCGATCGATCCCTGAAGCGTCTGCGGCGCGCCCAGCGCGACGAGCGCGAGGGCGACGACGATCGACAGCGGCAGGAGCACGTAAAGCGTCGAACGGGTGAGATCGACCCAGAAATTGCCGATCGTCGGCGACTCCGCGCGGGAGAATCCGCGCACCAAGGCGAAGGCCATCGCCAGGCCGGTCGCGGCGGAGACGAAATTATGCACGGTGAGGCCGAGCATCTGAGTCAAGTGACTCATCGTCGTTTCGCCGCTGTAGTTCTGCCAATTGGTGTTGGTGACGAAGCTGATCGAGGTGTTGAAGGCGAGACCGGCGGGAACCCCGTCAAAACCCTGAGGATTGAGCGGCAGATAGGCCTGGAGCCGTTGCAGGGCGTAAAGCGATAGGAACCCGACGACGCTGAAGGCGAGCATCGCCATCGTATAGGAAAACCAGCTTTGCTCCCGCGCCGGATCGACGCCGGCGAGCCTGTAGAAGACGCGTTCGACCGGCGCGAGCGCCGGCGTCAGCAGGTTTCGCTCCCCGGCCAGAACTCTTGCGATATAATCGCCGAGCGGAACCGCAGCGACGATGACGGCCACGAGGACGACGGCGATCTGCGCCAGCCCAATCGGAGTCATTGGCGAAACGTCCGGCTTTTCGCCGGGCCTCCTTTAGAATTTTTCGGGATGAAGCAGCGTGTAGACGAGGTAGACGCCGAGCAGTACGGCGACAACCAGTCCAATGATGGGTTCGGACATGACGCCTCTCCTAAAGCCGCTCGCAGGCGCGCGCATAGGCGCCGGCGACCGCAAAAAGCAACAGGCCGAAGCCGAGATCGAGAATATCAAGCATGTCCGCCTCCTGCAGCGCCTATTCGCGTCGTGCGCCATTGCGCGTGCGCCGCGCGCGAATTTCCTGAACGAGATTGTTCGTGATCAGAAATACCAGGGCCGCGACGCCGAGACCAATGAGAGATTCAGGCATGAGCGCGTCTCACTTTGATGTCGCGTGCGCGCCCTGGCGTTGGCCAAGGAAGAGCGCGACAGGAATGTGGTCGCGAATGATGTAAGGGCGCCATTAGAGCGTTTTGCAATTACGCTGACTCGGAGGGGATTCCCGAATCGCGGTTGTTTTGATTCAACCTTTTGGCTGGGCGGAGGCCAGCGGGGATGGGTGGATCATATTCTCAAGATTTGCGTGATCGGGTGATCGATGCGGTGGTTCGAGACGGCATGAGC
>VGDY01000142.1 GCA_016869555.1 Alphaproteobacteria bacterium | reverse complement strand
CTGCGCGCGATCAATCGACGCCGTCAGCGACGCAATCGCCCAAATCCTGACCACCTTCACGCCAGATGAGTGCGCCAACTACCTCGTAAACGCAGGATATGCAGATAGCTAAATGCAAAACGCTCTAGTAGCGGTGGGCATATTGTCGGAGGCCGGAACGCCAGAGGAAATTCCGATGTAGTTCCGATTATATGAATCGTAAATATAGGTATAAGGCCAGCTGTATTCCGTAGGCTGGAAGGATCGAGGCGCCGTAGCAACGAAGAGGCTGGAGAGGGAGCCGATAGTTGATCCGGAGCTAAAATTAAGCTTGGCCCAACCGAAAAAACACTGAAAAACACATCAACAGTCAACTCCCCAAGTTTACTCATAGCAAATCGAGGAGGCGTGTTGCCTGTGGTTTTCAGGCCGATGAAACCATTGGCGGCATCGTAGAGGTAAGCGAACCCCTGCAAGATACGAACGGTCGTGTTCAAAAAAGGCGCGCCGGTGTGGTCGACCGACACGGCATAGGGCGAAACTGGATTTCCTTTTTGAGCGCCATTATTGGGGCCGACAGTATAGTTTAGCGAAGCGACCGGCTGAGTTTGATCTGGAAAAGAAACCTGAACCGTCGTTCCGCTTACGGCGCAGGTCGGCGGGTTCGTGTTGCACTCAGCCTTGTGGGGCGTCGTCGGCCCCATTCCGGTCTTCACGGTCACCCCGATGGGCGGCGTCAAAAAACCTGTGTTCACCCCGGTATCGAACAATATGCCGCCGCGTCCCGATACGCCATTCACCGTGATCGTCCCCCGCGCATGTTGCCAATCGGTCAGCACATTTGGAGATGCAGGGGCGGATTGCCATTGCTCAAGAGTCGGCGCCAACAGCGGCTCCAGTTTAATCAAAGCAAAATCTTTGGTATTGTTTGACGTCAAACCGATCTGCGCGCCTTGCGTAGATAAAATATAGCCTGGCGAAGGCAGCGAGCCGCTCCCCGATATTTTCGTGACATTCAAAAAAGCGTTCTTGTCCGGCGTTCCCTGCGGCAGACCCGCCCCCCCGGCGAAACCGACGCCAAAATAATGTACATCGACTCCTTTGTGATCAACTATATGGCAATCTCTGGCGCCCTCTATGCAAGATACGTCGGTTACAGCCATAACAGGCACTGTCGAGATTGCGACCGCATCTTTATCGTTATACAAGTGTACAGTAGTTTTATACCAGTCGCCGGTGAAGTAATAGCCGCTGCTGGTAAGCGTTTCCGATCCTGGACCGATAAAACTCGGATCCGCTCTCCCTTTTGCCGGAGGGGTGAAATAATTACTGCCTACAATAATTCCTACTGAACCGGTGTCCATCGTGACAGTGAAGGAAGAGTTGTGGTTGCTGCTGAACCCGACCCGGATTTGAGGGCTGGCGTCCGACTTGCTGACGTCGGTTGCGTTAACAAACGGGATAAAAACGCTGGCGCCTTTCGCATAAAGCGGACCGGAGCCCGCTTTCGCGGTCAAAGAACAAGCCGAGCTTACCAACAATATAACGGCAACGCGTCCCCAACTGGACATCGCGGCCCAAAGTTGAGGCGACCGGGCGACGATTTGGTTTGAATTTGATCTCTCCATGATCCCCTCCCGCGTAAGGGTTCAGCACAGGTGAGCCAGCATTCTCCGGATGGGCTCTGGACCGGAGGCAAATTTGCCGCCATTTGGCTTTATTGACAAGGCCAAGCCCACGCTGTTGAGCGCCCAGGATCAGCACATTCTTTAGAGAAAATGGTGGGGGAAGTAGGACTCGAACCTACGAAGGCTTAGCCAGCGGATTTACAGTCCGCCCCCTTTGCCGCTCGGGACATTCCCCCATCGTCTCGCGAAGAGACGGCGGCCGCGTCGAGCGCGGCCGGTCGGCGGCATATGCGGCCCCCGCCGGCCAGTGTCAACCTCAAAGTCCCCGTTGGGCTGGTCCCGCCGTCGGCGCCGCGGGCGGCAGGTTCGCTGCTTCAGCGTCGGAGAAGAGGCGCGAACGCGTCAGGAACCGCAGGCCCGTGCCATTGTCGAGCGAAAACATCCCGCCCTGGCCCGGCACCACGTCAATGATGAGCTGCGTGTGCTTCCAGTAATCGAATTGCGCCGCGCCGATATAGAATGGCGCGCCGCCGATTTCCCCGAGCCGCACGTCGCCGTCGCCGACAAGGAACTCGCCTTGCGGATAGCACATCGGCGCCGAGCCGTCGCAGCAGCCGCCAGATTGATGAAACAGCAGGTCGCCATGTTCGCGGCGCAGCCGCGCGATCAGATCGAGCGCGGCGGGCGTGGCGAGGACTCTTGGCGGTTCGATTATTGTTGTCGTCACCTCCCCCTCCCTGTCCCTCCCCCGCTTCGCAAACCGGGTGTTCCCGGTTTGCGCATCGACTCCGAAGTCGGCAACAGCCGACTTCGAATGGGAGAGGAGACCCTAACGGCGAAGATTACGCGGTTTGTTTATCCAAGCCCGGATCGGACTCCCTCTCCCGCGAAGCGGGGGAGGGCTGGGGAGGGGGCTAAAAGAACCCCAGCTTTTTCTCGCTATAGCTCACCAGCATGTTCTTTGTCTGCTGATAGTGATCAAGCATCATCTTGTGATTCTCGCGGCCGACGCCGGACTGTTTGTAGCCGCCGAACGCCGCATGCGCCGGATAGGCGTGGTAGCAATTCACCCAGACGCGTCCCGCCTGGATGGCGCGGCCGAAGCGATAGCAGCGGTTCGCGTCGCGGGTCCATACGCCGGCGCCGAGGCCGTAGAGCGTGTCATTGGCGATGGCGAGCGCCTCGTCGTCGTCCTTGAAACTCGTCACCGACACGACGGGACCGAATATCTCCTCCTGGAACACCCGCATGCGGTTATGGCCTTCGAAGACGGTCGGCTTCACATAGAAGCCGCCGGCGAGATCGCCCGCGAGATTGTTGCGTTCGCCGCCGGCGAGCACCTTGGCGCCCTCCTGCTTGCCGATGTCGATGTAGCTCAGGATTTTTTCGAGCTGTTCGGAGGAGGCCTGCGCGCCGATCATGGTTTCTGGATCAAGCGGATTGCCCTGCTTGATTTCGCCGACCCGTTTCAGCGCGCGTTCCATGAAGCGGTCGTATATCTTCTCATGAATGAGCGCGCGGCTCGGACAGGTGCAGACCTCGCCCTGATTGAGCGCGAACATCACGAAGCCTTCGACCGCCTTGTCGAGAAAGTCGTCGTCCGCGCGCGCCACGTCCTCGAAGAAAATGTTGGGCGATTTGCCGCCGAGTTCGAGGGTGACGGGAATGAGGTTCTGACTGGCGTATTGCATGATCAGCCGGCCGGTCGTCGTCTCGCCGGTGAAGGCGATCTTGGCGATGCGGTTGGACGACGCCAGCGGCTTGCCGGCCTCCAGCCCGAAGCCATTGACGATGTTGAGCACGCCCTTGGGAAGTAGCTCGCCGACAAGCTCCGCCCAGACGAGAATGCTCGCCGGCGTCTGCTCCGCCGGCTTGATGACGACGCAATTGCCGGCGGCGAGCGCCGGCGCGAGCTTCCATGTCGCCATCAGGATCGGGAAGTTCCAGGGGATGATCTGGCCGACGACGCCGAGCGGCTCATGGAAATGATAGGCGATGGTATCGTGGTCGATTTCGGAAATGCCGCCTTCCTGGGCGCGGATGGCGCCGGCGAAATAGCGGAAGTGATCGATGGCGAGCGGAATGTCGGCGGCCATCGTCTCGCGGATCGGCTTGCCATTGTCCCAGGTCTCGGCGGCGGCGAGGAGAGCGAGATTTTCCTCCATCACATCGGCGATGCGGTTGAGGATGAGCGCGCGTTCCGCCGGACTCGTCGTTCCCCAGGCGTCTTTCGCGGCATGCGCGGCGTCGAGCGCGGCCTCGACATCGTCCTTGTCGGAGCGCGCGATCTCGCAGACTTTCTGGCCAGTGATCGGCGAGATGTTGTCGAAGACGCGGCCGGACTTGGCGTCCGCCCATGCGCCATTGATGAAATTGCCGTAGCGCGGCTTGAACGGCGGCGTGAGCGCGGCGAAAGTCTCGTGCTTGGTCATGGCGCGTTCCTCATGTTTCCGCGGTCGCGGCGTTTTTTTGAGAAGGTAGTTGGAGCGCGGCGTTACGCCAAGTGCTGGGCGGCAACGCGACCGTGAACGCCGCTAGTCGAGGCACGCCCGCGCCAGCGCCTGAAACGCCCGGGCGCGATGCGACAGGGCCTGCGAGCCGTCGCCGGGCATGGCGTGTTTTTCCGCCGACATCATCTCACCGAAGGTTTTGTCGAGCCCGTCGGGCCTGAAAATCGGATCATAGCCGAACCCCTTCTCGCCCTTGGGCGGGAAGACGAGAACGCCGTCGACCCGTCCCTCGAACTGTTCGACATGGCCGTCCGGCCAGACGATGGCGAGCGCGCAGGCAAAATGGGCGCGGTAAGGGGGCTTGGCGCCGCGCGCTTCAAGCTCGCGCTCGACGCGGGCGCAGGCGGATTTGAAATCGCGGTCCTCCCCCGCCCAGCGCGCCGAATAGACGCCGGGGGCGTCATCGAGCGCCGCGACGCAAAGACCGGAATCGTCGGCAAAGGCGGGTAGTCCGGACGCCATGGCGGCGGCGCGGGCCTTCAAAAGCGCGTTGCCGGCGAAGCTCTGTTCGGTCTCCTCGGGCTCTTCGAGGCCGAGTTCTCCGGCGGAAACCGCCTCGACGCCATGCGGCTCGAGCAATTGCCTGAGTTCCCAAAGCTTCCCGGGATTGTGCGTGGCGATGATGAGCTTGCCGGCGATTTTGCGCGGATCCATCAGATTTCCTCCCGCCGCGCGGCTTCTGGCGCGCCGGCGGGGGCGTCGCCACGGCGCTGACATCTCCATAACTTGCAGCGATTCGTCGTCAAATCGCCAGGATCGCCCTCTGGGGGTCTTGGTCGACGGGTCGGAAGGCGCTACAAAGTTACATCCTGGCGCGGTTAACCCCGCATTTACTGTGCTTGGCAAGGATTGAAGAGCCGCAAAGACGACTCCGGCAGGCGCCAGGCCTGACGTGGCGGGTTTCGCCGCCCGATTTGCTCCCGGAAAGCAAGGGACGAAATGACCTCGACGATTCTCATTGCCGACGACGATCCGGTTCAACGTCGTCTGCTTGAAGCTATGACGCGGCGATTTGGATATGAGGCCGAGACCGTCGAAAGCGGCGAACAGGCGATCGCGCGGCTGACGCAGCACGGGGCCAAGCCGATCGCTCTGTTGATTTTGGACCTCGTGATGCCCGATCTCGACGGCATGGGCGTGCTCACCCGGATGCGCGACATGAAGCTCGCGACGCCGGTAATCGTGCAGACAGCCCACGGGTCGATCGAGGTTGTCATCTCCGCGATGCGCGCCGGCGCCCATGACTTCGTGGTCAAGCCGGTCGGCGCCGAGCGCCTGCAGATTTCGATCAAGAACGCGCTCTCCGCCGCCGCGCTCGCCGACGAAGTGCGCCGCATCAGCCGCCGGGCGCAGGGCGCACTCACATTCAAGGACCTCGTTTCGCGCAGCGACGACATGGCGCGCGTCATCCGCCTGGGCCAGCGCGCCGCGCATTCCTCCATCCCCGTGCTTCTCGAAGGCGAATCCGGCGTCGGCAAGGAAATCGTCGCGCGCGCGATCCAGGGCGCGTCGGATCGCAAAGGCAAGCCGTTCATCACCGTCAACTGTGGCGCGCTGCCGGCCAACCTCGTCGAATCGATTCTTTTCGGCCATGAGAGGGGCGCCTTCACCGGCGCCACCGAGAAGCACACGGGCAAATTCGTGGAGGCGAACGGCGGGACGCTGTTTCTCGACGAGATCGGCGAATTGCCGCTCGATGTTCAGGTCAAGCTGCTGCGCGCCCTGCAGGAGGGCGAAATCGATCCCGTCGGCGCGAAGCGTTCGATCCGGGTCGATATTCGATTGATCTCGGCGACCAATCAAAATCTCATCGATCTCGTCAAGCGCGGCCTGTTTCGCGAGGACCTTTTCTATCGGCTCAATGTCTTTCCGATCGGCATTCCGCCGCTGCGCGGCCGGCGCGAGGACATCGCCGATCTCGCCCGGCGCTTTGCGGCGCGCTTCGCCGCCGAGGAAGGCCGCAACATCCGCGGCCTTACTTCGGAGGCGCTGTCGCTGCTCACAAGTTACGACTGGCCCGGCAACGTCCGCCAGCTGGAAAACGCCGTGTTTCGCGCCGTCGTGCTCGCCGACGGCGATGAACTGACGATCGCCGAATTTCCGCAGATCGCCGCCCATGTCCAAGGCTATGAGGTCCGCGTGCCGCCTGCGCCGGCGCCGGGAGCGGCCGCGACGGCGCCGCGCGAACGCGAGATCGTCCGAGTCGAAATCCGCGATCCGAACGCCTTGCCTCTGATGGCGGCGAACGGCGAAATGCGCAGGCTCGACGACATCGAGGCCGCGACGATCCGCTTCGCCTTGGCGCATTACCGCGGTCAGATGTCGGAAATTGCGCGGCGGCTCGGGATCGGCCGCTCGACTCTCTATCGCAAAATGAAGGAATATGGGCTGGAGGAGGAATCCGAAGGCGACGCCGAGTCTTCCGGAACGCTGGTCGCATAGAGCGCGCTCTACGCTTTCGGATTCGATCACGTTTGTCTGCATATGGGCGATTCCGCCCCAATCCAGCGTGATCTAGCTGGAGCGCTGGCGCGCCGCCTTCTCATGCGAGGGGTTCATGACTCTGTACGACATTGAAGCGACGACGATCGACGGCGCGACGAAGAAAATCGGCGATTACGCCGGCAAAGCCATGCTGATCGTCAATGTCGCCAGCCGTTGCGGCTTCACGCCCCAATACGCCGGACTCGAAGCGCTCTACCGCAAATTCGCCGATCGCGGACTCGTGGTGTTGGGTTTCCCCTGCAATCAGTTCGGCGCGCAGGAGCCGGGCTCGGAAAAGGAGATCGCGTCCTTCTGTTCGGAGACTTACGACGTGACGTTCCCCATGTTCGCCAAGATCGACGTCAATGGCGAGAACGCGCATCCGCTCTATCGCCTGCTCAAGCGCGAAGCGCCGGGAATTCTCGGATCCGAAGCGATCAAATGGAATTTCACGAAATTCCTCGTCGACCGCGAGGGGCATGTCGTGAAGCGTTACGCATCGACTGATACGCCCGAGCAAATCGCTAAGGACATTGAGACGCTGCTGTGACCGCCATTGAGGCGCGAATGATCGATGACGGCGATCCGCTGATCTTCGAAGTAAATGTGCGGGAAGCCGCGAGTGAAACCCGGCATCGCGTCACGCTGTCGCAAAGGGATTTCGAACGGCTCGGCGGCGGCGCCGGAGCGGAAAAACTCATCGACGCGGCCTTCCGCTTTCTGCTCGACCGCGAAGCCAAGGAGAGCATTCTCGCGCGCTTCGACGTCAGCGTCATCTCCGGTTATTTTCCGGATTTCGAGCAGAAGCTGCCGCACTATCTGGCCTGAAGCGTTATTGGGATCGTCATTGCGAGGAGCGTGGCGACGAAGCAATCCAGGGGTTGTTTACTCGCAATGACGCCGCGCCCTTTCTTAAAAAGCGCCGCGCAGACGCAGGGCGAAGACATTAATCGGTCCGCGTGCGAGATTATGCGCCGGATTGACGAGAAGCTGATAGTCGAGGGTCGCATCGATGTTCTTGCCGAAGCCGATTTTGTAATAGGCTTCCATATTCTTCTCGCCTCCATAGGACAGCGCCCCGTCGCCGATATAGACGCTCTTTCCGCCCAGTGCGAAATAACGCACGCGATCGCCATGCAGGCCGCCCAGGGCGCCGGCGAGGCCGATCTCGTCGTCGTCGCGTCCCCACAAAGTCCCGCCGGCGACGACGCCCATTGAGAGCTGCCGGTCGACGTCCGTATAGGCGACCGTTTCATAGCGGCCGTCGGCCATGCTGGCGCGCAGGAAGAAGCCCAGATGCGGCATGAGCTGCTGCTTGACGTTGATCCCCCCGCCGGTCTTGACCGCACGCCCCCGAGCGGTGTCGACCTGAGGCGGAAAATCATTGGCGAGATAGGCGTAACGGATGACATCGTCGATCTTGCTTATGTAACCATTATCGCCAAAGGCGAGGAATTTGATGGCGCCCGGCTGATTGAAGAGATCATAGCGCGCCTCAAGTTCGACGACGCCCATGAATTGTCGAAATATTTGGGGTTCGATTTCCATGCCGTTCGGGATCGTCGGGAGCTGAAACACGCCGCCGCGCACCGTCCACCAGTCCTGCTTCCACTCTGTGGCGAGCCCATAGGTGTAGCCCCAGGCGTCGGCTGCATAGTCGAAGGCGCCCATCGTGTTGAACGCGAAATTGAGGAAGCCGGTCGTCGGATCATGCGCGTAGACATTGTCATCGAACACATCGCCAACGGCGAATTTTCCAAGCGTGATGATGATGCGATCCTTGTCGACCTTGCCCGAAATCTGATTTTGCGTCGATTCGAGCACTTCGCTCCGCGAGCCTGTATCCGAATCTCTCTCTCTTGGGCCGTCTTCATTCAATCCGATGATCTGACGCAGAAAGTAGCGTTGGAATCGCATGTAGGGCGCGGCGCGTCCGACTTTGGCGACCGCGCTGTTCACATAGGCCGCTGCGCCCACCGAATTCGCCAAGCCGTAGCCCTGATCGATCTCGGGATTGAGATAGACGGCGCCGCCGTCCCACAGGCGCAGGCCGAGGAAGGCATTGGTCGTCGAGCCGACGTTCGCCTTGCCGCCGGACGGAAAGCTATTCGCGCCGTCATAGAGCGCGCGAAATCGCGGATAGGCTTGCGCAACGATAGTCGTCTGCGCATGGACGCTATATTGCTCCGGCGCGTCGCCGTTCCGCGCAAGGCCGTTTGCATTTTGGCCGTTGCCGCCGTTGTGGCCGTGCTGCGGCTTACCGTATTCGATCGCGCCTGGAATTCGATTGTCTTCGCCGAAGTGATAATTCAGGCCGAACCGGATAAGATGATTTTCGTTTCGGACGCGCGACACAAAGATAAAATCTTCGCCATTGTCGAAGACCTGGGTATTGAGCGATTGGTTGAGAAACAGATATTCCGCGCGCGCCGACCAATTATCGGCGAAGGCGTATTCGAAGCCCGCGCCGATCGCATATTTCATCCGCGACGACTGCGACCAGGGCGCATAGAAAATCGCATCGGGCCCGCCGGCGCCGAGCGTCAGAGTCGCCGGACCTCTCGACTCGCCCGCCGCGACGCCGCCCGTCAAATAAACGAGCGAGCGGTCCCACGCATAACCGACGCGCCCACGGATGCTCGCGAAGAAATTCGCGCTCGAATTCGACACGAGCGTGAAGACCGGCGGCGGATAGGCGGGCGACGCCAGATAGGCGCCAGTCGGCCCGCGCCTGCCGTCGAGAAGACTCAATTCGGGTAATTGCTCACCCCTGGTTTGGAGCGAGCTGAATGGCGCCGGAAATTTGACATGGGACTCCGCGGCTGATTCAAGCTTTGGATGACTCGCGAAGCACTTGATTCGCTTGACAAGGAAACGCTTATC
>VGDY01000141.1 GCA_016869555.1 Alphaproteobacteria bacterium | reverse complement strand
TTTGAGCAAGGAGCTCCGCGCAAGCGGATGAGAACTGGTGCAGACCAAGGACGACGGGAAGCACGCTATCTTGCCTGTGGCCGGTCAACCGGACCACGCCGGATTGCCTGTGACGCTGCCCCGTGAATCCGTTGGCAATATGCGCCGCGACCGATCCGATGTCGTTTGGCTGTTGTGGCCGAGCGACGAAAATCGAGCCGTCAATGAGCGCGGAAGAGTGCACGGCGCGCCAGAACACTTGCCTGTCAAAGAGCTGCTTGCGGCTGAAAAGTTTAGAGTGGATTTTCGCGCAAGATCGAGGAGACGACGATGTCGAAGCAGTCGACGAAAATGCGCCCGATTAAGAGGGCAAGATAAAGCGAGCTTGCGCTCTTGGATCGCTGCGCTCACGAAGTGGTTGTCTGCACATTGTTTTTTGCACATCGCAACGGCACCAATTCAGGGCCATGCGAGGTGCGAACGGCACGCCGGTCGCGATTTTTGATTTTGGTTTCAGTGAGATGCGTTTGGCCATGAACGATGTGGCGCTGTGGCGCTTCCGCATCACATGCGCTTTAGCGCGCTTTCCTTCGATTTGGCGCGACGCACGCTTTTCGCCCATTGCGATGGCTATATTGGCGTTCAATCCTCTCGATATGACGAGCGACGACGCCGACGATTTTCACATCCGTCCCGGACGTTCACGTAGCGGCGGAACGCGCGCCGGCAGCAGGCCGCAAACCTTCGTCAAGCGGGTCGAGTCCGCCGTTCGCAAGGCAGGCGGCGATCCGAAAAGGATTGGCGGGGGGACCGGAAAGAAGAACGGGCGCTTCAATGCGCGCGGTCGCGGCGCGAAGGCGGCGGCGACCCTTGCCGGGGAGAGCGGCGAATGGCGCCGCGATTCTGGAGGCCGCTTTCGCGCGCGCCGCGTCATCGTGAAGGCGCGAGCGGTGAAGCTGAACCCGCAACGCCGCGCCGGGAAGTCAGGTCCAAAAATCCGGGGCGCCCCGAGCCGAGCGGTCGACGCGCATCTGCGCTATCTCGAACGCGACGGCGTGACCCGTGAAGGGGAGAAGGGCCGCGCCTATTCGGCGATCGAGAATGAAGCCGACGGCCGCGCCTTCATCGAACGGGGGCGTGAGGACCGGCATCAATTCCGCTTCATCGTTGCGCCGGAGGATGCGGAAGAGATGGCCGACCTGCGCCGCTTTACCCGAGACCTCATGCGGCAGATGGAGAAGGATCTCGACACGCGCCTCGACTGGGTCGCCGTCGACCACCACAACACTGGCCATCCTCACACCCATGTCATTATCCGGGGCGTCACCGACGACGGAAAGATTCTGAACATCGCGGGCGACTACATCGCGCATGGCGTCCGCCAGCGGGCGAACGAACTCGTCACCCGGGAACTCGGACATCAGAGCGAGATCGAAATCGCCCGGAAACTCGCAAGCGAAGTCAACGCCGAGCGCCTGACCCGGCTCGATAAGATGCTGCTCGCCGAGCAGCGGGCCGAGGGCGTCGTCGATCTGCGGCCGGGCCAAGGCGGCTCCTATCCGGTCCGCGAGAACCGGCATCTTTTGATCAGCCGGGCGAAGCGGCTGGAGCGTTATGGTCTCGCCACCGAGACGGAGCCCGGACGCTGGCTTGTGGCCGACAAAGCTGAGGCGACCTTGAAGCAGCTCGGCCAGCGAAACGACATCATCAAGACCATGCACCGGGCGCTCGCCGATCATGGCCTCGCCGAGGAGCGGGGTGCCGACCAATATCTTCTTCACGGCGCGCGCGCCGGCGCGCCGATCGTCGGCCGCGTCCTTGGCAAGGGACTCGCCGGCGACGAGATGGGGGACAAGGTCTATCTGATCGTCGATGGCGTCGACGGGCGTGTCCATCACGTCGAGTTCGCCAAGCCGGAGCGCCTCGACGATATTCGCCGTGGAACGATCGTCGAGGCGAAGCCGGTTGTCGCCGAGCCAAGAGCGGCGGATCGCAACATCGCCATCGTCGCCGAGGGCGACGGCGGCATCTACCAACCCGGGCGTCATCGCGACCTCATCCGCGAGAGTTTCGAGCGGCAGGGCAAAGACCCTGACGCCTTCGTCCGGTTCCATGTCCGGCGTCTGGAGGCGCTGCGCCGGGCCGGCCATGTCGAGCGGCTCGACGCCGACAACTGGCGCGTTCCGTCCGACATCGCGGAACGAGGCATGCGCTACGATCTTGGCCGTGGCGGCGACGGACTTACTATCCGCATCCTGTCGACGCTCGACCTCGAAGGCCAGATCGACAGCGATGGCGCCACGTGGCTCGATCGGGAACTCACCTCGCAGAGTCGAACGCCACTAACTCGCGCGGGCTTTGGCCGCGACGTTGCCGATGCGCTGCAGCGGCGCAGCAATGTGCTGGTGACTCAGGGCTTCGCAAGGCACCTTTCAGACGGACGCTTCCAATTCGGAGCCGACACCCTGGCGCGCCTCGAACGTGCGGAAGTTTCTAGCGTCGGACAACGTCTCGCCGCCGCGCGCGGGCTCACCTTCAGGGAGCCGCAACCGGGAGGCTATGTCAGCGGCAAACTGGTTGGCGCAACGCAGCTCGCCAGTGGACGCTTCGCGATGATCGACGACGGACTCGGCTTCAGCCTCGTCCCATGGCAGCCCGTCCTCGACAAGCGCATCGACCAGCACATCTCCGGCGTCATGCGAGACAGCGGCGTCGAATGGAGCTTTGGTCGAAAGCGTGGCCTCGGACTGTGAATAGCCCGAGCTCAATTCGATCCCGTGAAGCATCACAAACCCAGGGTCGTTCGAGAGAAGCGTGGCGCGACCGCCCCACGACCGCATCGAACGCGGCGCAGAAAACGGGTCAGTCGTCTAACCGTTCAGACGTTTCTCCATTTACCCGAGCCACAAGAGCCGGTGACGGATGGAAGGTCAGGACTTTCCGCGCACGGATCACGGCCTCGACGCCGGTCTTGGGGTTGCGGCCGATGCGTTCGCGCTTGTCGCGCGCGCTGAAGGTTCCAAAGTTTCGCAACTTGACCGGTTCGCCGCGCAGGATGGCGCCGGCAAGCTCTTCAAAGGTCGCGTCGAAAATATCTCGCGCTTTGGCGCACGAGAGCTGTGGACAGCAGTCATAGATCGCCGCACGCAAAGCGCGTCGCGTAAGCGTTTGGTTTCCTTCGGTTATTTTCAGCATGCCGGCGCTCCAAATAGCACGTACGGCATTGCGCGCCCGCCGATCAAAACGTTCATGGCCACCCCTCCACAGCACGATTTTGTTGGGGAATTCACGATTATGCGCGCTTTGTGCGTTTGGCAACTGGACACATGGCTCGGATCAATTGTGCGGGGAGCATCGCGCCACGATGGCATTCGAGACAAGCTCGCGCGCAAGGATCGCCGATCGCCAGTCTTTGCGCGACGAGACGCGCCAGAGACGCAGCAGACGATTTCCACCGTTTTGATCGCGCGCGACTCGTCCGATCTTTGCCGCATGATCAAAGATCGTTCGCCCCCGCATTCGCCAGAACGGAAGCCGCAACAGCTTGGCGATCCGCATGACCCGAACCGCGAACAGAAGGTGCCAAGTGACGACGCCGTTTCGTTTCATCGCGAAAAATTTCGTTGGCTCGATCAGCTGCGCGCCGATCCGGAGCTGACGCCGCTCGCCTTCCTCCTCGCCTATGTGCTCGCAGACCTCGTCAATGCACAGAGGGGATACGCCTGGCCCAGCATTGCCCGGCTCGCCTCGGAGTGTCGCGTGACCGAGCGCGGGGTTCAAAAGATCATTCGCCGACTTGTCGAATGCGGTCATCTCTCCGTGGAACTCGGACAAGGCCGACGCGAGACCAATCACTATCGCTGGATCATCAAAGATCCCGAGAGCGCGCACAGAGGCGAGCGTCAAGCAGCCGACACGATGCGCACACAGCTTCCCGAAAATGAAACTCAGGGAAGCCTTTCATCCAGGAAAGGGCGAACGCCGGTTCACCCTAATCCGTCGCAAAGGGTAAACCACGGTTCCGAAAAGGGTGAACAGCCGTTCCAGAAAGGGCGAACCGCCGTTCACCCAACCCAATCTAATGAATCAATCTACGATCCATTGTATCGATCATCGTCTGAAAACGCCGCTCGAAGGCCGCCGACCGATTCGAAGCTCGCGCTTCAGTGCATCATGCCGGCAACCGAGACGGCGACGTTCCTCGGCACTCGACAAATTCCGCCGCCTGGCGCGCCAATTCGTGTTGGACAAATGCGGCCTCGCGCAGCGCGCCATTCCCAACGGCCGGTCTCCGTCAATCGAGCCTGTTCGATCGATCGGCGGTCGGACAGCTTCATGACGAAGCGGATTTCGACGAGGTTCTTGCGCGCGTCCTGCAACGAAGAGCGAATCGAGGCTGACCATGGAAGAACTCACGCTCATCGGATCGATGCATGCAGACGCTGGCCTGCGCCCCGGCGAACGGGGCGATCATCGACCGCTGGCGCTATTCGAGCCGCTTGTCGGTCACGAGAAAATCCTGCGCCATATCGTCGACGCAGGGCTTGGCGCGTGGATGCGCATCAAATTACTCGATCTTCGTCATCCAGGCGCCGTGCGTCAGCACGCCCTCACCCGTCGCGCACAATTGCCGGCGAGAGAAAACCTCCACGCATGGGACGACGATCTGTGCCATGCGCTGGACGGCAAGGCAGACCGGAAAGCGCTCTCCCTGCTGCTGACGGTCATGCTCGACGGCTTTCCGCGCGGAATGGTTCCGAACGTCCAGACCTATGTCGACGCAGCAATTCTGGCGTTTGGCGACACAGTCCGCTCGCCCGAGACCCTTGCCGCCGCAATCCTCCGCATCTGGCGCAAGGACCGCTATCCGCCCACCATCGCTGAACTCCTCGAGGAATGCGAACGCGCCCATCATGCGGCCCTCAATGCGCGCCGAGTCGTCGCCAAAACGGTCGCGCTGCTGGACAATGCCGATGAAGCGCTCTTAGCGGCGAGCGACCCAGCGGGCGAAAACTGAGGCGCACCTTTGGAGCCGCTTCGCAGGCAGCTTTAAAGGTACTCGGCTCTCTTCCACGAGCGCCAGCCCGCAAGTGCGTCCGATCAATCGCGGGCCGCTGGTGCAGGTCGGCTGTCGAGCGCCGCCGCTATGGTCGCGCCGATCCTGTCCGCGGCCAGACGTATTGGATCAGCGTCGAGATGTGCGTAGCGCTGCGTTGTCGCGGCCTGTGTATGGCCCAGCAGCTTGCCGACAATTGGGAGCCCAAGTCCTGCCCCGGCGCCGACGCTGGCGAAAGAGTGGCGCAAATCGTGAATGCGTAATCCTTCAAGAGCCGCAGCGGCCGTGACGGCCATCCAGGGCTTCTTCAAATCGGCGCGCGGGAGTTCGGGATTAGCGCCGGGAATGACGCAGGCGCCAAATCGATCCATTGAGCGCAGCACCAGCATTGCCGGCGCGTTGAGCGTGATCGTCTTCTTGCCTGTCTTTGAGTCGGGCAGAAACAAAAGCCCACGTTCGAGGTCGACATGCTCCCAGCGCAGATGAAGAATTTCTCGCAGACGCGCGCCGGTGAACAACAGCAATCTCAGGGCCGCGATCCCTTCCTTGAAGCGTCCGTCGCTCTCGAAACGCCGAAACGCTTCTCCAAGGCGCGCCAGCTCCTCTTTACTCAGGAACCGCTCTCGACGGCTTTCAGGGAATCGTTCGATCCGGCTCGCTGGGTTACAAGCCTCCGGCGTCAGTCCCATCCGTTCGCCAAACGAATACATGCTTGCGACCACCGCGAGCAGTCTGTTGGCCTGATACGGTTGCTTCTGCATGGATAAATGAAGGCGCGCGAGCTCTGGACGTGTCAGGTCATAAGCCTTGCGAGCCCCATGCCGAGGAATGAGATAGCGTTCAATAAGGCACCGATAGTGAATAGCCGTCGAGCCCTTGCGTTTCGGCGTGACATGCTCGGCCAGAAACCGTCGTGCCAGCTCTGCGACTGTGATGGCGGCGCGCTCGCGGCGGCGCTCCTCCGCCGGATCATGGCCCGCGCGTACATCGGCCAGCGTCGCCTGAGCCAGTGCACGAGCTTGTTCCGGGGTCAGTGGACCAAGGCGCCCGATCGCAACGAAGCGTTTTCGGCCGGCAACCCGGTAGCGGACCAAAAACGTCTTCGTGCCCGACGCCTCGACCCTGAGGCCGAACCCCTTCAGCGCGCTATCCCAAATGACGTAACGCTCGTCTTTGGGCTGGGCCGCGTCGACGACGCGCTTGGTCAGCTTGGCGATCCGCTCGCTCATGCCGTCTCCTATGGTGACCACATGGTGACCAAGTGAACGAAAGTCGTTGGCGGCGATCAGAAATCATGGCGGAGAGAATGTCAATTCTATTCAATGATATATTCCGCTATGGCGAAGCATCGGATAGTTCTGGATAGGCGGCTTTTTTTGACTCTTAATCAGCGGGTCCAAGGTTCGAGCCCTTGTGCGCCCACCAAGCCTCTCAGCCGCGTAGCTGCGCCGTAGAGACTCGTTTTGCGCATGCCTTCCGCCCGGCGCCTCCAGTCATGCGTGCAAGGGAAATGCGACCTTGAACGTCGCGCCGCCGCCGGGCGTTTCCTCGACCCAGATGCGGCCGCCATGCGCGTCGACGATTTCCTTGGCGATGGCGAGGCCAAGACCGCTGCCGGGATTGGCTTCGTTCTTCCGCCAAAAAGGTTCGAAGATCATTTCGCGGTCGGCTTCGGCGATTCCTTCGCCATGATCGATGACCTCGATCACGCCGCCGCCGTCCAGTCGAACCGCAACCGACCCCTTGGATGGCTCGGCGCGCAACGCGTTGTCGACGAGATTGGTTAGGACGCATTCGATGGCGCGCTGATTGCCACGCGTTTTCGCGCTCGCCACGCAGTCAAAATCGATGAAGCGGTCGCGGTCGATCGCGAGAGGCAACAAGTCCGAGACGACCCGACGGGCGGCGTCCGACAGATCCACGCGTTGATCAAGCGGCGCCTGACCCTCGGTCAGTCTGGCGGCAGCCAGCATTTCCTCCACAATCGATCGGAGCTGGCTCGCATCGCCGAGCAGTTCGCTTTTGAGCGACGAAGCTTTCGCATTCTCCAGTCGCGCACGCATGATCGCCAGCGGGGTGCGCAATTCATGCGCGGCGTTGGCGGTGAAGCGCCGCTGACGCGCCGCCCAGGCGTCGAGCCGCATCAGCGCTTCGTTCACCGCTTCGACGAAAGGCGCGACTTCGACGGGCACGTCGTCGGACAGCAATCGTTTGTCCAAGGAGTTCATGTCGATATGCGCCACTTCGGCGGCCGCGCTGCGCAAAGGCGTCAAGCCCTGTCGCACAGCGAACCACGCCGTCGCCCCGGAGAGCAACGCCGCGACGACGACATAGGCCGCAAAATTCCAGAAATCTTCTCGCATCGAGAGGAAAGTATCGTCCCATCGGAATTTCGCCCGATAGCTCGCGATGTGGAACCGGCCATAGGGCGTCCAATACGGGCCCATGAAACCCAGAGTCGGCGAATCCGGATCGCCCGGCAGGACGAAATGTGAGTGCGTCGGGCTTACTTCAATAATATTCTTAAGCCTGGCGACGAGTTCCGGCGCGGAGCCTGGGACAGGCGTCTTCGTCCTGAAGTCAAAGGCCGCATATTTGAATCCCGAGATTCGCGTCAACTCGGCTTCAAGCTGCGCCGAAGGAACAATATGGATATCGCCGCCTTCGTCGGGTTTGAGTGAGTCGATCACGAGATTGGCGACGCGGTAGGCCGCGAGTTCGTCCCATGACTGGGTGAATCTCTCGACGCCGGCAAGACCGAGACCGAGCGTGATCGCCCAGGCGAGAACGAAGGCGAAAATCTGCGCCAGCATGAGATAACCGACCGTCCGGCGCGCGAGCGACGATCCCCGAGTCACGCCTCCGTCCCGCTTTCCTTGGCCTCTCTCAAAATATAGCCGAGCGATCGCGCGGAATAGATTTCGGCCCCCGCGTCGAGCGCCGCGAGGCGCGCGCGCACGCGGGAGACGACCGACGTCAAGGCGTGATCCTGAACTTCTTCTCCATATCCATAGAGTTCGGCGTTCAGCGTTTCGCGCGAGACGACGCAATTGGCGCGTCTGACGAGAGCTTCGAGCAAGATGAGTTCGCGATGCGTGAAGAGGACCGGTTCGCCGGCGACGGCGACCGCGCGCCGAACAAGATCGAACGACATCGCGCCGATCACGACCGGCGGCGTCGCGCGCCCGTCGTGCTTTCTTAAATTCGCGCGAATGCGCGCGATCATTTCGTCGAGATTGAACGGCTTCGTCAGATAGTCGTCAGCGCCGGCCTCGAGTCCTTCAATTCTGTCGTCGACGGCGTCGAGCGCGGTGAGCATGAGGATGCGTATCTCGGGTTGCTTCTTGCGGATGCGTGGCACAAGAGAGACGCCGTCGCCGTCGGGCAATCGTCGGTCAAGCAGAGCAAGCGCATAGGCGCAGCGATCGAGCGCATGAATGGCGCCCTCGATGGTGTCGACCTGATCGACGCCATAGCCCGCGCGTTCGATTCTCGCCGCGACTTGACGCGCCAGGCTCGCTTGATCTTCGACCAGTAGAATTCGCATGGGCGCCGCTCCCCGCTTGCTTCGCAGGCCGATCGGCGCAGCGTTGGCCCCGCCCCGATCGCCGCGCTATTTCATAGCCGAGCACACGCAACTGGCAAGCGCGAGCGGCCTGCCGTTCCACCGCCCTTGTGGCGCCGAGGCAACACTGGCGTCTTTTTGCGCGCCGCTTGCGCTTTGCGAGGTTCCCGCGACCTTTCATCTTTAACTCTATTCGTCGAGCGCTCCACGAACGGTAGAGCGACGACGGCAGGAAGGAGCCTTGGTCCAACCATGGGGCCGAGGCGCGGAGCGGAACGATGATCGAATCGCGGGAAGGAAGCTGTTGGCGGAGGGCGACGATTCGCCCGCTCGCCGCCGGCTTCGTCGCATTCGTCCTGCTCTTGCAAACGCTCGCCACGCTGGGCGTTTCGTATGCGCATCGAGGCCCCGCCGGCGTCGAAGCGGGACTTGCCTCCTCCTCGACGGTCGACGGGCCCTGCGCCGCGGGCGGCCCCGCCGGAGAGTCCGGACGCCAAGACGAAGATGGCCGTCCGCCGTGCTGCGTCTTCTGTCTGACTTCGGCTCTCGGCGGACTGCCGATCTCCGATGCGGCCGGGGACGGCGTCGCGGCCATCCCGCTTCCGAAGGCGCCCGTTTCCTTCGGCGCGCTATCCTACGACATCCCTCACAAACCGCCGACCGGCTGGGCGACCTCCTGGTCATCGCAGGCGCCGCCGCTCTTCTCCTGATCGATCCCGGCCGACCCCGGCCGCCGCTCTAGCATCCCACTCGATCACGTCGGCGTCGACGCCGCGTCAGGAGACTCCACAATGTTCCGCAACCTACTCGCGCGCAGCGTTTCCGCCGGCGCTATGACCCTCGCACTCACCTCGCTCGCCGCCGCGCAGCAGACCTTGCCCACCATCGACGTCGGCGGCGCCCAACCCCGGGGTGGAGCGGCGCGCAGCGCGCCGTCAGGTCGCGGCGGGGCCGCTGCTCGACAGGCCTCGCCGGCGCCGGCTGACGGCCCCTCCGTCGCGTCCCGCTTCGCCAGCGAGCCGAAGACGCCGACGCAGG
>VGDY01000140.1 GCA_016869555.1 Alphaproteobacteria bacterium | reverse complement strand
AATCACCCGGGCGGGATCATTCCGTCGCAGGGGGGCGGGATCATCTCGGAATCGGGGGGCGCCATCATTCCGTAACGGGTGGGCGCCTTCATCTCGTTTTAGGGGGCGCCATCAAGCGGAATCAGCACGAAGGAGTTGACGACGAAACTCGGCGGCTCGATCGAGCTGCTGGAAACGCCGGGAGGCGGCGCGACGTTCAAGGTCGCCTTCAAACAATTTGAGAATATGCCCGGGACTTGCCAATTGACCCCTTCAGCTGATCGAGGAAATTCATAGGTGGAATAATTTCGATTCAGACAAAAAGACAATTAGCCAATCTCACGGCTAAGAGCGCTGTCGCCGGGCCACGTCCGCAACCAGATTGAATCGCTCGCGACGGGCGCACAGCTTTCGATGAGAAACATCTCACAGGAAAATATCCGAAGGATTGCAGTCCCAATTCCCCCGCCCGCCGAAGCCGCCGAAATCCTCCGCCGCGTGTCCGAAGCGCTCGCCGCCGCCGGCGACACGCTCGCCGTTCTCGACGCCGAGGCGGAAGATGCGGCGCGACTGAAGCAATCCATCCTCAAGGCCGCCTTCGAGGGTCGCCTCCTGCCCCAGGACGAAGGCGACGAACCCGCCCGCGCCTTGCTGGCGCGTCTCGCCGCGCCGGCGCTGGCGAAACGCGCGACGAGCAAGCGGGCGCGAACAGCGCGCGCCTGAGCAAAGGCGGCGATGGCTACTCGCTCACGCGCCCAAGCGGATTGCGCTTGCGAATGATATCTTACGGATGATATCATTTGCGCAAAGCATATCAGGGAGGGTTCCGATGCTGGTTTCGAAATGGGGCGCCAGTCTCGCCGTCCGTCTGCCAAAGGAGCTCGTCAACGAACTGGGCCTAAAGCCCGGCGATGAACTCGCGATCGTCGATGCGAGCAAGGAACGCCTGCTCGTCGAGAAGAGTGAGCGGCGCGCGCGCGCGCTCGACCAGCTGCGGGCGCTCAACTGGACCTTGCCCGCAGACTACAAGTTCGACCGTGACGAGGCGAACGAGCGGTGAAGCAGTTCTTCGACACGAACCTTCTCATCTATGCGGTTTCGTCCGATTCACGGAAGGTTCCTGCGGATCGGCTCCTGCGTGGGGGCGGTATTGTCAGCGTGCAAGTGCTGAACGAGTTCACCAACGTCGCACGAAACAAACTTCGCCACGACTGGGCGGACATCGAGTTCGCCGTTGTTCGCTTTCGAGCGGCTTTCGAACGGATATTGCCGCTCACCGTCGAAACGCATTCAGGCGCCCTCGCGCTCGCCCGCGACCACGGCCTATCATTTTACGACGCGCTGATCGTCGCTTCGGCGCTGGAGGCCGGCTGCGACACGCTGTATTCGGAAGACATGCAGGACGGGCGCGTCTTCGGCGGATTGACCATTCGCAACCCCTTCATCGAGCGCGCCGCGCCATGAATTCGCAAACCCTCGTCGCCAAGGTCTGGAACTTCGCGCATGTGCTGCGCGATCAGGGCGTGTCCTATCAAGCCTATATCAGCCAGATTTCCTATCTCCTCTTTCTCAAGATGGACGAAGAGCGCGTCACGCGGATCGGCGAAGCCTCGCTTCTGCCGGAAGGCGCCCGCTGGTCCGACATCAGAGAGCTGAGCGGCGAGGCGCTTTCGGCGCGTTACGCCAGACTCCTCGAAACGCTGTCGAAGCAAAGGGCGTTATCGGCGCGATCTTTCTGAAAGCCCAGAATGAGATTCAGGACCCCGCGAAGCTGAAGCGCCTCGTCGGCCTCATCGACAGCGAAACCTGGCTGGGTCTCCCCGTCGACGTGAAGGGCGAAATGTACGAAGGCCTGCTCGCCCGCAACGCCGAGGGAGTGAAGTCCGGCGCGGACCAACCAGCGCTTTACGCTGAAAGAACGCCCGATGGTCCGCGCCGATCTTGATGGTTTTGTCGCCTGCTACAGAGCGGGGCGGCGCCAGGAGCGGCGGGAAACGGAACGCTTTCGAAAATATCCGCTTGCGGCGCTTTTGGCGCGCGACAGAGCCGGTTTCGTTCGCCATCAATGATCATTATGCGACGATCGGGTGTTCCGATCCCCGACGGAGCCTCGGCCTAAAATTGACTTGGGCGTTCAAGCCGACGACGCCTTTGCTATGACTTGCATAGGACCCACGCCCAGCTTCCCGCAGAGTCGGGAAAAACCCCATAAATCGACGCAGACCCAGCCCCGGCAGAACCTATTTGTGCGACCGGCAAGCCGCGTCCAGTTTTCTCCCGGTCAGAAAAAAGGCCTCTATCGCGCCCTTTCCCTTGATCTTTAGGCCGTCACGCGGCGCCAAGATGAAGTCCTTGTCCAGATGCTCATAGGTCGACCGTGAAACTTGAATGCGGCCTGGCAGGCTGTTCGACTCGAGCCGGCTCGCGACGTTCACCGCATCGCCCCAGATATCGTAAACGAACTTGTGCGCGCCGATCACGCCCGCGACGACGTCGCCGGAGTTGATGCCCATCCGAATTTCGAGCGGCGCCGGCAATGACTCGTTGAGAATCTCCAGGGTTTCAGCCATCGCCAGCGCCATGTCGGCGACGGCGTGGGCGTGATCGTCCCGCCTGCCGAAGAGCCCGCAGGCGACCATGTAAGCGTCGCCGATCGTCTTGATCTTCTCGACGCCAAACTTGAGCGCGAGCTGATCGAAGGCTGAAAAAACGCGTCCCAGCACGCCGACAAGATCGGGAGCCGGCAACCTGGAAGAAAGCTCGGTGAAGCCGACGAAATCCGCGAACAGAATGGAGACGTTGCTGATATGATCGGCGATGACCGTTTCGCCATTTTTCAGGCGCGCGATAATCGGCGCCGGAAGAATATTGAGGAGAAGCTGTTCGGAGCGCGCTTTTTCGATGCGTAATGCCTCGAGCGCCTCGCGTTCCCGGTCTCGCAGATGCTTTTTCTCCAATGACGATCCGATGCGCGCGCGAAGAAGCACCGGATCGAAGGGTTTCGCGAGATAATCCTCGGCGCCCGCTTCGATGCATCTGACGATGGAGTCGATCTCGTTTAAGGCCGATATCATGATGACTGGAATGTCTCTCAGGGCGTCATCAGACTTGAGGACCGAAAGAACATCGAAGCCGCTGACATCCGGCATCAGCAGATCGAGCAAAATCAGATCAAAGGGCGCCTCCCTCACCATTTCCAGCGCGCGAGACCCGCTCTCGGCCAGCGCGACGGAGTGGCCCTGCCGTTCCAGACGGCGCTTCAGGAGTTCGCGATTGGACGCGTTGTCGTCGACCACGAGGATGCGGCTCGGCAATGCGGCGGCACTGTCGGCTTCGCTTTCTGAGATCGGCTGGACGGCGGCGAGAAAGCGATGTGCGACCATGGCGGAGACGGGTTCGGCGCCGACCTCGGCGTTCGTCGCCTCGGTTTCGGGGAACGAAAAACTCACCAGGCCGTCGATACGCTCTAGGAAGCGGGACGCTTCCTCCAGAAGTCGATTGAGGTCCGAGACCAGCGCCCGCGCGTCGTCGACGTCCGCTGCGTCTTCGCGCAGCATCTCGCCAAATCCCTTGATGGCGTTGATCGGCGTGCGCAGATCGTGCCGCAAGAGACGACGATAGTCCTCGGAATCCTCGCTTGGCCCTCGCGCCGACGCGCGGGACCGACTCGCGAGGGAGGCAATGTAATCAATCAGCGAACGGCTGGCGGCGTGAATTTTCTCAAGGTCGTCACGAAATTCGCCGTGGCCGCTCCGCTCGGCCTCGTCCAGCAATATCTCGGCATAGCCTGCAATCGCCTCGGCAGGCGCGCTCAACTCCTGCTGTAGATAAGCAAGCAGCGCGCGATCGCTTCTGTCGGCCGGCGGCTGGAAGCCATGCGATGTCATTTTATATTTCCAGAAACCCGGAGCGCGCCGGCGTCCGCCGTCCAAGATGCGTCAGGCGTGTTTCTCATGATCTCCTACAACCGATGGGACCGCCAGAGTTCGTTCGCCGCGACGGCATGATCAGACGATGTTAAGCGCCAGATTCAATCAGGGCCGCGATCTTGCCCAGAAGACGCGTGATCTCCACGGGTTTGGTGTCATAGTCGTCGCAGCCCGCTTCGATCGCCTTCTCCCGGTCCCCTGCCATCGCATGGGCTGTGAGGGCGATCACCGGAATCTTGCGCGTCGCTTCGTTTTCTCTGACCCGGCGGGCAGCCTCCCAGCCATCGATGACCGGCAGGCTCATGTCCATCAGGATGAGATCGGGCGCCTCGGAGACGGCCATCTCGACGCCCTGTTGGCCGTCTGTGGCGATCACGACTTCAAAGCCATTACGCTTGAGACGCCGCGACAGCATATCGCGGTTCATCTCATTATCTTCGACAAGCAAAATCTTCACCACCAGCTCTCTCTCCAATGTCAATGCGCTTGGACAGCGTCCGTCGCGCTGGGATCGAGGCATTGACGCATAATCGTCACGAGTTCTTCAAGATAGTCGTGATCCTTTGTGATGATGTCAGCCCTGAATTCTCTCAATTTGCAAATATCCTCGTCGCTAAGATCCTTCGCCGTGACGATGATGACCGGCAAATGGTCATAGTCGCGCCGCTTACGCAATTCCCTCAGGAAACCGAAACCGTCGAGATTTGGCATCATCAGGTCGAGAAGGATAAGATCCGGAACCGGATTTTCAGCGATCCAGTCGAGCCCATCCCGCCCGTTGATCGCGGTTTCGGCCTTGTAGCCGGCGCCCGAAACGCAGCGGCGAAGAAGCTCGCGCGTCGCGGAGTCATCCTCAATGATCAGAACCGTATTTTCGCTCGAGGCCCCGCAATAGTGCGTTATCAGGGCCGTCAGGCGCTGACGGTCGATCGGCTTCGTCAAAAGCTCCGCCGCCCCGAGCGGAATCGCCAGGGCGCGCTCGCTGAGAATCGTCACCATGATGACGGGAATGTTTCGCAGTTCTTCATCCTCCTTGAGCTGCCTGAGCACGCCCCAGCCATCGAGCTGGGGCATCATCACATCGAGCGTTATGGCCTGCGGCCTGTGCTGTCTCGCGAGAGCCATCGCCTCCAGCCCGTGACGCGCGGCGATGACGCGATAGCCCTTGCTCTCCAAAGTTCGTGTGAGCAGGTCGCGCGCCATGGCGTCGTCGTCGACGACCAGTATCGTCGGGAGCGGCCGGGACGACGTCGCCTCGGCCCGATCCTTCGTCTCGACCGGCTCTTGCCGATCCGGAAGCCTGATCGTGAAGGTCGAGCCTACGCCCGGCGCGCTTTCGACTGAAACATCGCCGCCGAGCGCCGCGCAGAAATGCTTGGTGATCGCGAGCCCAAGCCCCGTTCCGCCAAAGCGCTTCGTGGTCGAGGCGTCGGCCTGGGTGAAGGCTTCGAAGAGGCGGGCAAGCTGCTCCTGCGTCATGCCGAGCCCAGAGTCCGACACGTGGAACGCCACGGAAGCGTCGGCGCCCCGCTCAACGGTCAGGGTGACTTTTCCGTGGCTCGTGAATTTGTTTGCATTGCTCATGAGATTGAGCAGGCACTGCTTGACCTTCGTTTCGTCTGACAGAAAGCCGCCGACATCGTCCGGGCAGCGGAGTTCAAGCGCATTGCCGTTCTTGTCGGCCAGAGGCTGAACGATGGAAATGACCTCTTTCACGAGCGGGCTGATCTCCACCCGCTCGATGAAGACCTCCATCTTTCCGGCTTCGATTTTGGAAAGATCGAGAATATCGTTGATCAGGCCAAGCAGGTGTCGGCCCGCGCTCTCGATCCTCTTCAGATCTTCGATCGGCTCTGGATCGCCGTTGTCGAGCGCGCTCTCCTGAAGCATTTCGCTATAACCGATGATGGCGTTGAGCGGCGTGCGCAGCTCATGGCTCATATTCGCGAGAAAGGCGCTTTTTGTCTTGCTGGCTTCCTCGGCCGCCATGCGCGCGACCGACAATTCCTCGTTCGCGAGCTGAAGTTCGCGCGTGCGGGCCCGTATCTTGTCCTCCATGGAATCGTAAAGTTCGCGGAGTTCCCTGGTCATGGAGCGGATCGCCGTCAGCAGAAGCCCCGTTTCGTCACGGCTATCGATCTCGAAATCAGCGTCGAGGTCCCCCGCGGCGACCCGCTCGGCCACGCCGACAGCGGTCTTGATGGGCCTGGTGATCGTGCGCGCGACGCCCATGGCCAGAGCGATTATCGGCGGAATCATAAAGAGCAGCAGCCAGAGCGTCGCCTCCTTTTGCGCGCTGGTGAGCGCGAAGGCCTCCTTCGTGCTCTGCTGTACGACCATGCCCCAGCGAAATGAGGGAACATAGGTCCATGAGGCGACCACGGGTCTGTGCTTGAGATCATCGAAAAGACCCGAGCCATGGACGCCGGCGAGCGCCCTGGCGAGCGCTGGAAAGGCGCCGCCATCGAGCGGCGCCCTGATGCTGAAAGCCTTGGAAACATCGTGCCGCAGCGGGTTGACCACGACCATTTGGCTCTGATCGAATTGCGCCGCGACCAGCACCTCTCCCGTCTCGCCGAGACCGGTATAGTCATTGATGAGGCTGTAAATCTCCTGGTTATCTAGCTGAAAGACGACGACCGCGATCACGACGCCATTGTCCAGAACAGGCCCCGCGATATAGGCGGCAGGCTCTTTTTGCCCCGGGTAGATTTGAAACGCCGAGATTTCGGCTTGCAGCAATGTGCGCGCCCGATCGATCGTGTCCGAAAGCTCCGATTCCTTGAGCGGTCCGCCGAGCGAATTTGCGTTGAACGGCGCCATGTCCGATTGCGCGAACAGCGTGACGCCTTCGGAAGAGACAATCGCGCCGCCGACGTAGTTGAACGTGTCGGAGAGACGCTTGAGAGTCGGGCCGTGTTTCGCGATCGCCTGGCGATAGGCCTCCGATTCTCTCCCACTCGTCCTTATGGCTTCGGAAAATTCTCGGGCGGCTTCGCCAATCGACGCATTGTGCATCAAGGACTCGACGCTTCGGATTTTTTCGAGCGTCAGAGCCTCCAGCTGCTCGACTTTCTTCTTGGCGACAACCTGCAGCGACGTCTGAATCGCCTGTTCGAGAGACGCGCGCGAAATGTCATAAGTTCGCCAGGCAAGGAGGCCGCAGGAGACGATATTGATCGCAAGGAACCAGAAGATGATCTTGGCGCCGATCGAGCGCCGGAGAAAATCGAGCCTGGGAAGCTTCATCGATCAGTCCGCCTCTACCGGATTCGCCCATCTGCCGCCCCATCTGGTGTACAAGGCGGTCAGAAATTCCTCCCACTCGGCTTTCGTGCGAGTCGGCGGATAGGGCACGGGACGGATCGGGCGATCGATCGTCCAGACAAGCTCGATCGCGCCATCGCTTCGAATCTTGCCGACCGAGAAAGACCGCCAAGTATGCTGCGTGTAAGGATCGACCGACACCAGACCTTCAGGCGCGTCGAGGGTTTCGGTCAGCATGGTGCGTTTAACCCTCTGGACGTCGAAGGACTGCGCCTCCTCGACCGCCTTCGCCCATAGGGTGACGCTGAAGTAGGAGGTCGCAATAACGTCGCTGGTCACACGGTCGGCGCCGTATCTTCGACGAAAGGCGCGAATGAACCGCTCGTTCTCCGGCTTCTTGATCGCCTCGAAATAGCTCCAGGCGCTGTAATGGCCCTGAAGGCTGGCGATCGGCAGGCTGCGAAGCTCCTCCTCGCCGATGCTGACGGAGACGACCGGCAATTCTTTAGCTGAAAGCCTGGCGTCGGTCAGCGCCTGATAGAACGCCTTGTTGGAATCGCCCACGACCGAACTGATAATAACGTCCGGCTGCGCCAGTTTGATTTTTTGAACCGCCCGAGAAACGTTGGCGCTTCCAAAGAAAATATAGTCTTCGCCCACAAGGTCCGCGCCAAGCGCGCGGATCGTGTCCTTCATAATTTCGTTGATGCTATGCGGCCAAACATAATCTGAACCGATCAGATAGATTCGTTTGCCGAGGTGATCGAGGCTCCATTTGATCGCCGGAATGACCTGCTGATTGGGCGCCGCGCCCGTGTAGATAATATTGGGGGACTGTTCGAGTCCCTCATAGGCCATGGGATAGACCAAGAGCTGGCCGTATTTCTCGATAATGGGCGCAACCGTCTTACGGCTCGCGGACGTCCAGCATCCAAAGATCACGGATACATTTTCCTGGGTAATCAGGCGCTCGGCCTCTTTCGCGAAGGTCGGCCAATCGGATTTGCCGTCGGCGATGATCGGCTGAATCTTGCGTCCCAGTAAGCCGCCTCTCGCATTGATCTCCTCAATCGCGAGCAGCTCCGCGTCGACCATTGAATTTTCGCTGATCGCCATCGGCCCGGAGCGCGAATGCAGAATTCCGACTTTTATCGGCGCGTTTTCCGCCCTGATAAGGAACATCGCCGCGAGGAATGCGGCGGCGGCGGCGAGAGCGACCGCGATAAGTCCGTTCCATACGCTGCGAGGAGCATTGAGGGCCATTGGCCGTTTCCTGGTTCCGGGTTTGTTATGATCGAAGCGGAATTTCATTTTATTTGTGATGTCTTCCTGTAAGTTCAGCGTTCACAATTCTTCGGACTGACTGGCCCCACTGCGTGGGCCGGAGCGGATGTTAGGTCATGACCGGCTGCTCCTGCAATGCGAGCCGAGGCCGGCGGAGCTGATTGACGTTGGGCAGCCGGTTGTTTCTATCCGGACTTTCGCCCTAACAGCGACGAAGAAGCAATCGAAACCCTCGATCGATGCGCTCGAAACGAAAGCGGCGCGCCGAAGGGGACGAGTTGACCAGCCGGACGGAGCGCATCGATGTATGTTGTCGTCGACATCGGCGGGACGAAGACACGGGTCGCCGGCTCATCAGATCTTGCCGAACTTACCGAGGCCGTGATCCTCAAAACGCCGGGCGAATATGGTGACGGGCTAGAGCTTTTGCGCGGCGCGGCTTTGAAGGCGGCGGCCGGCGATCGAATTCATGCTGTGGCGATCGGCGTGCCTGGCGTGCTGTCGCGCGACAAGCGCGTCCTCGTCAATGCCCCCAACCTGCCAATTTGGAATGGCGCGACGTTGGCCGAAGACGTTGAGGCCAGTCTCGGCGCGCCCGTCGTACTGGAGAACGACACGGCGCTTGTGGGGCTAGGGGAGGCGACCGCCGGCGCCGGGCAAGGCTCCGCCATTCTCGCATATGTCACCATCTCCACTGGCGTGAACGGTGCGCGCATCGTCGACGGGAGAATTGACCGTGCGACCTATGGCTTCGAAATCGGCGAACAATATATCGACGCCGGCGCGCTCAATTTCGAAGAGCTTGTCTCGGGACGCGCCGTCGCGAACCGCTTTGGCGTCGAACCCTGCGCGCTCGGAAAGGATCATCCACTATGGGATGAACTCGCCAAGATTACTGCGCGCGCGTTGCACAACGCCATCGCCCATTGGTCGCCAGACCGAATCGTCATGGGGGGATCGATGATGCGCGAGATCGGCATCTCGATCGAACAGACGGCGACCTATCTACGGGCGCTGCCGCGAAAGAACCCCGCGCTTCCCGACATCGTCCACGCGGCGCTCGGCGACTACGGCGGGTTGTGGGGCGCGCTCGCGCGACTCCGTCAAGGAGGCTAGTGGCCCCCGTCATTGCTTTTGACGGCGAGTTCTGAATCTCTGTCGCTGCACAGCAGCGATGGAGATGATTCGTGGCCGGGAAGGAGATCGCCGTCAAGAAGTATGTGGTTCGGTTGAGCGCGG
>VGDY01000139.1 GCA_016869555.1 Alphaproteobacteria bacterium | reverse complement strand
GGCGCTCGCAAAGCGCATGGCGAACGCCGTCCCATCGAACGAGCATCTTGCTCAAACCGCGAAAGCCGCATAGCATTCAGGCCAGCAACGCCGATTTCCGCTTTTCAACATCAAGCGGGACATCCCCTCGCCGACGTCTGCCGGCGCCTCGAGCGCAGCGACGTCGTCGCCATCGATCCAGCGATGCGGCCGCATTTTCGCGACGTGCGCGACCATCTCCGCCGCGTCCAGGAGCGCATCGACACGATGCGCGAGACCCTCGCCTTCGCTTTCGAAGCGAGCCTGATGAATGCGCAGATGCAGCAGACCGAGATTTCCCGCCGGCTTGCCGCATGGGCCGCCATTCTCGCCGTGCCCACGGCCGTCGCCGGCATTTACGGCATGAATTTCGAGCATATGCCGGAGCTGAGCTGGAAATACGGCTATTACGTCGTCCTGGGCGCGACAGCGATGATCTGCGCCTATCTCTACTACCGGCTCCGTCGCGCGGGTTGGCTCTAGGACCGCCTTACGAAAGTTTCATCCCGCCGCCATTGGCCGGCAAAGCGTCCATCTCCATCTTCTACTCGCGGCGACGTTGCGCTTCTCCTCCGCGAGACGTCGCTCAGAGATGGAGATTTTCGAGAAATGCCCATATCGATCAATCCTCGCGACCGCGCCGTGGAAGCGCCGCGCCGCGCGTCTCGCCTCGCGCTGATCGGCGCGACGGCCGCGTTCGCGCTTGGCGCCGCCATCGGTCCGGCGCCGCTGACGCCGGCCTACGCCGAAGCGCCGCTTTCGGGATCGGCGGCTTCCGCCGGACCTGCGACTTTCGCCGATATCGTCGAACGCGTGAAACCCGCCGTCGTCGCCATCAAGGTCAAGGCGGTCGAGGATTCGCAGGGCGGCGGCGGCGGCGTCTTCGAGATGCCCGACATGTCGCCCGACGACCCGATGTATCGCTTTTTCAAGCGGTTCGGCGATCAGGGCCCGGGCCGTCCGCAGAAACACATGACGATGTCTCAGGGCTCCGGATTCATCATCAGCGCTGACGGCTATGTCGTCACCAACAACCATGTCGTCGAACACGCCAACGAAGTCGAGGTTGCGCTCGACGACGGCCGCACGCTGCCGGCCAAGGTGATCGGAACCGACAAGCGCACCGACCTGGCGCTGCTCAAGATCAACGATGGTCAGAAGCTCCCCTATGTCGAGTGGGGCACATCGGCGCCGCGCGTCGGCGATTGGGTGATCGCGGTCGGCAATCCGTTCGGCCTCGGCGGCTCGGTCACCGCCGGCATCGTCTCGGCCCGTGGGCGCGATATCGGCGCCGGCCCTTATGACGATTTCCTGCAGATCGACGCGCCGGTCAACCGGGGCAATTCGGGCGGCCCCGCCTTCGACGCCCATGGCAGTGTCATCGGCGTCAACACGGCGATCTATTCGCCGTCCGGCGGCTCGATCGGCATCGGCTTCGCCATTCCGAGCGAGGTCGCCAAGGACGTCGTCGCGGCGCTCAAGGACAAGGGCTCGGTGTCGCGCGGCTGGATCGGCGTCAAGATCCAGAATGTGACGCAGGAAATCGCCGACAGCATGGGCCTGAAGTCCACGAAGGGCGCGCTGATCGCGCAGCCGCAGAAGGGCGCGCCGGCTGACGAGGCGGGCCTGAAGGCGGGCGACGTGATCATTGCGGTCAATGGCGAGAAGATCGAGACTCCTCGTGATCTTGCGCGCCGCATCGCCGCCCTTGGCCCCGGTAAGACGGTGGACCTCACCTATCAGCGCTCGGGCGCCGAAAAGACGGTAAAGCTCAAGCTCGGAACCTTGCCCGACGAGCGTGAAGCGCGCGCCGATGAGGAAAATTCAGCGCGCGGCGCCGAACTGTCCGGCCTCGGCATCGAGGTCGTCCCGGCGACCGAGGTGCGCGGCGCGGGCCGGGAAGGCGTCCTGGTGACGGATCTCGATCCTTCTGGCGCGGCCGCCCAAAAGGGATTGCGCAGGGGCGACGTGATCGTCGAGGCCGGCGGTCAGCCGGTCAGCACCAGCCGCGATCTCGCCGCTGCATTGGATGCCGCTCGCAAGGACGGCCGCCGGTCGGTGCTGCTGCGGGTGAAGTCCGCGGATGGGGCGAAATTCGTCGCCGTTCCCGTCAAGGGCGCCGGCTAAGCCGGTTCAAGGAACTTCTTGCGTAGAGACCGACACACTGCACCCGCCCGCAGCCGGTCTCCGCAATGAAGAGCGTCGGGCAGAGCCAGTCCCCTCCTGGCTTCCGAACGCGGGCAGGCTGGCGCAATATGCGCCGGCCTGCCGTTTTTTTGCAATCTCGGATATAGAGAAACATGCGCATTCTCATCATTGAAGACGATAACGAAGCGAGCGAATACCTCGTCAAGGCGTTCCGCGAACAAGGCCATGTCGCCGAACAAGCCGCCGACGGGCTTGCTGGCTATGGCCGCGCCAGCGAGGGCGACTATGACGTGCTCATCGTCGACAGGATGCTGCCCAAGATGGACGGTTTGTCGCTGATCTCGGGCTTGCGCGAACAGGGCGTCGAAACGCCCGCTCTCATTCTTTCGGCGCTCGGCCAGGTGGACGACCGCGTGAAGGGACTGCGGGCTGGCGGCGACGACTATCTGCCGAAGCCTTACGCCTTCTCCGAACTTCTTGCGCGCGTCGAGGCGCTCGCCCGCCGCCGAGTCGGTCCAAAGGGCGAAGAAACCCAATACCGCGTCGGCGATCTGGAGCTCGATCGCTTATCGCACAAGGTGACGGTCGGCGGTCAGGAAGTCGTGCTTCAGCCTCGCGAGTTCCGTCTGCTCGAATATCTGATGAAACACGCAGGCCAGGTGGTGACCCGCACGATGCTGCTCGAGAATGTCTGGGACTATCACTTCGATCCGCAGACCAATGTCATCGATGTGCACATTTCGCGCTTGCGCGCCAAGATCGACAAGGGGCGCGAGAACCCGCTTCTGCATACGATCCGCGGGGCTGGGTATATGATCCGTGACGGCGCTCGGTAAGCTTTTCCGGACGACGGCGTTCAAACTGTCGATCGCCTATCTCGTGCTGTTCTCGATCGGCGCGGGGCTGGTGCTCGCGCGCGTCGGCGCCCGCGTCAAGGAGGTGCTCGACGAGCAGATCGAGCAGACCGTGGACGCCGAAATCAGGGCGCTCTCCGAACAATATTCGCAAGGCGGCATTCGGCAGCTCGCCAATGCGGTCGAACGCCGCGTGCGCGCCCCGGGCGGTTCGCTCTATCTGCTCTCCAGCCATTCAGGAGACGTCATCGTCGGAAATATCGAGGCCCCGGCTTTCACGCCTTCGGGCGGCACGGAACTCGTCGAGACGACCTATGAGCGGCGCGGCGAGCCCGGGGTCAAGCATCCCGCTCTGCTGCGGCTGTTTCTTCTGCCGGGCGGCTTTCGCCTGCTCATCGGCCACGATATCGAAGACCACGAGGTGTTGCGCGGCATCTTGCGCCGAGCGCTCGGCGTGTCGCTGTTCTGGCTCGCCCTCGTCGGCGCGCTTGGCGGCCTGTTCGTTTCCTATCGCATGCTTGAGCGCGTCGACGTGATGTCGGCCTCGGCGCGCCGCATTATGGCGGGCGACATGCATGAACGTCTCGCGGTCTCGGGCGCCGGCGACGAACTTGACCGTCTGGCGGAAAATTTCAACGCAATGCTCACGCGCATCAGCGAGCTGATGGCCGGCTTGCGAGAGGTTTCCGACAATATCGCGCATGACCTCAAGACGCCGCTGACCCGCCTGCGCAACCGCGCCGAGGCCGCGTTGCGGGCGGGCTCCGATGATCGCGAGCATCGCGAGGCGCTGGCGGCGGTGATCGAAGAGTCCGACAATCTGATCGGCGTGTTCAATGCCCTGTTGATGATTGCGCGCGCCGAGGCCGGCTATTCGAGCGACCACATGGCCGCCTTCGACGCCGACGCCGTCGTGCGCGACATCGTCGAAATGTACGAGCCGGTCGCGGAAGAGCAGGGCGTGCGACTCGACCTCATCGCGGAGGACGGATTAAAGATCACCGGCAGCCGCGAGCTTCTCGGGCAGGCGCTCGTGAATCTTGTCGACAACGCGCTGAAATATGGGGCGACGGGCGCCGATCCGCGCATCGCCGTCGAAGCGCGTCGAGTCGGCGACCGCGTGGAAATCGTCGTCTCCGATCGCGGGCCGGGGATTGCGCCGTCGGATCGCGAGCGAGTCGTGGGGCGTTTTGTGCGTCTGGAGAATTCGCGCTCGCGGCCGGGCTCAGGTTTGGGACTGTCGCTCGCCGCGGCGGTCGCGCGCATGCATCATGGCGCGTTGCGGATCGAAGACAATGCGCCCGGTTTGCGTGTGGCGCTGTCATTGCCGGCGATGCGGATCACCGCGGGTCCGCCGGCGCGCATCGAGCGCGCGTAATGCGAGACTTTTCCAGGCGCGCCCGGCGACTCGGTCGCGCGCGTCTTTAACGGGGTCACCGTCGCCGAGGCGGCCGGCAGCCGCATCATGACGATCGTGCCTTCGCCAAGACGCGAGCGGAAGCGCAGCGCGCCGCCATGCAGTTCGATGAGAGCTCGGGCGATGGCGAGGCCGAGTCCGGATCCGCGCATGCCGTTTTCGATCAAATTCGCGCACTGCTCAAAGGGTTTCCCGAGCTTGGGAATGGCGCGCGGATCGACGCCGCGTCCGGAATCTTCGACATAGATATCGATCGCGCCGCCATGCGCGCGGGCGCGCACGCGCACCACTTGCCCTCTATCGCTGAATTTCACGGCATTGGAGAGAAAGATGCTGAGCGTCTTGACGATCGCGGCTTCGTCGCCGACGCAGCGCAGATTCTCGGCGGCGTCGGCGACGATCTCGATATCCTTGAGTGCGGCGCGCGCGCGCCAGGCGCCGACGGCCTTGCGCATCGCTTCGGCGACGTTGATTTCGCGTTCGGCGAGCCGCACGAGGCCCGCTTCGAGGCGCGACATGTCGAGAATGTCGGACAGCACTTCGTTGAGATAGGCGCCGCCCTGGCGTATGCCGCTGCAATATTCCAGATATTTCGGCGAACCGAGGGCGCCGAAGGGCTCCGCTTCCATCATCTCCGAAAAGCCGATGATGGCGTTGAGCGGCGTGCGCAGTTCGTGGCTCATATTGGCGAGGAATTCAGATTTCGCCATATAGGCGGCTTCCGCTTCCGCCTTCTGATGATGATATTGCTCGGCGAGAGTCGCGAGCTGCTGCGCCTGCATTTCGAGCGTCTGCCGCGAATGCGTTAGATCGGCGACGCTCGCCGTGAGGCGACGCTCCGATTCGCGCAGTTTTTCCTCATTGCGCTTGAGCGCGGTGATGTCGGCGCCAACCGACACATAGCCGCCGTCCTTGGTGCGGCGCTCATTGATCTGAAGCCAGCGCCCGTCGACAAGCTGCGCCTCATAGGCGCGGGCGTCGGGCGACGGGCCGTCGGGCGGGGCGATTTCGGTTCTAATCAGCGGCGCCGTGGCGCTGCTCATCATCTGTCGATAGCTTGCGCCGGGCGTCGCCGCGTCAGGCGAGAGGCCGTGCAGGTCCAGAAATTTCGAATTGCAGGTGACCAGGCGGTTCTTGGCGTCCCACAGCACGAAGGCTTCCGAGATGGCGTCGATCGCGTCGCGCAGGCGCAGATCGGCCATCTTGGTATGTTCGGCGAGCGCGCGCTGCTCGGAAATGTCGATGGCGATGCCAACGAGATGCTTGCCGGCTTCGCGACCCTCTTCGACGATCTGCGCCCGTGCGCGCAGCCAGATCCATCCGCCTTCGGCGTTCTTCAACCGGAATTCATGGTCGACGCTGTTGGCGCGCGAACACGCCAACATCTCGGCGATCGTTTCGAAGTCGCCGTCATCGGGATGGACCATGCCGCTCAATTCCGCAAAGGAGAGAAAGCGGCGCTCGGCGGTCAGCCCCAGCATCTCATACATGGAGTCGGACCAATAGATACGGCCGCGGGCGATATCCCACTCCCACAGGCCGCACCGCCCGCGCAACAGCGCCGCCTCGAGGCGCCGTCGGATCAGCGCATTGGCGCGCTCGACCTCCTGGCGGCGGCGAGTCTGGCGGAAATAAGCAAGAACGATGAGGAGCAGCAGCAGCGTGGCGCCGGCGAACAGCAAGGCGTAGCGCGAGGCGACGGCGCGCCACTCGCCGACCACATTCTCGACGGGATAGATCATCGCGACCTGGCCGAAGGGCGGCGGCAGCTTCCTCACGCTCACCAGCGCGGGTATGCCTTCGGGCAAGGTGACGCGCATCACGCCGGCGTTGTCGGCGAAGTCGACGAACGCCTGTTCGGCGCCGAGCGCCTGCGACAGCGTCAGGTCTTTGGTAGGGATTGGGGGCAGTGCGGCGGCGATCCGCCCGTGCTCGTCGGTCACCAATATGCGTCGGCCGCGCGACAGCGCGCCTTGCGGCACAAGCTGATCAAGCGGCGCAGCGAAGGGCTTTTGCGCGTCGGCCGTGAGCTTGTCGCGCAGGTCGAGCGACACGGCCCGCGCGAAAAGCTCAAGGTCGTCGACGGCTTGCTCGACCAGCCGATCCTGCATCGCGCCGGTCAGCGACACGACGAAGGCGGCGAGAGCAAGCAAGCATGCCGCGCAGGCGGCGATCGTCAAGGGACGCAGCCAGGCGAAATCCTTCAGTCCCTTCGCGCCGTCCTCATCGAATCGATACGCGCCCCACACCGTATGGGCGTGAGTCTTCACGCGTGCAGCGGGAGCGCGCGCCATCGAGAACCTCCGAAATGATTGTGATGCAAACGCGGCTGTACGCCCGAATCACCTTCATTCGAATCTCTCGAGGCGCAATTGTCCAGACCTTAATACAAAGTTAACGAAACTTTTTTCGAGCGCCTCAGCCGAGCGCCCGCGTGGCGATGTCGCGCAGGTCCGCCGAGAGGTTCTCCTGCGCGACGATATGCTTGAGCCGAGTTTCAATCAGGTCGCGTCGTCGCGACTCCATCGTGCGCCAGGAACGCAACGCCGAGAGCAGTCGAGCGGCCAGTTGCGGATTCTTCGGGTCGACTTGAAGAACGACGCTGGTCAGCAGGTCGTATCCTGATCCGTCCAGCGCGTGAAAGCGGGTGAGGTTGCCGTTGGCGAAGGCGCCGATCAGCGCGCGCACGCGATTGGGATTGGAGATCGAGAAGTCGCGATGGGTCATCAGGCCCAGCACGCGCTGCGTCGTCGCCGCTTCCGGAATCATCGCCTGCAGCGAGAACCATTTGTCGATGACGAGCGCGTCGCCGGCGTATTGCGCATAGAATCGGGCGAAGGCTTCTTCGCGCGCATGGCCGCCCAGAAGCGCCAATGTCGCGAGCGCGGCGAGCCTGTCGGTCATGTTCCCTGCGGACTCGAACTGCGCCATGGCCAGCATGCGCCCTCGTTCAGAGTCGCCGCCGGCCAGCAGGTCGAGCGCGACATTGCGCAGGGCGCGACGGCCGGCGCTGGCGGCGTCCGGCGCATAGGCGCCGGCGTCGGCGAAGCGCGCGTAGATCGCGTCAAACTCCGCAGCAAGCGACCTGCCGATTTCGGCGCGAAGCGCCATGCGCGCGTCGAAAAGAACGTCAGGATCGACGTCGGTCGCCTTTTCGCGCGCGAGGTCGGTTTCCGATGGCGGCCACAGCGCCTGCGCGACAAGCGCCGGATCATCGTCGGCCTTGGCCAGCAGCGATCGCAGCGCCTCGCTGAGCCCCTTCGCATCCAGCACGCCGGTTTCGAGCCGGCCAAAAATCGCCCGCAGCGCGAGGTCTTGCGCCGCCTGCCAGCGATTGAACGGGTCGTCGTCAAAGGCAAGCAAGCGTTCGAGATCTTCGCTCGCGGGCGCAGGCTCGAGGCGCACAGGCGCCGAAAAGCCGCGCAGAAGCGAAACGATCGGCCGCGACGCAACGTCGCGAAAACGAATGACGCGCTCGGCGGCGTCGAGTTCGATCAGGCCGCGGGCGCGTTCGGCCGGGGTTGCGTCATCGCTGACGAGATCGAGCTTTTGGCCGTTCTCGCCAAAGAGCGCGAGCGCGATCGGAATGACGACGGGCCTTTTCCCGCTCTGGCCCGGCGTCGGCGCCGTCTCCTGACGGAAGTTCAAAGTGAAGGTTTTGGCGAAGGCGTCGTAGTCGCCCGACGTCGTCACGACCGGCGTGCCCGCCTGACCGTACCAAAGCGCGAATTGCGTCAGGTCGCGGCCTGACGCCGCCGCGAAGCAGGACAGAAAATCTTCGACCGTCGCGGCCGTTCCGTCGAAGCGTTCGAAATAGAGGTCCATACCGCGGCGAAATGTTTCGTCGCCGATCAGCGTTTTCAGCATGCGGATGATTTCCGCGCCCTTCTCGTAAACGGTCGAGGTATAGAAATTGTTGATCTCTTGATAGACATCCGGACGCACGGGATGGGCGAGCGGACCGGCGTCTTCGGGAAATTGCGCGAGACGCAGGCCGCGCACGTCGCCGATTCGCTCCACCGCGCGCGAACGCATGTCCGCGGAAAACTCCTGGTCGCGAAAAACCGTCAGACCTTCCTTGAGGCAAAGCTGGAACCAGTCGCGGCAGGTGATGCGATTGCCGGTCCAATTGTGGAAATATTCATGCGCGATGACGCCTTCGATGCCGGCGTAATCGCCGTCGGTCGCGGTGTCGGGAGAGGCGAGCACATATTTGTCGTTAAAAATGTTGAGACCCTTGTTCTCCATCGCGCCCATGTTGAAATCCGAGACGGCGACGATGTTGAAGACGTCGAGGTCATATTCACGGCCGAATTTCTCTTCGTCCCAGCGCATCGAGCGCTTGAGCGCATCCATCGCATAGCCGGCGCGCGCCTCCTTGCCATGTTCGACATAGATGGCGAGATCGACATAGCGTCCCGACATCGTCGTAAAGCTGTCGCGCACGGCGCCGAGATCGCCGCCGACGAGCGCGAACAGATAAGACGGCTTGCGGAAGGGATCGCGCCAAATCGCGTAGTGGCGATCGGTCCCCGCGATGTCGCCATGCTCGACGGGATTGCCGTTCGACAGCAGGATCGGCGCTTCGCTCTTCTCGGCTTCGATGCGCGTCGTATAGACGCTCAGCACATCCGGCCTGTCGAGAAAATAGGTGATGCGGCGAAACCCCTCCGCCTCGCATTGCGTGCAATAGGCCGAGCCGGAACGATAGAGGCCCGAAAGCTGCGTATTGCCGCTCGGATTGAGTTCGGTGTCGATTTCCAGCGTAAAGGGCGCGTCGGGAAGTTTGGCGAGCGTCAAGCGATCGGGCGTCGCCTCAAAGTCGCCAGGGGCGAGCGTCGCGCCGTCGAGCTTGACGCCGAGCAGGGTCAGGTCGTCGCCGTCGAGCGCGAGCGGCGCGCCCGGATCGCCGGCCGGATTGCGGCGTAACGCCAGTCGGGCGACGACTCGCGTCTTGGTCGGATGCAGGTTGACGTCGAGTTCGACCGAATCGATGGCGAAATCGGCAGGACGGTAATCGGCGAGCCGAATGGCGGCGGTCGAAGGATGACGCATTTCGTCCTCAGGGCTGGGGTGACGGTTTCTGCGATGATTATAGAACCTGCGCGCGCATTGGCGACGGCCGGAGCCAGCGAAAACACTGGCGTGCAACCGTTTTTTCCGGAAAATCTCCGGCAAGAGGCCGAAATGCCTTGAGCCCGCATTCGCCGGATGAACTCTGATTTTGCTGTACAATTTCGGCATTTATGGCATCATTTTCAGAAGGTTAGGCTCGTTTGAGCGAGGCGGCGATGACGAACCCGGCGGGTGAATCGGCTAGCGAG
>VGDY01000138.1 GCA_016869555.1 Alphaproteobacteria bacterium | reverse complement strand
TGACGACCGAGCCACGAAATTGCACCATCAGGCGGCGGTCAAAATCAACCCTGAGAACATCGCCAGTCGTTTCACCCGCCGGGTTCGCCATGGCCGCCTCGCTAAATGAAGCATAACAGTATGAAAAATATGACATAAACTACAAATTTGTACAGCAAAATCTGTGATTATCCGGTGAATACGGGTTGAAGCCAACCGTTCAGAAATGCGTGAGGCACTGACGGGATGCTTGCGCTACATAGCCACCCTTGAAAATTCACCGCAACGATATTTCCTCTTTGTCGATACGAACATTCTCCCAGATCAGAAGCTTCGTGTCGTCGTCAGTGATGATTCGTTTTGCCTCGGAGTACTTTCCTCTGCGCTGCATAGGATATATTCAGTAGCACTTGGGGGGCGAGCAGGTAAGGCGAATACACCCGTGTACAACACGAGATGTTTTTCAACATTCCCCTTTCCTGACGCAACCAACTCTCAAAAACAATGCATACGCGGTATCGCAGAAGAACTCGACGCACATCGAAAGCGCGTGCTCGCCGAACATGCGCATCTGACGATGACCGGCCTCTACAATGTGCTCGAAAGATTGCGCGGGGGCGTCGCGCCCGATGCGCTCGAAGAGAAAGAGCGCCGCATTTTCGATGACGGGCTCGTGCTGATCCTCAAAGAGCTGCACGACAAGCTCGACGCGGCCGTAGCCGACGCCTATGGCTGGCCTGTCGATCTATCGAATGATGATATTCTTGCGCGCCTCGTCGCCTTGAATAAAGAGCGCGCTGAGGAGGAGGCGCGCGGTCTCGTGCGCTGGCTGCGGCCCGATTACCAAATCCCCCGCTACGGCACGCCGAAGGAAAAAAAGGAACTCGAACTCGTTGGCGGCAAGATGCGCGAGGGGGAAGAAATCGCGCCGGCGGCAAAAGTGCCTTTTCCGAAGGACGACTATTCGCAGACCATCGCCGTCCTCACCGTCCTCGCTTCCGCGACCACGCCGCTCGGCGCCGAGACAATTGCACTGCGCTTCAAGCAGGGTCGCCGCGTCACGACCAAGGTCGAGGCGGTTCTGGCGTCCCTGGCGCGCACCGGTCTCGTCGACAGCCTCGATGACGGCAAAAAGTTCTTGCTGCGACGGGCGGCGTAAAAAACCCTCACTCCACCAGCGCGGCCTTGCCCTTCGCCTTCTTGCGATCGTTCGGGTCGAGAAACACCTTGCGCAGGCGGATCGATTTCGGCGTCACTTCGACGCGCTCGTCGTCCTCGATATAGGCCAGCGCCTTCTCCAGCGTCATCTGGATCGGCGGCGTCAGGCGCACCGCCTCGTCCTTCGACTGGGTGCGGATGTTGGTGAGCTGCTTGCCCTTCAGGACATTGATCTCGAGATCATTGTCGCGCGTATGTTCGCCGACGATCATGCCGCGATAGACCTTCCAGCCCGGCTCGATCATCATCGGCCCGCGATCTTCCAGCTTCCACATGGCGTAGGCGACGGCTTCGCCCGAATCGTTCGAGATCAGCACGCCGTTGCGGCGTCCCTGAATGTCGCCGCGATAGGGCGCATATTCATGGAACAGGCGGTTCATGATCGCCGTGCCGCGCGTGTCGGTGAGCAGTTCGCCCTGATAGCCGATGAGTCCGCGCGTCGGCGCATGGAAGACGAGCCGCAGGCGGTTGCCGCCCGAGGGGCGCATCTCGATCATCTCGGCTTTGCGCTCCGCCATTTTCTGCACGACGACGCCGCTATGCTCCTCGTCGACGTCGATGACAACCTCTTCGATCGGTTCGAGGAGGTCGCCATTTTCGTCCTTGCGGAACACGACCTTGGGGCGAGAGACGCCGAGTTCGAAGCCCTCGCGGCGCATGGTCTCGATGAGGATGCCGAGCTGCAATTCGCCGCGGCCCGAGACGATGAAGGCGTCGCCCATCGGCGCGTCCTCGACGCGCAGCGCGACATTGCCCTCGGCCTCTTTGTAAAGGCGCGCGCGGATCATGCGGCTGGTGACCTTGTCGCCTTCCGTGCCGGCGAGCGGGCTGTCGTTGACGAGGAAGGTCATCGAGAGCGTCGGCGGGTCGATCGGCTGCGCCTGCAGCGGCTCGTTCACGTCGAGCGCGCAGAGCGTATCGGCGACGTTGAATTTCTCAAGGCCGGCGATGGCGACGATGTCGCCGGCCTCCGCCTCCTCGATCGGCTGGCGCTCGATGCCGCGGAAGGCGAGAATTTTCGACACGCGGCCCTGTTCGACGATCTTGCCGGCGCGGTCCAGCACCTTGACGGGCTGGTTGGGCTTCACGCTGCCGGCGAAGACGCGGCCGGTGATGATGCGGCCGAGATAGGGGTTCGCCTCCAGCAGCGTGCCGAGCATGCGGAAGCCGCCTTCTTCGACGGTGGGCTCGGGAACATGCTTGAGCACGAGATCGAATAGCGGCGCCATGCCGTCCTTCGGACCGTCCGGCTCCTCGGCCATCCAGCCCTGCTTGGCCGAGCCGTAGATGATCGGGAAGTCGAGCTGCTCGTCGGTGGCGTCGAGCGCGGCGAAGAGGTCGAAGACCTCGTTGACGACTTCGCTCACCCGTGCGTCGGGCTTGTCGACCTTGTTGACGCAGACGATCGGCTTCAACCCGATCTTCAACGCCTTGCCGACGACGAATTTGGTCTGCGGCATCGGGCCTTCGGCGGCGTCGACGAGCACGATCGCGCCGTCGACCATGGAGAGGATGCGCTCCACCTCGCCGCCGAAATCGGCGTGGCCGGGCGTGTCGACGATATTGACGCGCACATCCTTCCAGGCGATCGAGGTCGCCTTGGCCATGATGGTGATGCCGCGCTCCTTTTCGAGATCGTTCGAATCCATGACGCGTTCGGCGACGCGCTGGTTCTCTCTAAAGGCGCCCGACTGCTGGAGCAGGCGGTCGACGAGCGTGGTCTTGCCATGGTCGACATGGGCGATGATGGCGATATTGCGCAGTTGCATGAAAGGGCGGCCGGGTGACACAGCCCCCTCTGCGGCCGCCGGCGGGCGGTCGGATCAGAGACGCTGGCTGTTGTTGCGATGCAGCGTCTCATACCCTAAGGCGGGCGATTTTGGAAGCGAAACCGGCCCGGGCGTCGCCGCCCGGCGCCGGAATGAAGTCCCGCCCCCGCCTGCGGCCTACCGCGCCGGGCACTGCTCCCGACACCGGCGAAAGGCGGGGATGCATTGCGACCCCAGGCCCCCGCCCGCCAGACAGGAGTCGCGCTCCGCCGCGCATTCCCGCAGGCATTGCTCGCGCGGCGTCAAGGGCGGCGGCGGGGGCGGCGGCGGCCGCGGCGGCGTGAAGGTGGTGAGCGGCCCGAGCTCCTGCTCGATCTGGCTCAAGGGACTGAAGACGAAGGAACTGCCGTCGTCGGGTCCGCCCCAGAGAATGCCATGCAGGCTCGCCTGGCTCCCCGTCGGCGGAATGGAGAAGACAGGCGAGCCGCTGTCGCCATTGTCCGAAAGCCTGTTCGTCCCGCTCACCCGGTCGACGCGGCTCTGGCACAGCAGCCGAACGTCCGTATCGGCGACATTGACGTCGATGCAGGTCGCGCGCACGTCGCCAAAGGCCCAGCCCGTCGTGCGCCCGACCTTGTTGAGCCGCATCCCCACCATCGAATCCGGCGTCTCGCTGACGATCAGAAATGTGCTTGGAGAGCCGTTAATGGTCAGCGAGCCGGTATTGTTGGTCGTTCGCGCGATTTCGAAACGCCCGCGATCAATGCGGTAATCGGCGTAGGCGCTGTCGCTGAAGCGGCATCTCTTGCCCGACGGGCACTGTCCGCCGGTGAAATAGGCGGGATCGGCGTCCTCGTCGCCGATCTTATTGCCCGAAAACAGCGGATCGTTCGGCTGATGGAAATCGTCGTCATTGCTGACGCCGCGATTCCTGGTGCAGTGAGAATTGGTCACGAAGCCGTCGCGGCCGTTGCGCACCACGTTGAACCCGAGCGTGCAGAGCTTATAGGCGAAGACGCCGGTGTCGATTTCGATCTGCACGCCGCCGGGAACCGGCCGCCTTTTGTCGCGCAAGGACGCGTGGAAGCGGATCGGCTGGGTTTCCTCGATGATCAGCGCTTCGAAGGGAATGCCGAGCGATTTCGCCAAGGCTTCGAATCTCTGGCGCGACGGATCGCCGATGACGCCGATGGTCACGCGATTGCGGCGCTCGTCGACATCGACGAAGACGATTTCCTGGCCGTCGAGCGCGGGCGCGACGCTCTTCTTCCATTTGGCGAGTTCGATGACGTCATAGTCGCCCTTGATGATGTTCGGCTCTGCCGCGCGGCCCTTGCGGGCACCGTTTTGCGCCAGGAAATCCGCGCCGAGCACGCTGGCGATCGCTGACGTCACCTGCGCGCGCGCGGCTTTCATCGCATCCGCGCCGCGCAGGTCGGCGGCGTTCTTCATATAGATTTGCAGCGCGCCCTTATCGTCGACAAACATGCCGCCGAAGCCGGGCGCCTGCTCGGCGATTTTGACGAGCTTGTCGTCGAAGGTCATGACCTGCGCGGCTGGCGCAGCCGGCGTCTCCTTCTGCTGGGCCGAGGCGGCGGTCGCGAATGTCATGGCGATCGCCACGACAGTTTTCAACAAGTTCCGCAATCTCATCGGCTTCTCCAATGAATTCATGCGCGGCATGTGGCGCTCGCCCGCCTTCGCCGCGAAATGGCGCCAATATGGACGTCCTTGCCAGGGTAGAAGCTGCGGGGCGGCGTTACGTCGTTTATTTGAATGAGAATTAGAGCGCCGAACCGCTCTCGGCCACCGGCGTCCAGAGCACCTGCTCGATGCGCTCGGCGCCGGTCGCGAGCATCACCAGCCGGTCGAACCCCAGCGCGACGCCGCAGGCCTGAGGCATTTCAGCAAGCGCCGCCAGAAAATCCTCATCGATCGGATAGGTCTCGCCATAGATGCGGCGTTTCTCCTGCATCTGCGCCTCGAAACGGCGGCGCTGCTCGGCCGGGTCGGTCAGTTCGGCGAAGCCATTGGCGAGTTCGACGCCGCAGACATAGAGTTCGAAACGGTCGGCGAAGCGCGGATCGTCGGGATTGGCGCGGGCGAGCGCCGCCTCGCTCACCGGGTAATCGGTCAGGATCGTCGGCTGCTCGCCGCCGAGCATGGGCTCGATTTTCTCCGACATGATCTTGCTGAAGAGATCGGACCAGCCGTCGTCGTCGGCGACCCTAATGCCGTCGCGCGCGGCGGCGCGCGCGAGCCCGTCGCGGTCGTCAAGCAGCGCTTCGAGATCGATGCTGGCGTGAGTCGCGAAGGCCTCGCAGACGCTGACGATCTGAGGCTCCTCGAAGGGATCGCAGACGCGCTCCCGCCAACTGAAATCGCTCGCGCCCGCCGCCCGGGCGGCGCTCGCCAGCAGTCCGGCGCAATCCTCCATCAGCCGCAGCGTCGGCGCGCCGGCGCGATACCACTCCAGCATGGTGAATTCGGGATGGTGCAGGGCCGAGCGCTCGCGATTGCGAAAGACATGGGCGAGCGTGAAAATCCGCTCTTCGCCAGCCGCCAGCAGTTTCTTGCAGGCGAACTCCGGCGAGGTGTGGAGGTAGAGCCGGCTGCGCTCCCCGGAGGCGCCGATCAGCTCGGCGGCGAAGGCCGAAAGATGCGTCTCGTTTCCGCCGGAGAACTGAAGCGCGGCCGTTTCGACCTCGGCGAACCCTTCCGCTGAGAGGAAGCGCCGGACCGCTGCGGCGATCGCCGTCCGCGCCTTAAGAAAGGGCTTGCGGTCGGCATAGACATCCCGAGCCCACCAGGGCGATGCGCGCGTCATAAGGCCTCCCCGCCGGACGGCGCTCCCCCGGATTGCCGGCGCGCCCGAAATATGGTCTTACCGCCGTTCATAAACCAGGCCGGAAATAAGGGATACCGACGTGAAAGTCATCGCCAGTTCGATTCGCAAAGGCAATATCATAGAGAGAGATGACGGCCAGCTTTACGTCGTCCTGACCGCCGAAAGTTTTTTCCCCGGCAAGGGCACGCCGACGACCCAGATCGACATGCGCCGCCTCTCCGACGGCGTCAAAGTGTCCGACCGCTACAAGACCACCGAACAGGTCGAGCGCGCCTTCGTCGAAGACCAGGATTTCAGCTATCTCTACAATGACGGCGACGGCTATCACTTCATGAATCAGGCGAGCTATGAGCAGATCGCCGTGCCTGCCGACACGATCGGCGATCAGACGCAGTGGCTGCAGGAGGGCATGGTCTGCATCCTGTCGATGTTCAACGGCGTCGCCGTTGGCATTCAATTGCCGCCGCGCGTGACGCTGGAAATCATCGAGACAGAGCCGGCGATGAAAGGCCAGACCGCCTCCTCGTCCTATAAGCCGGCGAAGCTCGCCAATGGCGCGCGGGTGATGGTGCCGCCGCATATTCAGCCCGGCACGCGCGTCGTCATCCAGACCGAGGACGGCGCTTACGTCGAGCGCGCCAAGGATTGAGGCGCGATAACCCTCTCCCATGGGGAGAGGGTCGGTCCGAAGGACCGGGGTGAGGGTTTCCCCCTCGCGACGATTGGCGCGCTACCCCTCACCCGGCTGCTCCGCAGCCACCCTCTCCCTTTGGGAGAGGGTTGCGCGCCCCTACTCCAAAAATTCGCGCAGCTTCTTCTCCACCGCCGCGGCGTCCTTCAATTCGCATTCCCAAATGATGAGCGCGCGCCAGCCCTGCGCCGCGAGCTTCTCGCGATGGGCCGCGTCGCGCGCGACGTTTCGCGCGATTTTGGCGCGCCAATAATCGGCGTTGGCTTTCGGCATGCGCGCGCCGCGCGCGCAGTCATGCCCGTGCCAAAAACAGCCGTGAACAAAGATCGCGCGCTTGCGGCCGACGTAAGCGATGTCGGGATTGCCGGGAACATCCTTGCGGTGCAGCCGGTAGAACGGCGCGAAACTTCGCAGCATCGCCCGCACGGCAAGCTCGGGCGCTGTATCGCGCCCCTTCACCGCGCGCATGATGGCGGAGCGCCGTTCGCGCGTTTCTTTCACTAGGCGCTACCTACGCTGAATAGGCGTGAATTCAGATTGTTGAACAACCACGCCACCACGCCGTACGATTGTTCGCCGAATTGTATCATTCTCTCTATAGGCAACTTCAAAGTCGACGTAGTTCACCTCGTCAGGTGAACCCTTAAAACATCGATGAAACGCATCCAAAATCTCAACGTTGCCCAGCGCTTGGGCGGTCGGCGTCGCATTGTTTCTCACTTCAGGAATGGTCGCTGGCAAGACATAGATACACGGAGGGGGCAACTCAAACTGAGCAACGATTGTTTTTCGCGAAGGATTTTGGTCAACCTTCGGACATTTGCGTCCCAATGTTCCGCAAACCCAATCCCACACGATAAGCCCATCCACGCGCTTATTGTTGGAAATCATTTCCGCGCTCAGACGGGTATGTAGTCCAGACCACACGTTCCGCCGAGGGTCACCGCCCTGGTTCGTGCTGACGCTCCAAACAATCAATTCGTTTGCGTGAGCCGGGCGCTCAAAAATGTTTGTGTTATTTCCATCCAAACCTCCTTTCAATTCGATAACAGCAATTTTTCCGCTTGGAAGCTCAACGGTGTAATCGTACCGATTTCGGCTACCAGATGACTCGAACGACGTGATAAACTTTTGGTCTTCCATAAAACTCAATATGCGCCTCACAAATTCTCGCTTTTCTCGCATTGTTGCAGAGAACTGGCCACGGATTCGTTCGATAGTGCCGCGAAACAAACCGGAATTGTAGAAGTCTTTTTCCGACAAGCCAAAATCGGCGAGAAGATGCGCTTTGGTCTTAAGAACCTCTGCGAATTCTTCAATGCGTTGCTTCAGCTCTGGATCTTTCTTGCACGGTGTAATTGTCATGTCGCTTCCCTGCTTCCCTGCTTTGCGAAGCGAGGTTTAGGGGCCTCAGGATGTGCTCTGAAATATGCCGCACGACCGGAACGACGACGCCGTCGCCCGTCAAATGGTAGGCCTCGTTGTAGTTCCCCGGCAGCGCATATTCCTCCGGCAGTCCCATCAGCCGCGCGGTTTCGCGCGCCGACATCAGCCGCGAGCGGACTTTGCCCTTATCGACGACCAGCACGAATTGGCGGCTCGAGCCGCCGGCCGGCGTGCGCAGACAGCCGGCGACATTGTCGAAACGCGCTTCGGCGCGCTGAATCTTTGCGCCGTTCTGATAGCGCGTGCGGCGGTAGAGCGTTCCAACCATCCTGCGCCCGGCGCGCTTCGCCTCGGCGATCTTGGCGAGATTGACCGCGCTCATCATGGCGATAAGGGCGTTTGTCTCGCTGACCCTATGCCACGCCACATCATGTGGCGCGTCCTCGATCATGTCGATCAGCGATTTGTTGCGCGGCGGCGGGGCCGGCAAATTCCACCATAGCCAACTAGCGCGTAGCGCTCGCGGCAGACAGTCGTGCGCGGCGACAAGCGCGCGGGTATGGAAGCCGTCATTGCGAGCGAAGCGAAGCAATCCAGAGCCGTGAGGCGATTGATGGATTGCTTCGTCGCTGCGCTCCTCGCAATGGCGGATGGCGAGCGACGAAGGAACCGCGACATCCTCCCGCACGGCGATAATGAACAGCCGCGGGCGCGATTGCGGCACGAACAGCGCCGCGTCAACGACCAGCGCGCCGAATCGATAGCGCTCCTTCGCCAGCGCCTCGCAGATTTTGATAAAATCCCTGCCGCCATGCGAAGTCAGCGCGCCGCAGACGTTTTCGAGAACGATGAGCGCCGGCGCGCGATCCTCCTTGCGCAGCGCCTTCATCAAATCCCAGAACGGCCAGAAGGTCCCCGATCTTTCGCCCTTCAATCCGGCGCCGGCGCCGGCGAGCGATAAATCCTGACAGGGGAAGGAGGCCCAGACGAGATCGGCGCGGCCCGGCAATTGCGCCGTGGAGATTTCGCGCACGTCGCCGACATGCAGCTCTTCGCCGCCCCAGTTGGCGCGATAGCTCTCCGCTTTCTTGCGGTCGAAATCATTGGCGAAGAGACAGCGCCAGCCTTCGCCGAGCCCGGCGCGGGCCATGCCGCCGCCGGCGAAGAATTCGTAATAAGCGGGCCGATTGTCCATGCGCGATTCGCTCCAAGTCCAGCGTATCCGCCCGGCGCGCCCGCCGCGACCGAAAAGAAGGGCCCGCTTGGCTGAAGCGAAGACCCGGGCACTGTCATATAAGTTTTATGCTTCCGTGCTTGGGAAAACTGCCGACCTGTCGGCCAAACGGGGCCGCCGTTTCACGGGCGCCGTTCGACGGTCATGCGCCTGCCCGGCAAATGAGGGAGCAATTCATGAAAAAACTTCTGCTGCTCGCTGCAATTCTTCTGTCGCCGACGATCGCCTTTGCGGGCGATGAAGCGTTCGACTGCAACAAGAAGTTCGACGGCGAAGTCGAATGCAAGGTCAAGAAGGACAAGGTCGCGGTCAAAGCCGTGACGCTCGACGCCGGCGAATGCGCCGCGCCGAACGACCCCAAGGTCTATGGCAAGGTCATGATGAAGGGCGACAAGTTCAAGCTGCCTGGCGCGCATGACTGCTTCTATGTCAGCGGATTCACGATCACGACGACCGACGGCAAGTCCCAGAAGTTTTACGCCTTCTAGAGCGTTTTGCAATTACGCTGACTCGGAGGGGATTCCCGAATCGCGGTTGTTTTGATTCAACCTTTTGGCTGGGCGGAGGCCAGCGGGGATGGGTGGATCATATTCTCAAGATTTGCGTGATCGGGTGATCGATGCGGTGGTTCGAGACGGCATGAGC
>VGDY01000137.1 GCA_016869555.1 Alphaproteobacteria bacterium | reverse complement strand
TTTTTTCGGCGTGCGCGGGGGTGCTGGCGCAACTACGGTCGGGCTTCGCCCTCCCTTCGTCGCGCCAGCACCCCCGCGATTCTCATCCTGATTGACGCTGGACTCTCACCGTGATTGTCGCGCGGCAATGACGCCTTACGCAGCGAAGAGACGACGCAGGGGGCGCGCCATGCGTCATGATCCCGCCAGCGCCGCGATCGTCATCATGTTACGCAGCCTGAAAATGTATGGAATGGCGCAGGCCGCGAGCGATCTGATGGAGCAAGGATCGCCGGCGTTCGAAGCGGCTGTCCCCATTATCTCCCAACTGCTCAAAGCCGAAACCGCCGAACGAGAGGTCAGATCAATCGCCTATCAGATCAAGGCGGCGCGCTTCCCCACCTACAAAGATCTGACCGGATTCGACTTTGCCTCCAGCGAGGCCAATGAAGCTCTGGTGCGACAACTCCATCACTGCGAGTTCATCGACAATGCCGACAATGTCGTTCTCGTCGGAGGTCCCGGAACCGGAAAGACGCATCTGGCGACGGCCCTCGGCGTTCAAGCCGTCGAACATCACCGCAAAAAAGTTCGCTTCTTCTCGACGGTCGAACTGGTCAATGCGCTCGAGAAGGAGAAAGCCTTAGGAAAGACCGGCCAGATCACCGAGCGGCTGGTTCGAAGCGATCTCGTAATCCTGGACGAGCTCGGCTATTTGCCGTTCAGCGCGTCCGGCGGAGCCTTGCTCTTCCACCTGCTCAGCAAGCTCTATGAGCGCGCCAGCGTGGCGATCACGACGAACCTCAGCTTCAGCGAATGGGCCGGCGTGCTCGGAGATGCAAAAATGACGACCGCATTGCTCGATCGCCTGACGCATCACTACCATATCGTCGAAACCGGCAACGACAGCTTCCGCTTTAAGGCGAGCGCCGCCGCAACAAAAAGGCGAAAGGAGAAAACCAAAAACTTGACCACCGCCTGAACACCGAACCATAAATCCAGGTGGGTCAGTTCTCAGTGAAAAGCCCGGGTCAAATCCAAGCGCAAATCAACACCCCACCTACGCCGACGCGATCTTGGACCGCCTCGTGCACAACGCGCATCGCGTAGAACTCGTCGGCGAGAGCCTACGCCGCGCCCGCGGAAAACACGCCAAAACGGCTTGACCAAAAACAATCGGAGGTGAGACAAATCTCGCCGTCAATGAACGCGGCGCCCGGGCGGGATCATCTCGTAAAAGGGGGGCGCCATTATCCCGGAATCCCCGGGCGGCATTATCCCGTTACAGACGGGCGCCTTCGTCGGAATCGGCAGCCTACATCGCTAAAACCCTGCAAGCTATTCTCGACGGACATCCTCAAAGCCGCATCGACGAACTGATGCCGTGGAGCTACGTCACCGCGTCAAGCCTCGCCGCATAGGGGATCGGAAAGGCGCTTACCCATTTTCGACCGCGCGTCGTCAAGCGACAGGAACCAGTGTTCGTTCAGGCACTCTGCCCGAAACCGGCCATTGAACGCTTCGATGAACGCATTGTCAGTGGGCTTGCCCGGCCGAGAAAAGTCCAGGGTGAGGCCTTTCGCATAAGCCCAAAGATCCATGTCGCGCGAGACAAACTCCGAGCCCTCTCGGCCAAGAAGTTCAAGCCCGAAAGACTCTATCCAAAAACGATCCAGTTTGACGGGAGCGGATCAGATGGCCGCGATCGCCGAGAACTCCTCCGTATCGTGATTGAAGGCGTCCGGATCGACGCCGAGCAGCGGGCACACCCAATCTTCGGGAGGCATCGAGATCGGCCTGGCGACGACGGCGGCGATGGCGCCTTCGAGCATGGAATGCGAACGCGCCTTCGGGTGGAGAAGCGTCGCCGATTGCGCCCGCCTGTCCAGCCAATGTCCGAGCTTCTCGAAGGACATGGCGTAAAGTTCCCCTTGCGAACCAATTTCGTCAACTGAGTGGTCATCATATGGTCACCGAAGCGTGACCGCTAGCGTATGCTTAAATAAATAAGCATTTGATTTTCTTGGTGAGCGCGCCGGGGCTCGAACCCGGGACCCCCTGATTAAAAGTCAGGTGCTCTACCGACTGAGCTACGCGCTCGCTAAAGGGGCGGCGGGCTGGCGCCGCTGAAGTCGACTGAGCGGGTCGGTCCGTTCGGCCGCGCGGGTCCATTGCCGCGTCTTGCGATCAACTACCGGGGGGCGCCGCGCCGGTCAACCCCGGCGGCGGCGGCGCGCCCGCTCATTCGGTCATCTTGGCGAAAAGCGCCACCAGCCCGAAGAGAACGGCCGAAACTGCCGTCGTGATCGCCGCTTTCTTCAAGAGATCGGGCGAAGCGGGGGCGCCCGGATCGGCGCCTTCGGGACGCTCTTCTTGCGCTTCTTCCGACGAGCGGACGCCGAGCGGCAACACGCCAAGAAGCACGATCCACCAGATCGTCAGGTAGATCGCGGCCGCGAGCGGCAATGAAAAGGGCATCAGGCTTGCTCGATCTCGATCAGCGCGCCGCAAAAATCCTTGGGATGGAGAAACAGCACCGGCTTGCCATGCGCGCCGATCCTTGGCTCCCCGTCGCCCAATACGCGCGCGCCAAAAGCCTTGAGCTGATCGCGCGCTTCGAGAATGTTTTCGACCTCGTAGCAGATATGGTGGATGCCGCCGGCCGGATTTTTCGCGACGAAGCCGGCGATCGGCGAGTTCTCGCCGTAAGGCTCGAGCAGCTCGATCTTGGTGTTGGGCAATTCGACGAAAACGACCGTAACGCCATGCTCCGCTAAGCTTTCTGGAGCCGACACCTTCGCCCCGAGAGCATCGCGATAGACGGCGGAAGCCTTTTCGACGCTGTCGACGGCGATGGCGACATGGTTCAGACGGCCGATCATTTTCACCTTCCGGAAAAACGCTGTGCTGCGCCAATAAGCGTTGAGGCGCGCGATTTCAACCGGCGGAGCGCGCTTCGGCCTGCGGCGCGCGGCCCAGCCCGTCGATTGCGGGGCGCAAGGACGCCAAACGCGGATCCGCTCGGACGAAGGAATTCCACGGGCAGCCTTCGGCAATGCCGCGGCGAATGGCGTCGAGCGCCTGGGGACGCTTGCCGAGGGCGAAATATGTCGCGCCGAGAAAGCAGGGCGGCGCGTAGAGTTCGGCTTCTTCAATCAGACTGCCAATGAGCGCCTCAGCTTCTTTGGTGGCGCCGGCGCGCGCCAGCGCATAGGCGAGCACGGTCAATTGCAGGGGATCGTCGGGACTAGAGGCGATCGCGCGTCTTGCGGAGCTGACCGCCTGCTCATGAAAGCCTTGGAGGCTGTAGGCGATGGACATCACGAGATGCAGAGTCGTGGCGTCAGGCCGCAAATCGAGCCCGTCGCGCGCATAGCGGCGCGCCCGTTCGAGATCGCCGGCGCAGAGAATGAGCCAGGCGCGCATTGACAGCAACCCCTGATCATGCGGCGAGTTGACGAGACCCTCTTCGCAGTCGATGAGTCCCTCGTCGAGACGATCCACGACGGTGAGCAGCCAACTGCGATAGACGCGCGCCTTACCGTAAAGCGGATCCTCGGCGACCGCTTGGTCGAGGAGCAGGAGTCCTTCGGCGATCTTGCCCTTGAGCGCGCCACGCGCCCATCCGAGAACTGCCCGCGCCGGCGTATGCTCTGGCGCCGCCGCAAGAGCCCTGCCGGCGAAATCTTCGATCATCGCCGCCGCCTCGGCGGGACGAAGAAATCCGCGCGCGACGCGCCCGGCGGCGATATCGGCGGCAAGCGACCAGACGGATGGATTGCCGGGGTCGAGCTGCGCCGCCGAAGCGATCGCTTCCTGCGCGCGAGCGAAACCCTCACGCGTGCGGTTTCCGGCGAGTTCATAGGCGGTTTGCCAGAGATCGAGAATATGCGGCTCGCTCGCGGCCGCCAGCCGGATCGGCTGAACGGCGTCCTGATCGACAGTTTCGACTTTGGCTCGAAGGCTGAGCCCCCGGCCATAAGCCGTGGCGACCAAATCCTCGCCGCCGGCCTCGCGCAGCGGCTTTCGCAGGAGATAGGCGCAGCGGTCGATGGAATCGTCGGAGGCGGCGCGATCCGGCCAGAGCCGCGCGGCGATCTCGCTCTTGGTCACTAAGGCGCCGGGCGCGTCAAGCAGCAATTCGAGGAGATGACGCGCTTGGGGGCCAAGGTGGATGCGCTTGCCGTCGCGCTGCAGTCCTCCCTGCCCACTATAGGTAAATCCCGAGAATCGCTTGACCAATTCGCCCATGGACGCCTCTGCGCTGCAGATGATGACAAGACGCCGCGGCTTCGGCAAGAGGCCAATTGGGTTAAGTCCTCACGATCGCATAGTATTCCTGTGCTGTGTCTGCTCCGCCATTTGGGGTTGCAAAATAAAAAACGCCGGACGTACCTCCGGTCCGGCGTTTGAGCTTTCCACATACGCAGAACGTTGGAAGACTCCGCGCAGTCTATGCGCGCGCAAGGTGACGAGCGCGTGACGGCGGCGGAAATCGTTCAGACGCGGCGCGGCTTTTGTTCCTCCTTGCCCCAGACGAACAGGGTCAGCGCGAGCACGCCGGCCGCGGCGATCAAAAAGTAAGGCATTCGCGCCGACAGCGGCCGGCCGCCGACCGTGAAGGGGAACCGCGACACCCAGTGCTCGCCATTCGGCCCGTCGACCGTGACGATCCCGACGAATGCGCCGGGCTCCTTGAACACATGTTCGAAATTCAGCGTGCCGGCCGGATAGACCTTGGGCGGCAGATAGGCGACCGTCACCGAATCCAGTCGCTCCTGCTCCGCCTGCTCGCCGATATCGCGGATGATGCGGAAGTCCGTCGACATGCCCCGCATCTCGTCCTGTCCATAATCGAGAACGAAAATCGTATCGCCGGTCGCCGGAATGTCCTCGCAAAACCGATTTCGCGACGCAGCAGGCTGGTAGCCCGAGAAATACATGAAGTCCGGTCCGACTTTCAGCAGGCAGGCATTCCGCTGGCGCTGCATCGCGCCATGGGCGCGCGCACCCGACCAGGACCCGCTCGCGAGCGCCACGATGAAAAGCCAGAAAATCGCGTAAAAGGGCTTCGACATGCCGTCCTCCGATTCGGCGGCTGGACGACGCGACTCTTGGCGCGACTGCGGCGAAAGCCGGCTGTCTCGCGCTGCCGGCGCGAGCCTGGCGTCTTCCGCCTTCATCCAGCCGCATCCTGTTCAACTGCGCCGCGGAAAAATCCTCAAACGCGGCGCCGCTCAGAAACTTAACTTGCGCCTCTTTCTCCTTCGTTCAATACCGGTTCCCGCGGGCGCGAGCGCTAGGCGCTCAGGAAAGAACGCGTCAGGAACGAAAAAGATGCGTCCCCAATCCGAATTCCTCATTCTCGCGCTGCTTGCGCTTGCGCTCGGCCCCGCCCGGGCAGCCGATCTCAATGACTATCCGACCGCCGCGCGCGCCGATTACGTGTTCGGCTGCATGAAGGCCAATGGCGACACGCGGCTCTCCCTCGACCAGTGCTCCTGCTCGATCGACGTGATCGCGACAATTGTGCCCTATGAGCGTTATGTCGCCGCCGAGACCGTGGCGAGCGTCAATCAGCAGCCCGGGCAGGTCGGCGCGCTGATGCGCAACACCGACGCGGCGCGGGATATGCTTCAGGAGTTGCGCCGCGCTCAGGCCGAGGCGCAGGTGCGGTGCTTTTAAATCCGAATCGATGCGCAAGGCGGAGAGCCCATGTCTATTCTCATTCTCGGAATCGTCATTTTTCTTGGCGTTCACACGCTCACGGCGTTTCGCGAAACCCGCTCGGGCCTGATCGAGCGTTATGGCCTGAAGGCCTATAAGGCCGCTTATTCGCTTGTCGCCGCCATCGGTCTGGCGCTGATCGTCTATGGATTCATCCGCTATCGCGCCGAGGGCATGATCGAGATCTGGACGCCGCCGCTGTGGACGCATTATCTCGCGCCGCCGCTCGTCTGGTTCGCCTTTGTCGCCTTCGCGGCGCGCCGCGCGCCCCCGGGACGCATTCGCGGCGCATTGCGCCATCCGATGCTCGTCGCGATCAAGAGCTGGGCGCTCGCCCATCTTCTCGTCAATGGCGATCTCGGCGGCATGATCCTGTTCGGGTCGTTTCTCGCCTGGGCGGTCTTCGACCGGATCGCCCTCAAGAAGCGCGGCGACGGCGGCGCGCCGCGGATTTCGCAATTTGCGCGCGGCGACGCGATCGCGGTCGGCGCCGGAACGGCGATCTTCGCCATCGTGCTCTATCTGCACCCCTGGCTCTTCGGCGTGCCGGCGATACTGGCGTGAGCGCCAGGAGGACGTTGCCCTAAGACTGCCCCGACTCGTCTTCGCTGGGCGTTTGCGTCTCCAGGCTGCGGCCCTGCCAGGGCCAGCGGCCTTCGAGCTCCACCTCCATCGTGAAGCTCATCGCCGTGCGGATCATCACGATCAGGCCGAGGACGAAGACATTCTCGAGGCTGGGATGTTCGACCGACACGGTGCGGATGATGTCGCCGCCAACTAGGAACTCCAATCCGAGCAGAATCGAGCGGCCGACATTTTTTCGGTAGCCGCGATAAGTGAGGGGATGTGCTCTCCAGGGCGTGAGAAAAGCGAGCGTCGACAGGACCGCGCCAGTAACGATGATCAGCACGCCGACGACGTCGAGGATCAAACCAGCGAGATTGATGATCGCATGGATGTTGGCGAGATAGGGCGCTAGCATGTCGCCCTCACTCGCCGGCGCCGACGAGACGCGACAGCGCCTTGGCGCGGCCGATGAGCGGCAGCAGCGCGGCGAGTTCCGGCCCGCTCTCGGCGCCGGTGAGCGCAAGGCGCAGCGGATGGAACAGCGCCCTGCCCTTCCTCCCCGTCGCCGTCTTGATGTCGCTTGTCCAGGCCGACCATGTGGTCTCGTCCCAAGGCTCAGACGGCAAGAGTCGCGCCGCGTCGTTCAGAAATGATTCGTCCTCGCGGATCGGCGCGATCTCGCCGTCCGCGACGCGCCACCATGTCAGAATATCGTCGAAGCGCGCAAGATTGCCGCGCGCCGCGCGCCATAAGGGCTCCGCCTTGCGGCCGACGATGGTCAAGGCTTCGAGGCGTTCGCGCACGTCCTCATATTCGTAAAGCGCGAGCGTGCGATGCGTCAGCGTTTCAAGATCGGCGGGGTCGAACCGCGACGGATTGCGCGAGACATGCGACAGATCGAAGCGCTGCGCCAGCTCCTCGAGCGAGCGCACGGCGTGGATATTGTCGGACGAGCCGGTTAGCGTCGCCAGCGCGGCGACCGCCATCGGCTCATAGCCTTCTTCGCGCAGCGAGGCGATCGAGAGCGAACCGGTCCGCTTCGACAGGGCCTCGCCGCCGGCGCCAATCAGAAGATTGTGATGCGCGAAAATCGGCGTCGGCGCGTGCGGCGCGAGGGCGCGGGCGAGCTGCAACTGCACGGCGGTGTTGGTGACATGGTCCTCGCCACGAATGACATGGGTGATTCCCATGTCGATGTCGTCGACGACGGAGGGCAGCGTATAGAGAAAACTGCCGTCCTCGCGGATCAAAACGGGGTCGGAGAGCGCCGAACAGTCGATATGCGCCGGACCGCGAATGAGGTCGTTCCATTCGACGACGCCGGGTTCGAGCATGAATCGCCAGTGCGACCGCCGGCCGTCGGCTTCTAGCGCCGCCCGGTCGGACGCTGAAAGGCGCAGCGCCGCGCGATCATAGATCGGCGGCAGGCCCCGCGCCTGCTGCATTTTGCGCCGTTTCTCCAGTTCTTCCGCGGTGTCAAAGCAGGCGTAAAGCCGGCCGGATCGCCGCAGGCGATCGGCGGCCTCCTCATAAAGCGCCACGCGCTCCGACTGTCGGAAAACGGCGTGCGGAACGACGCCGAGCCAGGCGAGATCAATCTCGATTCCGCGCGCGAATTCCTCGCTGGACCGAGCAAAATCAGTGTCATCGAACCGTAGCGCGAATCGTCCATGGTGGGTGACGGCGAACAGGAAATTGAACAGCGCGACGCGCGCGTTGCCGATGTGAATGCGGCCGGTCGGCGAGGGCGCGAAACGAACGATCGGAGAGGTCATGAGGAAGCTTCGTCAGGCGTTTCCAGAGGAGGGTCGGCAGCAGGGTATACAGCAGCAGATCTCCTCTAGCTCGCGCCGGGAGAAGATTCTTGCGCCGCCGTCCTTTTGCCAAGAGGCGGCGTCTTTGTCAGGCGGAATATCACAATGGCCGCGCCCGGGCGTTGCGCGCCGGCGGCCAGGCGACTCCGCCAGCGTTCGCCGTCGCGAGTCTCTGCGTTACGACTCCTAAGGAAAAAGCGCCGTTCATGATCCTGGCCTATCTCTGCGCCGGCTGGTGCGCCGTCATTCTCATTCTCAATTTCACAAGCATGGCGCTGATGTCCCGAAAATGTCGGGCGCGGCCGCGGAACATGCCGCCGCCTGAACATGCGCCGCCGGTGAGCGTCGTGCGGCCGCTGCGCGGGCTCGAGCCCTTCAGCGAGGAGACGCTCGGCGCGACCTTCGATCTCGACTATCCCGACTATGAGATCGTCTTTTGCGTGCAGTCGCCGAACGACCCGGTCATTCCGCTGGTCGAGCGGCTGATCGCGGCGCATCCCGGGCGCGAGGCGCGTCTGCTCGTCGGCGACGACTACATCAGCGCCAATCCCAAGCTCAACAACTGCGTCAAGGGGTGGGAGGCGGCGCGTCATCATCACGTGATCCTCGCCGATTCCAACGCGCTGCCGCCGCGCGACTATATCCAAACAATGCTCGCCGCCTTCCGCGACACCACCGCGATGAGCGTTTCGATGCCGATCGGGTCGCGCCCGAATGGCTTCTGGGCGACGGTCGAATGCGCGATCCTCAACACGTTTCAGGCGCGCTGGCAATATGGCGCCGAGGCGATCGGGGCTGGCTTCGCCCAGGGCAAGAATATGATGTGGCGGCGCGACGTGCTCGACAGAGCCGGCGGCATTCGCGCCCTGGCGAGCGAAATCGCAGAGGACGCGGCGTCCACCAAGGTCATCCGCGCCCAGGGCATGGACGTGCGCCTCGTCGACATGCCCTTCGAACAGCCGCTTGGAAAGCGCACCGCCCGCGAAGTCTATTCGCGCCATGTGCGCTGGGCCCGCCTGCGGCGGGCGACGTTTCCCGCGCATTATCTTCCGGAATTCATGAACGGCAGTCTTGCGGCGATCGTGCTCGGGGCATACGCCGCCCTCCAGCTCGACGGCGGGATTGCGACGGTGGCGCTCATCACCACGCTCATCGTCTTTTCCCTGCATAGCGGCGAGATTTGGCTCGCGCGAGTCTGCGGTTTCCCGCTCGACTGGCGCATGCCCTTCGCGCTGATCGTGCGCGACCTGATGCTGCCGGTGATGTTCATCGACGCGCTGATCTATGACGATTTCGTCTGGCACGGCGCCGCGATGACCGTCCGCGAGGCGGAAGAGACAACGGGCTGAATTCGAAGTTCCCGGGCCGCTTATCAAACAACCGCGAGCGCCTTCCCCCTTGCGGGTGTTGCTGACCCAACAGCCGCGCCAGCTCAAACTTCCAATTGTTCTGCGCGAATATAAGAAGGTCGCCCTTGAAGCCGCAGGCGACGGCCAGGATCATATCCGCAATCTGCTGCGCCTCGTCGAACGCTTTGTTCGCTCGTGTCGATCGTCCCGAAGTTTCACTCGGTTGGCGGATGCGCCAAGGGTGGCGAATGTCGAGCCATGGCGTCGCGTCAATATTTATAATTGAGGCTTGCGGCAATGGTCGTTGGTTCGCCGTGGTAGAGGGCGCCGTTTGACGTCCAGTTGGCTTGGTTGGTCAGATTTGCGGCGTTGAGTTCGAATCTGAGATTGTCGTTGAAATTATAGGCGAGCGAGGCGCCGAGCATC
>VGDY01000136.1 GCA_016869555.1 Alphaproteobacteria bacterium | reverse complement strand
GCGCCTGCGGGAGCGCCAATGCCCGCCGCGCCAGCGGCCACGCAAGGCGCGGTCGCGCCCGCCGCGGTTCCGGCGATGTCGGAAAGCAAGTTCCTCGGGGCGCTCTATACCGCGATCGCCAAGCGAACGCCTGCGGAGAGTCCTGCCGGCGAGGGTGAAGTGACCGTGAGTTTTCATGTCAACGCACAAGGCAGGATCGACAAGGTGACGATCGACAAGACGACCAGTCCCGCTTTGGCGGAGGCGGTGAAAAAAATCCTGTCGAGCGTCGAAGCGCCGCCGCCGCCGGGCGGATCCATGGATGTCGGGCAGACGTTCAAGTTCCGGGCGCAGTAAAATTGAATCCGGGCGCGGCGCCGCGCTGGACGAAAACGCGTGGAGACACGCATTTGAGGGAGGGGAAGATGCGGCATATATCTCGACTGACTCTAAGTTTTGTGGCGCTGGCCTTGGCCGGCGCGCTGGGCGCGAGCGGACCGGCGTGGGCGCAGGGCGAAGCGCCCAAGCCGAAAGCCGAAGACAGCGCCGAGCCGAAACGGGAAGAGAACAAGGAGACGAAGCGCGAGGAAAAGACCGAAAAGCGCGACGACAAGGCCGAGGCGCGGAGCGAACAGAAGGCGAAGGCGACGAGGGACGATAAGTCCGCCGAGAAAGTCACTGAGAAAAAGAGCCGAGCCGACAGCGCCGCCTATATGCGCAGGCTCGGCCAGCTGATCCGGGCGCGCTCGCCGGGCGTGACAAGTCTCGGCTCAGGATCAGCCGTCGTCCGCTTTCGTCTCGGCGCATCAGGCGCGCCCAACAGCGTCACCATCGTTTCAGCGTCCACGCCCAAGCACGGCGAGTTGGCGCGCTCCATCGTCTCGGGCCTGAGGGCGCCGCCGCCGCCCGGCGGCGCCTATGACGGCATGCAGAGTTTTCGATTCCATTAGGCGCCGCGCGCGTTTGCGCGGCCCTGAAAAGCGTCGGCGTCCGGCGCCGCAAAGAGGAGAGAAGAATGAAGCGCATCGCCTTTGGACTACTCGCCGTTTGCGTCCCCGCCGCCGCGCTCGCTGCGCAAGACGCCCAGTCGTCCGTTCCTTTGAGCGCGGACAAGGCAGGTTTGCCGCTGGCCAACGCCGACAAGAACGCGCCAACGCCGGCGGTCGAGCCGGCGCTGGGCCATAAGCCCGCCCCCGCTTGCGCCGAGGCGAAGGTCGACTGCGGGATGACCGCCGTCCCGGCCTTCGCCAAGGACGGAAGACTGTGGGTCGCCTTCTCCGTCGGCAAGACCGTTTACGCCGCCGCGTCATCGGACAATGGCAAGACATTCGCCGCGCCGGCGGCGATCGCTACGGTCGAGGACGGGGTGATCGGCGCGCATGGCGACGCCCGCCCAAGAATCGTCGCGCTGAATGACGGGAGCCTGCTCGCGACCTATTCGACGCGACCCGAAAAGCTGATGATCGGCACGATCTTTACCGCCCGTTCGACCGACGGCGGCAAGACCTTCTCGGCGCCGCAGCCGCTGCTGACCGAAGGCGGCCAGCGCTTCGAAAGCATCGTCGTCAACCACAAGGGCCGCATCTACGCCGGCTGGCTCGACAAGACGCATGCGCTCAAAGCCAAGGCCGAAGGCAAGGAGTTCCGGGGCAGCGGCGTCGCCTTCGGCTATTCCGACGACGGCGGCAAGACGTTTAAGGGCAAATCGATTCTCATCGATCACGCTTGCGAATGCTGCCGCATGTCGAGCGCGCTCGACAAGGACGGAACGCCGGTCTTCGCCTGGCGGCAGGTGCTGGACGGCGGCGTCCGCGACCATATGGTCGCGAAACTTTCGGCGGACGCCGCTCAGGCGACGGCGACGCGCGTTTCCGACGACGACTGGTCGATCAACAGCTGTCCGCATCACGGACCGTCGATCGCCATCGACGCCTCGGGCGCGTGGCATGTGGCCTGGTTCACCAAGGGCAAGAACCGGCAGGGGTTGTTCTACGCTCGCAGCCTCGACGGCGGCAAAAGCTTCTCGCAACCCGAGCAAATCGGCGACGACGCGCGCACGCCGGGACATCCGGCGCTGATCGCGGAAAAGGGCCGCCTGTATCGCGTCTGGAAGGAATTCGACGGAACGACGACGACGATCGCGATGCAAATGTCGCGCGACAACGGCATGAACTGGAGCGCGCCGCGCGTGATCGCGCAAACGGCGGACGCCTCCGACCATCCGGAACTCATCGCCCATAAGGGCGCGGCCTATCTGTCATGGCTCACCCATAAGGAAGGCTATCGCCTCATGCCGCTGCCGCGGGATGAGAAAAGCGCTGCGGCGCAGTGACGCCGCTCTCGCAAGAACGCCGCTTTGTCATTCCCGACGCTTCGCTTCAAGCGAAGCGATCGGGAATCCAGGGCAAACTCTGAAGACTCGCAGCATGACTCTGGATGCTCGGTCGCCGCCAAGCGGCGGCCGGGCATGGCATGCCCCCAAGTCTTCGCCGCAAGTCTTCCCCGCAAGTCTTCCTCGCAAGTCTTCGCAAACGTCAGTTGGATTCCGCCTGATGCGCCTTGCCGCCCTCGCCCTCGCCTTTGCGCTCGCCGCGAGCGGCGCGGCCGCTTTCGACTTCAAGCCCTATGCCCGCGGCGCCTTCCAACAATTGACCAAGGCGCATGCCGGCAGGCCGCTCATCGTCCATTTCTGGTCGGTGACCTGTCCGCCCTGCCTCGTCGAATTGCCGCAATGGGCGAAGTTCGCCGCCGAGAAAAGGGGGATCGACCTCGTCTTCGTCAACACCGACAGCGACGAGGACCGCGCGCGCGCGCAGGCGCGCATCGAGAAGGCTGGACTTTCGAACGCCGACCACTACGGCTTCGCCGACGACTTCGTCGAAAAGCTCTATTTCGAAGCCGACAAGACCTGGCGCGGAGAATTGCCTTTCACGGCGCTCGTCGGCCCGGACGGCGCCGTGGTGACAGTCACCGGCGCCATCGACGATCCGCTCATCGTCGAATGGCTGGAGAAGCGCGCCGGCAAATAGGCGCCGGCGCATACTCGCGCCGCTACCAGCGGCCTCGCGCATAAAGCACGCCGAGAACGATCAAAAGCGCCAGCAGTTGCAATCCGACGCGCCAGCGCATGAGCTTCTGAGCGCGGGCCGGCGCCCCCTGGCCGCCGCGAAACATGTTGACGAAGCCGGCGACGACGACGAGAGCGACCGCCGCGACGGCGACAATCACCAGCAGATTCGAGGAACTTGGCATGAGCGGCGCTTCTCCCTGGAGCGTAGTTAGGCCTTGCGGTTTCGTTTTGGCGGAATGACGACCTCAGCGCCGGTCTGGGCGATGGCTTCGCAAAAATGGTCGGCGTCATAACCCTTGTCGGCGAGTGTCGCGCCCGCCTCGAAGCCGTCAACGAGATCATGCGCGAAGGCGATGTCGTTGCGTTGGCCGGGACTGGCGATGAGGCGGACGGGGTTGCCCATAGCGTCTCCGGCGGCATGGATTTTGTGCTCAATCCGCCGCGAGACCGGCCCAGACCCTGAGCATTTGCCCCCCTTTTGCTTACGCGCGCCGGCGGCGTGTTGATGCGCCCGCACGATGGTTGAGTCGATCATCAGCCCTTCCAGATCCGCCTCGCCCGCAAGCGCCTCGAGCATGAGGTCGAGCACGCCCATCTCGATCCACCGATAATAACGGCGCTTCACCGCGTAATGGTCGCCAAGGCGCGCTGGCAAATCCCGCCAGCGTCCGCCCGAACGCGCCATCCACAACAGCGCATCGAGAAACCGTCGATTGTTTGCGCGAGGGCCGCGCTTGCCGCGCCGGCCGCCCGGAACAACGTCCTTGAGGCGTTCCCAATGGTCGTCCCCAACTGCGCAGCAAATCCCGGCATCAAACAGCTAGATATCGACCAGTTCCGTCGCGAAGGCGGCGCGTTCCTGGATGAAGGCGAAGCGCGCTTCCGGCCTGGCGCCCATCAGACGCTCGACGCAATCGGCGGTCTCCTCGCGATCTTCCGGCTCGACGATGACCTTGAGGAGCGTCCGCTTTCCCGGGTCCATCGTCGTTTCCTTGAGCTGCGCCGCGCTCATTTCGCCCAGCCCCTTGAACCGGCCTGTCTCGATTTTTCCCTTCCCTGTCAATTCCTTGGCGATCAGTTCATCGCGATGCTCATTATCGCGCGCATAGACGGTCTTGGCGCCTTGCGTCAGCTTATAGAGCGGCGGCTGCGCCAGATAGAGATGGCCCTTCTCGATGAGTCGCGGCATCTGCCGATAGAAGAAGGTGATGAGCAGCGAGGCGATATGCGCGCCGTCGACATCGGCGTCGGTCATCACGATCACCTTCTCGTAGCGCAGATCCTCGTCGCGGTAATGCGCGCCCAATCCGCAGCCGAGCGCCTGGGTCAGATCGGCGAGCTGCTGATTGGCGAGAAGCTTGTCCTTCGTCGCCGAGGCGACGTTCAGTATCTTGCCGCGCAGCGGCAGGATGGCCTGCGTCGTGCGGTTGCGCGCTTCCTTCGCTGAGCCGCCGGCGGAATCGCCTTCGACGATGAACAGCTCCGAGCCTTGCGCCGAATTATTGGTGCAGTCGACGAGCTTGCCGGGCAGCCGCAGCTTGCGGGTGGCGGTCTTGCGGGCGATGTCCTTCTCGGCGCGCCGGCGCAGGCGCTCCTCGGCGCGCTCGACGGCGAAGTCGAGCAGCTTATTGGCTTGCGAAGGCGCGCCGGCGAGCCAATGGTCGAAGGCGTCGCGCACCGCGCTTTCGACGATGCGCGACGCCTCTGCGCTCATCAGCCGGCTCTTGTTCTGGCCCTGGAACTCAGGCTCGCGCATGAAGACGGAGATCATCGCGGCCGACTGGCCCATGAGATCATCGGCGGTAATGTCCTTGGCGCGCTTCGACTGTCCGACGCGCTCGGCGTGATCCTTGAGCGCCTTCAACAGCGCCGCGCGAAATCCCGCCTCATGCGTCCCGCCGTCCGGCGTCGGAATGGTGTTGCAATAGGAGTGGACGAAGCCATCGTCTTCGGCGAGCCAGGAGACCGCCCATTCGAGCGAACCATGTCCGCCTTCGCGCGCGATCTTGCCGACGAAGGGCTGATCGGTGACGAGCTCCTTGCCGTGGATTTCGCGCGCCAGATAATCCTTCAACCCGCCGGGAAAGCGCAGCACCGCCTCATGCGGCGTGTCGGCGCCGGGTTCGATCAGCGCAGGATCGCAGCGCCAGCGGATTTCGACGCCGCCGAAAAGATAGGCCTTGGAGCGCGACATGCGGAAGAGCCGCGCCGGCTTCCAATGGGCGCCCGCGCCGAAAATCTGCGCGTCTGGCTTGAAGCGAACCTTAGTGCCGCGCCGGTTGGCGATGCGCCCGAGCGATTTGAGCTTGCCGAGCGGCTCTCCGCGCGAAAACTCCTGGCGATACAGCTCGCCGCCGGTCGCGACTTCCACTTCGAGTTTCTCCGACAGCGCATTGACGACCGAGACGCCGACGCCATGCAGACCGCCGGACGTCTGATAGGCGCCCGAATCGAATTTGCCGCCGGCGTGGAGCGTGGTCATCACCACTTCCAGCGCCGATTTCTTCGGAAATTTCGGATGCGGATCGACGGGAATGCCGCGACCATTGTCGAAGACGGACAGCCAGCCATCCGTCTCCACCGTCACTTCGATGAAGGTCGCATGGCCCGCCACCGCCTCGTCCATGGCGTTGTCCAGCACCTCGGCGAAGAGGTGATGCATCGCCGCCTCATCCGTGCCGCCGATATACATGCCGGGGCGCCGGCGGACGGGCTCGAGCCCCTCCAGCACTTCGATCGAGGCGGCCGAATATTCGGCCGGCCCGCGCTTTGCGGCGGGTTTCGCCGCGGGCGCCTTGCGCGGCGCGCCGCCGAAGAGGTCAGGTTTTGTAGCCATGGGGCGATATTAGCGCGATTCGGGGCCGGATGGGTCGTCCGGCGCGGGCGAGCCTGGCCGGTGGTTTTCACGCCAAAGGCCATTTAACTTAGGTGACCGAGCCGCGCCAGCGCCTCAGACGTCCCCAGGATCTAGCTCGGAGGCCATTCAAAATGATCATGATCGTCGTCGCGCTGCTCAGCGTGCTTTTGCCCCTCATTCATCTGGCGCTGAGCAAAGTCCCGAGAACGCGCGCCCGAATCATTCGCCTGCTGCTGCTCTACGCCCTCGTGCTGGACGTGGGCGTCATCGGTTTCGTCTTCGGCTTCATTCCCCATATTTTCTTCGCCGACGCGACGGCGAAGAGCATCGGCTGGCCGACGGGAAGCCCGTTTCAGTTCGAGGTTGGATTTCACGACGGAGGCTGGGGGATTCTCGGCTTTCTCAGCCTGTGGATCGGCGGCTCGTTCTGGATCGCGACCGGGCTCGGCTGGTCGTTCTTCCTGCTCGGCGCGACCTATATCCATGTCGTGCAGACGCTGCGCGAAGGCGATTTCGCGCCTTATAATTTCTTCACGATTTTCTCGGACGGATTCATCGCCTTTTGGCTGCTTCTGCTGATCTTCCTCTATTGGCGCTGGGGGATTTGGAAAGAAGACCGCGCCGCGAACGGCTAGTGCGCCCCGGCGACGCGAACGCTTGACGTCGGTTTAGAGCGCGACAATGCGCTTCACCGGCGCCGCGTGCTCGGATATCGTTCCCTGAGCCAGTTCACGGCCAAAAAGGTCGACCGCACGACATAGCGAGCCCGCGTGCGCTGTCGAGGCGGCAACACAGCGTCAATGACGAATTGGCGAAGGGAGAAAAAAGTGACAGCGCGCAGCGCCTTCGCCCGAAGCCTATTTGTTGCGACCGCCCTCCTCTTCGCCGCGTCCGCGCATGCGCTGGACAAAGTCAGCTTCGCCACCAATTGGCGCGCGCAGGCCGAGCACGGCGGCTTCTATCAGGCCGTCGCCGGCGGCGTTTATGCACGCTACGGACTCGACGTGACCATTATGCAGGGCGGGCCGCAACTCAACGCGCGCCTGCTGCTCGCCGCCGGCCGCGTCGACTTCGCGATGGGCGCCAACACCATTCAGATGTTCGAATCGGTGCAGCAGAACGTGCCGATCGTCACTGTCGCGAGCATGTTTCAGCTCGATCCGGTAATTTTCATGTCGCATCCCGGCGTCGGCCTCGATCGCTTTGAAGATTTGCCCAAGGCGACGGCCTTCATCGCCAGCGACATGCGCGTTTCGATTTGGCAATGGCTGAAGCAGGCCTATGGCTTCAAGGACGAAAACGTGAAGCCTTACAATTTCAATTCGGCGCCTTTTCTCGCCGACAAAAATTCGATTCAGCAAGGCTTTCTGACGTCCGAGCCTTACGCTATCGAGCGCCAGGGCGGCTTCGCGCCCAACGTCTTTCTCTTGCCGGACTATGGCTATGACGGCTATTCGACGACGATCGAGACTCGCGCCGACACGATCGCGAAGAACCCGGACCTCGTCCAGCGCTTCGTCGACGCGTCGATCATCGGTTGGTACAACTATCTCTATGGCGACAATGCTGCGGCGAACGCCATGATCAAACGCGACAATCCGGAGATGACCGACGGCCAGATCGCCTATTCGATCGCCAAAATGAAGGCGCGGGGCATCGTCGATTCCGGCGATGCGCTGACGCAAGGCGTCGGCGTAATCACCGACGCGCGGATGAAGAGTTTTTTCGACAAGATGGCGAAGGCCGGGGTCGTTCCCGCCGATCTCGATTACAGACGCGGCTATACGCGGCGCTTCATCGGCAACAAGGTCGGCATGGAGCTGCGGCCGAAATGACGCCGGAGTCGCCGTGATGACCGCGTTTGACATAGCGGATGCGCAAAGAACGGCGCAAGCGCTGGTTTCGCTCCGCGGCGTCGGCAAGACCTTCCCCAGCGGCCTCGTCGCGCTCGCCGACTATGATCTCGACGTGCGCGAGGGCGAGACTCTGACGCTGCTCGGGCCCTCCGGCTGCGGCAAGTCGACGGTGTTGCGACTGATCGCCGGTCTCGCGCGCCCGACCGCCGGGTCGATCGACTGGCGCACGCCTCGCATCGAGAACAATATCGGCTTTGTTTTTCAGGACGCGACGCTGCTGCCCTGGGCAAGCGTCTTCGACAATGTCTTTTTGCCGCTGCGGCTTGGCGGCTTCTCGCGCGAATCGGCGTCGCCGCGCGTCAACGAGGCGCTCGCGCATGTGGGTCTTCTGGAATTCTCGCGCGCGCTGCCGCGCGAGCTCTCCGGCGGCATGAGGATGCGCTGCGCCATCGCCCGCGCCCTGGTGACGCGGCCAGCGCTGATCATGATGGACGAACCATTCGCCGCGCTGGACGAGGTGACGCGCTTCAAGCTCAATGACGATCTGCTCGCGCTCAAACGCCGGCTCGGCGCGACGATCGTCTTCGTCACCCATTCGGTGTTCGAAGCCGCCTATCTTTCGACCCGCATCGTGGTGATGTCGCGCCGCGCCGGCAGAATCATCGACGACATCCGCATCGACCCGGAGCTCGCGCGCGACGACGACTATCGGACGAGCAACAGCTTCGCCGATATTTGTCGTCGAGGTTCTCTGGCGCTTCGCGTCGCGATCGAAGAGGCGACGCCATGATCCCCAAGCGACAAGCGATCCCGTGGCGTGACATCGGCGTGCCGCTCTCCGTCTTTCTTGCAACGTTGGCGCTGTGGGAAGGGCTCGTGCGGTGGAAGAACATTCCGACCTATATTCTGCCCGCGCCCTCCGTCATCCTGGCCACGCTTATCCAGGATCGCGAGCTGCTGTTCTCGTCGCTACTCGTGACGCTCGGCGTGACGTTCGAAGCCTTTGTCATCGCCACTGTCTGCGGCGTGGCGCTGGCGCTTCTGATCGCGCAGTCGAAATGGCTGGAGCGTGCGCTCCTGCCCTTCGCCATTGCATTGCAGGTGACGCCGATCATCGCCATCGCGCCTTTGCTGCTGGTTTATCTGCAACCCGGCAATGCGGTGCTGGTCTGCGCCTTTCTCGTCGCCTTCTTTCCGATTCTTTCGAATACGTCGCTCGGTTTGGCCTCGGTCGATTTCGGCTTGCGCGATCTCTTCGACCTCTATCATGCGTCGCCGTGGCAGAGACTGATTTATCTGCGGCTGCCGTCGGCGCTGCCGCAATTCCTGACCGGCTTGCGCATCGGCGGCGGATTGGCGCTCGTCGGCGCGATCGTCGCCGAACTCGCCGCAGGCGCCTCGGGACAGGGAACCGGACTCGCCTATCGCATCGTCGAGGCAGGATTTCGTCTCGACATTCCGCGCATGTTCGCGGCGCTGGCGCTCATTTCGCTGAGCGGCTTGGCGATCTACGGCGCGCTCGCCGCGCTGTCCCATGTTCTGCTGCGCGGCTGGCATGAGAGCGCGCGGGCGCAAGACGCATGACGCTGGTGCGGGACATCCGAGAGGCGGACGCGCAGGATTGGCGCAGGCTCTGGGCCGGCTACAATGATTTCTATGAAACCTCTGTGCCGGCCGAGGTGACGGAACACACATTGCGCCGTCTGCTCGATCCGGCATCCGCGATGATCGGACGGATAGCGGAAATGGACGCGCGCGTCGCCGGCTTCTCAGTCTCCGTGCTGCATGAAAGCAGTTGGACGACGTCGCCAACTTGTTACCTCGAAGACCTGTTCGTCGATCCAACTTTTCGCGGCGGCGGCGTGGGGCGCGCGCTCATTCAGGACCTCATCAATCTTGGACGTACGCGCGGCTGGTCGCAGCTCTACTGGGTCACGCGCGCAAACAATGAACGCGCGCGGCGGCTCTACGACAAATTCGTTCAAGCCGACAATTTCGTGCGCTATCGGCTGACGCTCTAGAGCGTTTTGCAATTACGCTGACTCGGAGGGGATTCCCGAATCGCGGTTGTTTTGATTCAACCTTTTGGCTGGGCGGAGGCCAGCGGGGATGGGTGGATCATATTCTCAAGATTTGCGTGATCGGGTGATCGATGCGGTGGTTCGAGACGGCATGAGC
>VGDY01000135.1 GCA_016869555.1 Alphaproteobacteria bacterium | reverse complement strand
GATGAGGCGTTGACTTGCGACGCTTCGGATTCGCCGTCGATCTCAGCCAATTCCTCCTGACCAATGGCGCGCACAGCGGGCTGTGTCGTTTTCTTGGCGATCCCGCCATGGCGGCGGGGCGCTTTGGCTCTTGGCGGGCTCTTGTGGGGCTCCTGAACGGTGAGCCGCCCAGGATCGACCGCGACCCGTTATTGAGCGAGACTGCCGCCCGCTATGCGTCCTATGAAATGCTCATCCCTTTGTTTCGCCCGATGGTCCATGAGACGCCGCCGTCTCGCATCACGCCCGAGACCTGCTGGCCGATATGGCGGTCGAGGACAGGACGCCATGGAACGAGCGTGAACTCGCGGGATTTTTCGATGACGGCGTATTTGCCGCTGGCGAGTTCAACGGAGTGACGCAGCGTTCCTTCGACGGGCTCGCCGGAGCGGGTCTCGACATAGGCGAGGCCAAGCTGCTCGGAGAGCTGGCCGGCGACGCGGTTGAGTTCGCGCCGCCGCAGAATGGCGAGCATGTTGACCCGGTAGACGACGCGGTTCTGCTGCTCGTGGGCGAGGTCTTCGGCGATCAGCCACTGCCGGCGGCGATCCAGCGCCTCGCGCGCGTCGCGGCCGAATCCCGAGTAGCGCAGGGGCTCAGGATTTTCGGCGACCAATTCGCGGTCGAGCCAGGTCGCGCCGTCGGCGCCGATCTGTCGTTCCAGAGGGATGGCGGAGAGCGTCTCGACGATCACGGGCGCGGCTTTGGACTGGGCGCGCTCAAATTCCGCCACGCGATCGAGATGGTCGGGCGCGACGATCCATGAGCCATCCGGCTCGCGCGTCACGCCGCCGATCGCGCGGCGGATCGCTTCGAGCCGGCGCACATGGGTCTCGGCGAAACCTTCGGTTGCGCGTGGATCGTGCTTCAAATGGATGTCGGCGCTGTAACGGCCGCTATTCGCCGCGGCGATTTCGGCGACAGTCCGGTCCGTTTGCCGAGGCTCGGGCCGCTTCAGCGTCACGCGCACGATGGCGCCCTCGGGCGTCGGGCCGGCCGCGTCGCCTTTGCCGATGTCGATGTAATGGGTTCGCCCGTCCACGCCATCGACGATGACATAATGCCGGTCGTTCAGCTCGTCGGAGAGGCCGCGCGCCACCGCGCTTCCGACGATGGGCTTCGCGTCATGTGCCGAGGGATCGTGTATTGCATAATCGGCCGCGCTGCGATGGATGCCCTTCTCCGTCGTCTCGCGATGCATGGTCTTGATGATGTCGCCGCGCTCTCCCATCCGCCGAAGGACGTCTTCAAGATCGTCGGTTAAGCGCCATTGGCCAGGGCGAAGCTCTTCGGCAAGACCGAGGCGCTCCAGTTTCTTCAGGCGGCCGGCGAGCAGCGTCTGGCGGAAAGCGTCGCGCTCGGAGGGCAGCACGACGCCATCATCGTCCCGCATGCGCAACAACCGCCGGTCGAGGCTGGTGAGGCGCTCCTGGTCCATTTCGCCGCGCAGGCGCGTCTCGATCTCCCGATCGGTGCGCGGGCCGAGGTCGAGGCTGACGAGTTCGGCGGCGCGTTCTCGAACGCCGTTCGAAATATAATTGCGGGCGATGAGGAGGTCGGCGCCCCGCTCGTGCTTGCCGCGAAGGATGATATGCGTGTGCGGATGGCCGGTGTTGAAATGATCGACCGCGACCCAATCGAGGCGCGCGCCGAGGTCTTCCTCCATCTGCGCCATCAGGCGACGGGCGAGCGGCTTGAGGTCGTCGTATTCGGCGCCGTCCTCCGGCGCGACGATGAAGCGGAACTGATGGCGGTCCCCATTGCTTCTTTCCAGGAAGGCTTTGCCGTCGGCCCTGTCCCGATCCGCCGCGTAGAGTTCGCCGCGCTCCCCTTCGCGGGTGACGCCGTCGCGCTGGATGTAGCGCAGATGCGCCCGCGCCCCGTCCATCCCCTTTGCGACGAGTTTCACGACGCGCGCCTTCACCACGACGCGGCGTTGGCGGTAGGCGGCGAAGCGATCGCGGCTAATGAGTGCCGCCCCTATGGCGCCGCCGCGCCCGATGCGTCTACCGGTGAAGCTGGGCTTGCGCGTCTGCTTCCCGCCCGCGCGATCGACCGCCGCGCGCAGCTGATGGGCGTAACGCTTGTCGCCTTTCGAGGCGCGCCCACGGATTTTTCCGAGCCGTGGTTCGAAATCGTCGTCGATCATGCCAGCCTCTTGTGCGGCGGCGCGAAATCAATGACTTGCAAGAACGAGCCTCCCGCAAAGCTATCAGCCTCCCGAAAAACGGATGTGCAGACAAAAGGATAGCCGCGACGAGGAGGCGGAGCTTTATCTTGCCCTTCGCGGCTTCCCTCGGCCTTCCTGCGCGCAGTCACGATGATTTGCGCTCACCTGCTCTGATGGGGATTCGGGAGGGCGGGCGCGTAACGGCGCCATCCCGCATGAAATCGGCGAAAGCCGCATCAATTTTTGAACGCCGCGGACCTATCCGCGAGATCATTTGTCGTCGCGCTTCCATGTCGAAAGCGGCGCGAAAATCTCAGTTGACGGCGCCGAGGATTCTTTGTCTTCGCCGCCGGTTCCGGACGTTGAAAGCGGGAAGAACAATCGCGATTTCGTAATGACTCGCGCGTTCCGCGCCGCGTCCTTGGTACGGTTCATGTTCCTTGGCGCGAACTTGGCCGACGCTCCGGAATCGCCCGACAGGACGCTTTCCAGCCCCGCCACATATGCCCGCGTCTCGGCCGGAAGCGGCTTTCCGGCGCGGAGATGTTTTTCGTAGCGGGTCGGTCCGGCATTGTAGGCCGCGAAGAGGCCCGGATAGCCGAAGCGGTCGCGCATGACTTCGAGATAGGCCGCCCCGGCGAGAATATTCGCGCGCGGATCGAAGGGATCGGGGCCGAGATTATGCTGGACGCGCAATTCGTCCCATGTGCCGGGCATGAGCTGCATGAGGCCCATCGCGCCCTTGGGAGAGACGGCGCGCGGATCGCCCTTGCTCTCGGCCTCCATGACCGCGCGAATCCAGGTTTCGGGAACGCCGAACCGCTTCGCGGCTTCGGCGATATGCGCTTCCAACCGATCGATCGCGCCGGCCTCGGCCGGCGCGATGATGGCGCTTGTCGCCGCGGCGAACAGAAGGCTCATTCGGTCCATAGCGGAACGAGCCTCCCGATGACGTTGACGGCTGAAATGGGTCCGAAATAGCGGCTGTCGAAGGAGTCCGGGACGGTTTCCATCAACAGAAAAAGTTCGGCACCGGCGAGTTGGCGGCAGTCGTTCCAACGTGGCAGCAGCCAGCCCGCGCCGTCTTTTTCGAAACGGCGAGCGACGACCTTTCCGTTGACGATGATGGCCTCCTTGAACACGCAAACATCATCGCCGGAGAGCGCCGCGATGCGTTTGACGAGCGGCGCGCCGAGAGGGAGGTAACCGCGCTCGGCGGCGAATCGCGCGATCGTGTCCGGCGGGCGGACGAGAACAAGATCGCCGCGCTGCGCCTCTCCGAAGACGATGCGATAGAGGCCAATGGGCGCGCTCGCCGAGCCGTTCCAAACCAGTCTCGGCGCGGGATCGGCGAAGGCGGTAAAGCCGATCAGGACAAGTCCGGAAACCGCGGCCGCGAGAGTCGGGAGGGAGGGATTCTTCATCGCCGCTCCCCCTCGTCGGAGGTGGACTCGCGGCGCTCGCCGAGCGACCACGCCTCGAGGTCGTCGATGTGATAGCGGACGTATCGTCCATGTTTGCGAAAGCGCGGCCCGGCGCCGGTGAGCCGCATCTTTTCGAGCGTGCGGCGCGACAGGCCGATATAGAAGGCGGCCTGCGCCGTGTTCAGAAAGGGGCTGCCTCGTTTCGCCTTGGCGGCGCGAATGATTTCATCGTCGTCCATCGTCTTGGGCCTCGTGCAGTGCGGCGAAAGGAGCCGCAGATGGGCCGACGATGGCGGCGATGAGCGCGCTTGCGCAGGCTCGAAAATCGATGGCGCCGAAAAACGATCCCTCATGGCCGGAGCGACGAAAATGCGCGAAAGCCCCGCCGCGGGTTTTTCTGCGGCGGGGCTTTGCGAAGGGACCGGAACTACCGGTCCCGCGGCTCCCACAGGGCGATGTGGGTGACGCCGTCTTCGCCTGGACGATCGAGCTTGACGAGGCGGGCGCGGACCCAGTTGGGGCCGAATTCCGGCGCGCCGATCTTGAGATTGAGGTAGGTTTCGCCGCTCGATTTCGCGACTTGGCTCCAACCGGCGCCGACCTCATAGCGCTGCCCGGCGCCGGCGAAGACGCGATGGTCGGGCGCGTTTTCGCTATTCTTCGTCACGGGGACGATGGTGAGGGCGGCCGTGACGTTGAGGGTCTTGAGCGTGCCCGTGAAGCTGTCGTCAGCAAGCTTGGTGAAGGCGCCGAGGGTGATAGCCATTGGAAGTCTCCTTACGCTTTGGTCGCAGGACCATCCCTGCGATGGCTCGGCGACAAGCTCGCCAAGGCGCGCGCTTCCACCCAAGCCGCAGGCGCAGGGCCGAAGCACAGCGGAGGACCCGAGGGGCGCAAAAATTTGCAGTGAGCGAAGCGAACGGTCGCGAGGAAGCCGACCGGATCGGGGTTCCGTCGCGCCCTGCGCGATGGGGCGATCCGGGAGGCGGGGAAATTTTTTCGGACCGAAGGTTGGAAGGGCGCGCGGCGGGTTTAAGCCATCGAGAGACAAGCAGGGAATGGTCCGTGACGTATGCGAAAAAGGAGGCGGATGGCGTGTTCAGCCTGGCGTTTTCGCGCGCGCGAAGGCGGCGTTTTCCGAGCCGCTCAATCCCCGAATTAACGACGCACGGCCGGAATCCCCCTCCGCGAATGGATGGGTCTAAAACAATGCGCTCGACGCGCTGAATTGCCGGTGGGAAGCAGGAGACGACGCGCTGGATTCGCAAGGCGGAAGCTTGTGGCAAAGGTCTCCCACATCATGTTCGACGCGCAACGGCCCCACGCTGTTGCAACCAATGCTGACGTCGTGATTGAACGCCGAAGATGACAGCCGGCGCATGTCCTCGGAGCGCAGACAGACCGCGTTTCGCTCTTTCGGAGCTCGCCGATTGCGTCGCCGGGGCTGTGCTCGGTGCTCACGTTAGGGGATAGTGGAAATAATGATCGTCAACCCGGCGGATAGGCCGCTGGAGACCGCGCCTTGTGCAACCAGCGCGACGATTCCCTCCCGCTTGCCATCCGGCAATATGCCGCATATACATAGGGCATGTTGCCGAACCATTCAAGGAGCGCGCAATGCCAACAGCCATCTTCGAGGAGGTCGCCCGGAAACTCGGTGGACCAAAGGTGCTCGGCGCGGCGGTGCGTTCGCAAGCCGATCTCGCTTTGGCCGTCCGCAAGCGCCTGCCCTTGTCCGCGCTCAAGGGACTCGCTCAGGCCGGGTTGAGCGAGCAAGAGATCGAAATGTTCGTCATTCCGCAGCGCACGCGCCGCCATCGGGCGCAGAAGCGCCAGCCTTTGACCGTCGACGAGTCCGATCGCGCGGTGCGTTTTCTGCGCATCCAGACACTGGCTGAGGATACTTTCGGCGACAAGGAGAAGGCGAATCGCTGGCTTCGGCGCCCATTGACAGAACTTGGCGGAGAGACGCCGCTCATCGTCGCTCAAACTGACGCGGGCGCTCGGGTGATCGAAACGGTGCTGGGCAAAATCGCCTGGGGCGCGGCCGCCTGATGCTGCTTTGGCGCTTGTCGGGGAAACAGCACGCGAATGCGTTCGATGGCGGATATGGCCTGCTCTTCGATGGCCGCTGGAACACGGTGGGACACGCCGTCACCTATTGCGCGACATCGCCGGCGTTGTGCGTGCTCGAGAAGCTGGTCCATGTTGAGGATCCGATGCTTTTGCCCGAGCTTGTCATGGTGACATATGATGTTTCGGACACGATCAGCGTCGCGTCGATCGGCCTTGAGGATCTGCCGACGGATTGGCGTCGGCAGGAGGGGTGGACGCAGCAGCGCGGTGACTCGTGGCATGAATTGCGCTCGACTCTCTTGCTCCGGGTTCCGTCCGCGATCGTTCCCTTGAAGGGCTCGCCAGACATGAACGTGCTGATCAATCATAATCACCCAAGCGCCGCCCACGTTAAGATCGCGTCCGCCGACCCGTTCGCGCTCGATCCTCGGTTATTCTGAAGGCGCGGTTGAACTCGGCGCGGCGTACGCGCATGGGCAGATCAATCGTCGGGAGGAACATAGAGATACAGATCGGTCTGATCACTGCAGCACTTTTTTCGACGGATAAAGGTCGCGCGACGTTTTTCGGCCGCCTTGCGGACCAGTTGGAACGCTGATTGGCAGTCCACTTTTGACGATGGCGGCATATCGAGAGGCGGCGAGTCACGCGCCACCATCGCCGAAAATCCACACCGGAATTCCCATCTTGCGCGCCTTGTCGGCGAGGTTTTTGGAGATCCCGGAGCCGGGGAAGGCGATGACGCCGATCGGCAGCGTTTCGAGCATGGCGTCGTTGCGCTTGAAGGGCGCGGCGTTCTTGTGGCGGGTCCAATCGGGCTTGAAGACGATCTGCGGCGCGCCGCGATTGTCGGCCCATAGGGAAGCGATTCTTTCGGCGCCTTTGGGCGATCCGCCATGGATCAGCACCATGTCGAGGTGGCTCGCGCGCGCCTTGTCGAGCGCATCCCAGATGCGGGCGTGATCGTTGCACTCAGCGCCGCCGGTGAAGGCGATGCGGGGACCTTTCGGCAAGAGCGGCTCGATTTCGGCCTTGCGTTTGGCGGCAAGAAAATCGCGGCTGTCGATCATCGCGGCGGTAAGCGCCTTGCGGTTGACAACCGACCCGGCGCGCGGGCGCCATGGCGAGGCGGCGACGGATTCGAACTGCTCCGCGGCCATGTCGCGAAAGGCTTCGAAAGCGTTGCGGCGCTCGATGAGCGACACGCCTTGCGCCGTCAATCGCTCGAGTTCGACGGACCTGACCTCGGAGCCGTCCTGTTCGACCTGCGAGCGCCGTTGCGCCCGCTCGTTGTCGTCGATGACGCGATCGAGGCGCGCGATCTTGCGATGGAAAATGTTGACGAAGGCCCAGACGAGATCGGCGAGATCGTCTTCGAGCCGCGTGCCGGAGACGAGAGCGGAAAGGCTTTCGACGCAGTTGGAGATTTCGAGCGCGGCGTGGTCGGCTTCGGGCAAAGGGCGCGGATCGGGCTCGTCTTCGTGCGGACGATAGCCATAGAGCTGCAGTTCGTCGAGCAGATGAGCGGTGGGCGATGAAGCGTGCGGCGGTTCGTCGCTGGCGTCGCAAGGCAAGAATGGTTCGTGCGTCATGGCGGTTCTCCCGTCGTCCGGGCCGCGCCTGTCGCGGCCTTTCCGGGGATCGCCCGCCGGAGGTTTCAGGGCGGGCCGCACCCGCAGGGCCGAAACGAAGTGGAGGATGGCGCAAGGCGCCGTTGCGGCCCGGCCGGCCTCCGGCAGATGCCCCTTTTGGAAAGGCCGCCGCGCGGCGCCTTTGCGACGAGAACCGCCGGGACGCTCTCGCTCCTTGCCGGCCGACGCCAGTCAACAAGAGCACGCTTCACAGCCAATCGTGAGCGATGAGAAAGCGCGCAATATCGTCCGCGACGACTTGCTTTGCGATCCACGCCCCGAGGCGATCCGCGCCGAGCGTCAACAAGTCCGCGTTGAAATCCTCCGCTCTCGGCGTAAGCGCGCGAATGTCGATGTCGCGATGGCGGTGGCGCTCGCGCAGCTTTTGGACGGCGAGGCGGCCGGCTTCGTCGTTATCGCGCGCGACATAGAGACGGCGCAAAGTCGGCGGCAGGATCAGGGCGGCGAGATGGGCGGCCGAGAGCGCGGCGACCATTGGCATGGCGGGCATGATCGTTTTGAGCGCAAGCGTCGTCTCGACGCCTTCGGCCGCCATGAGCACGTCGCGAGCGGCCTTAAAGCGCACGCCATTGCCGAGGAGGCGGCCCATGGCGCGGCGCGGCTGAGCGAGAGGCGCCTTGCCGCCCGAAGGATCGAGCCAGGTGCGATGAACGCCGGTGACGGCGCCGCCGAGATCGGTGACGGCGGCAATGAGCGCGGGCCAGAGCTCGCGGCCCGAGGGCGTGTGATGGAAGCAGCGCGGATGGAAGCGCAAGGCGGAGATGTCCCGTGGCAAGACGAGGCCGCGGCTTCGAAGATATGATTCCGCGAGCGTGCCAGAGATCGGGCGCGACGCGGCGAACAAGCGCCGCGCGGCGTCGGGCGAGCCGGTCGGCGCCGGCGTTTCGCGCGCGATCGAACTCGATTCCGCAATAGGCAATCGTAGGAAATTTTGCGCCTCGTCGAGCGCTGCGCGAAATTCCAGGCCGCGATTGAGGGCGATGAGATCGAGCAGATCGCCAAATTGTGCCGTTGCAGCGTCGACCCAATTCCCTGCGCGTTCGCCGGATAAGCGAACATAAAGACTGCGGCCCGGCGCGCCGGTGACGTCGCCGACGAGCCAGTATCGGCCCTGTTTTCGCCCCTTGGGGAGATAATGACGGCACGCCGCCTCGGCGTTTTGGCCGAGCCGGCGCGCGAGTTCCGCGGCTTTCGACATGGCTCACCCCTTTTGCGCGATTTCGGTGAGGGGCCAGCGGTCGACGAGGTTCTCGAAAATCGCCTTGCCGCGTTCGCCGGTCGGAACGAAGAGCCGCAGTTTCCAGGAGATGATTTCGGCGATGAGCCCCAGCGCCTTGAGCGCGTCGACCATGCCGGATGTGAAGCCGATGAGCTCGAGGCGGCATTCGTGCATGGTCCGCACGCGGCGCAGGGACAAGCCGTCAGCAAGATGCAGGATCGCCTTGCCCTCGTTGAGCGCGGCCCAGGCGTCTTCCGCCGACATGTGCGGAGCGTCGACGCCTAGATTGCGGCAGAGGGCTTCCGCCTCGGCCGGCGACAAGACGCGGCCGATGACGCGCTCGCCGTCGTCGGTCTGGAGCCGATAGACGCGGCAATTTTCCTCGGGGAGGCGTCGCCAGATCGGCAGAAGCAGACCCGTGACGAGATGGAAGACGCTCGTCGTGAACTCAGGGATGTCGGCGAACTCGGCTTCCCACGCCCGCGCGAAGCTTTCGGGGTCTGCCTCCTCCCATTCCGTTTGCGCGAGGGCATCGAGCGAGAGGCTCGTGCGCTCCATCGGCCGGATCAGGCGCGCGCGCCGTTCGATCTCGCCGTCGTCGAGCATAAGGCTTGGCGCTGGCGTCCGCACGGCGGCGCGGCCCGAGCGGGCGTTGACCATCGGCTTGCCGTCGCGAAGGCGAAGGGCCTCGGCGAGCGAGAGCGGCTTGTTGCGGTCCTTGCGCGAGATTTTGAGCAGCAAGGTCTCGGCGACCGTCTCGGGATGGCGCCAGACCGAGCGCCGCTCGGCGATGACCAAACTTTCGGCGTCGATGGTCTCAAGCCCCACATCGTAGGCGCCTGCCGCGAACGCCGCCTCGATGCGGGCGTTGAGCAATTCTTCGAACGCCGTGAAAAGCGTGTTCTGCAGCGCGATCGGCAACGCCAGCAGGCGATTGAGAAAGGTCGTGATCGGCGGAAGCTCCTCGCGCAGCGAGCCGTCGCGATCCGTGAGCGACAGTCCCGTCGTCTCCTCGAACTCTTGCAAGGAGCAGCCCTCGACGCCGCCGCGATAGAGCAGCATGTAGAATTGCCTCAGCGCCGCGCGCGCCTGCTGCCCTTCGAGATTGTCCTCGGCGCGAAAGAGGCCCTGTCCGCCGGTCTGACGCTGGCCGCGCGTGATGGCGCCGAGCGTGTCGAGACGCCGCGCAATGGTCGAGAGAAAGCGCTTTTCGGCCTTCACATCGGTGGCGATGGGCCGAAACAGGGGTGGTTGCGCCTGATTGGTGCGGTTGGAGCGCCCTAACCCTTGAATGGCGGCGTCGGCTTTCCAGCCGGCTTCGAGCAGATAATGGACGCGCAGTCGCCGATTCCTAGCGCCGATGTCGGCATGGTAGGAGCGTCCGGTGCCGCCGGCGTCGGAAAAGACCAGGATGCGCTTCTCGTCGTCCATGAAGGCCTGGGTCTCGGCGAGATTGGCCGACGCGGGCCGATTCTCGACGCAAAGCCGCTCGCCCTTGCGAATGATGCGTCGCGAGCGTCCGGTGACTTCCGCGACCATTTCCACGCCGAAGCGCTGCACGATCTGATCGAGCGCGCCGGGAACGGCGTCGAGCGCCGCGAGCTGTTCGATCATGCGATCGCGGCGCTCGACCGCCTCGCGGCATTGAACGGGATTGCCGTTCTCGTCGAAGACAGGCCGCGACGACAGATTGCCCTCGTCGTCCGTGAAGGGTTCGAACAGCTGCGTCGGGAAGGAGTGCTGAAGATAAGAGAGGACATATTCTGCCACGTTGCCCGATATGCCGAGTGGCCGTGACGACTCCCCGGTTTTGCGGGGAAAAGCTCGATGATTGCGCGGCATAATTTTTCTCCTCTCGCTACGGTCCTCCGTTTTTGTTCGAACGA
>VGDY01000134.1 GCA_016869555.1 Alphaproteobacteria bacterium | reverse complement strand
AAGCTCAGCGTGCCGCAACAATTCCAATATCCCCAATGCCACACAATACCCCTTGGTATAGAGCATCGCAATCTATCGAATAGCCAATACAATCATTATAGATAGGTAAATACCTACCCTATAGGGCTGGATATGACGCAGACGCAACTCCGGCGTGACGGATAAATCAATTAAATAACAATCACCTACAACGGCTCGGCGCTAACGCCAGCGATCATTTGACGCAAACGTCGCCGTTTCGGCCGATCCCCGCCAGACGGACGGAACGCCCTTTTTCTGGCTGATGGATTACGGCTCGATCAGCGCGTTGCGCAAGTCCGTCGCCCTTGCGTCACGCTCGGCAAGGGGCGCAATCTCGAAGCGCATTTCGATCGTGCGCAGAATCGAAAGAGTGTCATAGACGGTCTTGTCGACGAAGCCCTTCTTGGCGAAAGGCGAGACGATCAGCGTGGGCACGCGGGTCCCTGGACCGAACCGGTCGCGCTTTGGCGGCGCGACATGGTCCCAAAAGCCGCCGTTTTCATCCGCCGTGACGATGATCAGCATGTCGGTCCAATTCGGGCTCTTGCGCAACCTCGCGACGACGTCCCCGACATGAGCGTCGCCGGCGGCGAGATCGGAATAGTCCGGATGTCCGTTGAACACGCCGAGAGGCTTGTAAAAACTGACCTGCGGCAGCTCGCCTTTGTCGGCGGCCCGGAAAAATTCGTCGGCGTCCTTCAGATGCGCGCGTCCTTCCCGGCCTTCGGCGTAATTGGCGAAATAGACAAAGGGCTGATGGTGAGTCTGAAATCCGTCCGGCCTGTCTTCGTAAGGCCTGAGACGACCGTCGACGACGTCGCGCCAGCCGCCGGCGTACCATGCCCAGCTCACATTCTTTTCGGTCAACCGATCGCCGATCGTCGGCAGATGCAGAGGCGGCAGCCGTTCCTGCGCATCCGTCTTGTCATGTTTCGAGATCGGATTACCGGGCTGCAGCGTGCCGATCGCTTCCAAATCCACGGTCAGTCGGCCGAAGCGCTTGTGCCGCGGCGGACCGTCGAGCACGCTGTGCGGAGAATCCTCTTCGCGCTCGCGAATCATCAACTCCACGCCTTGAGAGTCTCTGATCGTCGCGAGCTTTGGCAGAAATTTCTTTCGAACTGACTCGACTGGATTGTCGAAGACCGGCCCGCAACCGCAGATGAGGAAAAAGTGATTGAGCATCGAACCGCCGAAGGCGGCGTGAAAGAAATGGTCGGCGAGCGTGAATTCCTTCGCCAAGGCCCATTGTTTGAGCGTTGAGCCGTCGTAATAGCCCATGACCAGCGCGCCGGCGGTCGACGCTTCGACAAAGCGATCCATTTTTCCGCCGTCGATCTGCTCCTGCTCCAGATAGAAGTCATGCACCGGGTCCATGGTGTGACCGTCGACATCGACGAAAGATTCGAGGCGAAACGGCGCATTCGGCAACCGCCGTGGAAAGCGATCGTCCCATCGGGGACGCGGCAGCGCGGCGAGCGGCCTTCCGTCGAAATCAACTTGCGGCGGGTGCTGAGCGGAATTTACGCCCTCGGCGCCGGGAAACAGCCCGAACACATGATCGAAGCTGCGATTCTCGGTGAAGATCACCACGATGTGGCCGATGCGCGCGAACGGGTTCGCCTGATCCTGCGCTAGCGCCGGCGCGCACGCCGCCGTCGCGACGACCGCGACAATAAATCTAAAGTAACGAACGACTTTCATCCGACGGCGTTCCTCCAGCACCCCTTATGCAGCGCGGGAATTTAGCGAACCGCCAACCCAATTGTGTGACAGGCAGAGCGGCGAACGCCGGCCGACCGGCGCCCGCTTCGAGACTTGCTCGCAACGCGCTTGCTCGCAACGCGCTGGGCGGCTTACTGCGGCAGCGGCGTCGTCGACGCGCGCGGCGGCAGCGTAGGATAGACGATTTTCGGCGGTTCGCCGTTCAACGTCGTAAGGAAGGCGACGATCGCCTTGACATCCTGATCGGAGAGAGATTCGCCAAGCTGGTCTTTGGCCATGATGTCGACCGCGTCTTCGAGCGTCCAGACGGAGCCGGTGTGGAAGTAAGGCGCGCGCAGGGCGACGTTGCGCAGCGGCGCCGAGCGAAAGACAAATTCGTCCGCTGCGTCATTGGTCACCTTGGCCCGGCCTTTATCCGCGACAGGAAGAATTTCGAGGCTCGGCCTTTGCGCGACTCCAAAGGGGAAATAGCCATTGCCGCCGATATTGACGCCGCCGTGACAACCGGCGCATCCCTTGTCGAGGAAAAGACGCAGGCCCTTCTTCTCGACATCGTTGAGAGCGCTCGCGTCTCCCTTGAGGAATTTGTCGAAACGCGAATTGGGCGTCGTCAGCGTCGCCTCGAAAGCCTCGATCGCCTTCGCCATATTGTCGAAGCTTACGGGATTGGGATCCGCGGGAAAGGCCGTCTTGAACTCGGCGACATAGGCGGGGATGCTGTTGAGCGTCTTCTCGACCTGCGCCGGCGTATTGTTCATTTCGACGTCGGCCTGCACCGGACCTTTCGCCTGCGCCTTGAGGTCGACGGCGCGCCCGTCCCAGAACTGCGCGACATTGAATACGGCGTTGAGCACCGTCGGCGCGCGCCGCGGCCCCTTCGCCCAACCATGGCCGATCGACGTTGGACCGGCGTCGGCGCCGCCCGTTCCGAGATTGTGACATGAGTTGCAGCTGATGATCTGACTTTTCGAAAGCCGCGGATCGAAAAAGAGCTGGCCGCCCAATTCGATCTTGGCGGGGGTGATCTCATTATTCTTGACGACCGCCGCGACGCTGGCCGCGTCAATGGGCTTGAAGACGGCGTTGGCGTCGGCGCGCAGATCGCCTGCGGCGGCCAGGGCGGGCGCCAATAGAGACGCCGCGAGCGCGGCGAACCATGTCAGATGCATCATTTCCTCCCTTAGCGATTTTGCCGAGGCGCTTTCGCACCGCAAAACATCGTCTCTCTCGGCCGTCAGCTATCACAGCCGCGTTGGCGGCGGAAGGGCGCGCCGAAGCGACATTCTTTAAAATCAATCCTATGTAGCATGAACGTGACAGGTAAGTCGAAAACGACTGATGGCAAATCACATGAATAGAAGAGCAAATTATCGCGCGCTGATAGCGCAATGCACAATGATTACTCGCGAAAGCGGAATATTCGCCCTTCGAATTCTTCGATTTCCCTGCCAGGCGTCACAACGACGACTTGCCCTGCCGCTAAAAGCAGAGCAAACTTAATGTGAAAACAAGAGCCGGCGAAAAGCCGAGCGTCAGCGGAGGGAGCACATGGCGCGCATTCCTAATGTCCGGAAATCCGTCAAGACGACGCTTGCCGCGCTTCCGCTTGCGGCCTTGCTGGCCGGCGGATCGGCGATGGCCGAACCACTGCTCGGCCTGCCGAAAGTCCCGATTCCGGCCGACAATCCGCAGTCGCCGGAGAAGGTGGCGCTCGGCGACAAGCTGTTCCACGACGCCCGCTTCTCGATCGACGGCACGGTGAGCTGCGCGACCTGTCATAATGACAAGAAGGCGTTCACCGACAGCCCGCTGCGCGTTTCAGAAGGCCATCATAAGCTCACCGGCACCCGCAACGCCCCGACGGTGATCAACGCCGCCTACTACACGTCGCAATTCTGGGACGGACGCTCGCCCTCGCTTGAGGACCAGTCGCAGCACCCGATGGTCAATCCCGTAGAAATGGGGATGCCCAATCACGACCCGGTGCTCAAGATCGTTCGCGAAGACCCGGCCTATGTCGATGGCTTCAAAAAAGCGTTCGGCAAGAGCGGTCGCGACGTGACGATGGATGACGTGCAGAAGGCGATCGCGAGTTTCGAGCGCACCATCGTCTCGGGCGATTCGCCTTTCGACAAATGGTATTTCGGCGGCGACCGCAACGCCATCAACGATCAGGCGAAGCGCGGCTTCGACCTTTACGTCGGCCAAGGACGCTGCGTCTCCTGCCATGTCATCGAACAGACGCAGGCGCTCTTCACCGACAACCGGTTCCACAATATCGGCGTCGGCATCAACCGCATTCAAGACGACGTGCCGCGACTCGCCGCCGAATTCCTCAAGGCCAAAGCGGCTGGGGCTTCGGTCGACAAGACCGTGCTCGCCGATCCGAAGGTCTCCGAACTCGGCCGCTTCGCCGTCACAAATTCCTTCGACGAAATCGGCGCCTTCAAGACCACGACGCTGCGCAATATCGCGATGACCGCCCCCTATATGCATGACGGATCGCTCAAGACGCTCAAGGACGTGGTCAAGCATTACAATGAGGGCGGCAAGAGCCCGGGCGACCCGACGCCGGTCAATCCCTATCTTTCGGGCGGCATCCGGCCGCTGGATCTGAAGGATCAACAGATCGACGATCTCGTCGCCTTCCTGGAGACGCTGACCAGTCCCGCCTATGTGACGGCGCAGACCAAATAAGACGTTAGAAAAACAAGCGGCGTCGCCCGCGCAAGCGCGAAGCCGCGAGGGAGGATAGGACATGACCAGACTGATCACCCGACGCAGCGTGATCGCCGCCGGGGCCGCGGCCGGGACCCTGACGACCCTGCCGATCTCCATGGTGCGCCTCGCCTTCGGGGGAACGCGCGAGGATTTCAGCTTCACCTATATTTCCGACTCGCACATTCAGCAGATCAAGGGCGCGAGCTTCGTGCGCAATTGGGACATGGGGTTGAAGCGCGCCGTCGCCGAAGCCAATCTCATCACGCCTGAAGCGGATTTCGTCATGTTCGGCGGCGATCTCGCCCAGCTCGGCAAGAAGGAGGAGCTCGACCATGGCGGCGAGATGCTTTCGCATGTGAAGGGCAAGCTCCACTGCGTCATGGGCGAACATGACTATTATCTCGACCTCGGCGAATATTGGTCGAAGCTCTATGGTCCGCAGTGGTACAGCTTCGACCACAAGGGCGTCCATTTCGTCGTGTTGAATTCGATTCTGACGACCGACGAATGGACGTTCCATCGCTGGCCGACGGCCGAGCAGCGCATGCTTGAGATGGCCGGCCTCGACAATCCCAACGGCTCGCCCTTCATGGTCGGCGACAAGCAGCGCGCCTGGCTCAAGAACGATCTCGACAAAGTCGCCAAGGACACGCCGCTCATCGTCTTCTCGCATTCGCCCTTGCAGAAAATCTACAAGGGCTGGAATTTCTGGACCGACGACGCCGAGCAGGTGCAGGATCTGTTGCAGCCGTTCAAGACCGTCAATGTGATCTACGGCCATGTGCACCAGATCCAATATAATCAGATCGGCAACATCGCCTTCAACGCGGTGATGGCGACGGCCTGGCCCTGGCCCTATCCCGACACCTATGCGCAGGCCGGCGCGCATGTGCCTGTGCTGACGGTGCCGATGAACCGCGCCGATCCCTTCTTCGAACGCGACGCCACCGGCTGGCAGATGATCGACGTGAACTCCGGCCGCGTCACCGCGCGTTATCAGCTGTGGGACAATCAGGAGCGCGTCGTCGGCTTCGATCCGAGGCTCGGGAAACCGGTCGACAAGAAATATCAAGAGGCGATCATTCGCAAGGCGCCGCAACAGCACTACTAGAGCGCTTCCCGATCCCATGGAATCATGTGATCGATAAGGAATCGCTCAAAATCAAAACGTTGGAGCAGGTTCTCTTCGAAAAAGTCTGTCAACTTTTTCGGAACCTGCTCTAAGTCGAGGAGAATGAATATGCGCCGCTATATGATTGCGCTTGTATTGGGCGCCGCGCTGCTTTCGCCGGCAACGCGCGCCGACGAATTCACGACGACCGACGTCGACCGCTGGCAGGGCGAATTTGATTCCGTCGCCAAGAAAGGCCGCGAACTTTGGACAAGCGGCGCGGTCGGCACGAATGGCGTCGCCTGCGCCCAGTGCCACCCGAACGCCGCCAACACCCATCCTGAAACCTATCCGAAATTCCAAAAACAGCTCGGCAAGGTCGCGCAACTCTTTGAAATGGTGAACTGGTGTATCAAGAATCCGCTGCAGGGAACGGCGCTGCCGGCCGACGATCCGAAGATGACGGCGTTCATCGCCTATATCCATAAGGAGCGCAAAGGGGTCGCGATCGACGCCGGCAGGCACTGACGCCAATTGGGCGGCCGGCGGGAACGATCTTGCCGGCCGCACGTTTGCATAGGATTTATTTCGAGCGCTCGCGCCTTTAGCGTGGCCGTCCAACAAGAGATTTTGAGGATGGTTCAGGAACTCATCGACCGCATTTACGAATGCTCATTTGCGCCGGACATGTGGCCGGACGTCCTCGACGAGCTTTCGCATCTTGCCGAAGCGCAGGGCGGCGTGCTGTTCGCCGCACGCGAAAGAGTCTCACGCTGGACCGCGTCTCCGGCGATTTGCGAGCATGTCGAGAATTTCATGCGCGGAGACTGGCTCAGCAACTGCACGCGCGGCGGCAAGCTGTTCAGCCGGCGCCATCCGGGCTTTCTCACCGACGACGACGTCTATACGGCGGAGGAACTCGAACGCGATCCCAACTACTCTGAATTCCTGCGGCCGCGCGGGCTCGGGTTCAGCGCCGCGACGGCGATCGCGCTGCCGACCGGCGACACCGGCATTATCTGCCTTGAGCGCGCGCATCATCGCGGGCCGGTCGAACCGTCGATCATCCGCCAGCTTGACGAGCTGCGCCCGCATCTCGCGCGCGCGGCGTTCCTCGCCACGCGGCTGCAGCTTGAGCGTGCGCGCGTCGCCGGCGAAACCTTCGCGCTCATCGGCCTTCCAGCGCTGGTGCTGGACGATGACGGGCGCGTCATTTCGGCCAACGATCCGAGCAACGCGCTGAGCGCCTACGTTCGCTGGCGCGCGCATGACCGCGTTTCGCTCGTCGACGCCGCCGCCGATGGTCTCCTGCGTCAGGCGATGGACGCGCTCGATCACGACAGCGTCGGCGCGCCGCGATCCTTCGCCGCCCGCTCAGGCGACGACGCAGGTCCGATGATCGCCAATCTTGTGCCGATTCGTGGCGCGGCGCGCGACATTTTCGTGCGTTGCGCGGCGGTTCTGGTGATGACTCCGGTGGGATCGTCCCAAGCGCCCGCGACCGAGTTGGTGCAGTCGCTCTACGACCTCACGCCCGCCGAGGCGCGCATCGCCCGCGGCCTTGTCGCCGGCAAGACCCTCGAGGAAATCGCCGCCGAGCAGTCCGTGTCGCGCAACACCGTTCGCACCCATCTGCGCGGCGTGATGGAAAAGACCGGATGCAAGCGGCAGGCGGAAGTGGTCGCGCTTCTTGGCGGACTCGCCGCGCTCGGCGGGCCCAGCGACGAATAAGCGTATACAATTGATTTAAATTTATTTTTTCCGGTCTCATCCATTTGGATGATGCCGGCCGATTTCTTTTGTCTTAATTTTTTTTTGAACGTCGGGGGGGGTGGACGAAATTACCGCGGACGCTTCAGTAACTCGGGGTTCGTTACTACGCGCTCAATTTTCAGCTCGCCATTCACGCAAAATTACGACGATCAATTTTTAATCCATTTGGGGTCGTCGCGAGGCCCTCTACTTTCCCGGCGGTTCGCCAGGCGGCGATCGTAGAGCGCGCCGCGACAGCGCAGACGCCGCTTACTCAATAGCGCGCAACGCACGACTTATGAGAGCTGTCGTGTCTCCCGTTCCGGCAATCCGTCCATATCATCGCGATCCCGCCGTCTGCGCGGCGCTTTCAAAAAACCACCGGTCATCACCTATTCGAATGACGCGTAAAGCGGATTTTCGTCATAGCATCTTGATGAACAGTGAGAGGCGCAAGGAATTCGTCGGGCGCACATACTCTCATCGTTCGGAAAAAATTGACGCTCAATTTTCAAGTCTTGTTGCCACGAGATCTTTCGTCCTTCACTTTTCTCCCAAGTCTTAAGGGGCCGTTGCGCGGCCCCTTTTTTCTGCTCATACGCCTGTCGGATAATTCGGGCTCTCGCGCGTGATCGCTACGTCATGCACATGGCTTTCGCGCAATCCGGCGTTGGTGATGCGCACGAATTGCGCGCGCTCTTGAAACTCCCTGATCGTCGGGGCGCCGACATAGCCCATCGCGGCGCGCAGGCCTCCCGCCAATTGGTAAAGGATCGGCGCGATCGGGCCGCGATAAGGCACCTGCCCCTCGATGCCTTCGGGCACGAGTTTGAGCTGTTCCTTCACATCGCCCTGAAAATAGCGCGTCGCCGACCCGGCGGTCATCGCGCCCACCGACCCCATGCCGCGATAGGCTTTGAACGAACGGCCCTGGTAGAGAAACACCTCGCCGGGCGATTCCTCGGCGCCGGCGAACAGCGAGCCGATCATGACGACATCGGCGCCCGCCGCGATCGCCTTGGCGAGATCGCCCGAATATTTGACGCCGCCGTCGCCGATCACCGGCACGTCGGCTTTGCGCGCCTCTTCCGAGGCCTCCATGATCGCGGTGAGCTGCGGCACGCCGACGCCGGCGACAATTCTTGTCGTGCAGATCGAACCGGGGCCGATGCCGACCTTGATGGCGTCGGCCCCGGCGCCGATGAGCGCCTTGGCCGCTTCCGCGGTGGCGATGTTGCCGGCGATGATCGACACTTTGTTCGAGGCTTTCTTCACCCGCGCCACCTGGTCGATCACCGCCTGCGAATGCCCATGCGCCGTGTCGATCACCACGCAGTCGACGCCGGCGTCGATCAGCTGAAGCGCCCGCTCGAAGCCGTGGTCGCCGACGGTCGAGGCGGCGGCGACGCGCAGCCGCCCCTCATGATCCTTGCAGGCGTATGGATGGAGCGTCGCCTTTTCGATGTCCTTGACGGTGACCAGTCCGACGCAATGATGGTCTTCGTCGACGACGAGCAGCTTCTCGATACGATGTTCGTGGAGCAGCCGCTGGGCCTCCGCCTGCCCGACGCCTTCCCGCACCGTGACGAGCTTTTTCGTCATCAGCTCGGCCACCGGCTGGCTGCGGTCCTGCGCGAAGCGCACGTCGCGATTGGTGAGAATGCCGACGAGCCTGCCCCTGCCGCCGCCGCCGGCGCGTTCGACGACAGGAATCCCGGAAATGCCGTGGCCGGCCATCAGGGCGAGCGCGTCGGCGAGAGTCTCGTCAGGGAAAATGGTGATGGGATCGATCACCATCCCGCTTTCATAACGCTTGACCTTGCGCACTTCGGCGGCCTGCGCCGCCGGCGACATGTTCTGGTGGATGACGCCGATGCCGCCCGCCTGCGCCATGGCGATGGCGAGACGCGCCTCGGTGACCGTGTCCATCGCGGCCGAGACGATCGGCAGATTGAGCGAGATTTCGCGGGTCAGGCGGGTGGTGACATCGACGCCGGACGGCATCACCCGCGAATGGCCTGGCCGCAGCAGCACGTCATCGAAGGTTAGCGCTTCGGTCAACGTGACGGGCGATGTGGCCATGGGCGCCAACTCCTTTGCGCGGCGGCGCGCGCGCGGCCGCCGTGGACGGATCGTTGACGGCTTGCGCCGTCAGGGGTTGGCGCGTGCTCATAGCATTATTCAGGCCGAAGGCAAATGACAGGGGCCGGCGGAAGTAGTGGGTCAATTTGAATTTCCACTCTTGACCTGAAGGAGACCTTGCTTGATCAAAAGCGGGGTTCGAGTCCAGACCCACATGTTTCGGATGAACCATGAAGCGACGTGAAGTGGTTACATTCGTTCTGAAGATGAGCTGTTACTCCAAGGCCCAGCGGGCTCGGCCAAACGTAGGCGCGAATGGCTCTGCGCATGCACATCACCCGTTAATTGAATTTTCTGATGACATCGTCGACAACAGCGCGGATAGACCTAATCACAGCTCCATCCCGATGAAATGCGATTACATCTTCAGGCAATGCAACTGACAGCCTGTCTCTATGTCGCTGGTGACCGGAAATTTTCAAAACCCCTCTCTTAATCAAGCATTCTACTAAGAAATTTGCAATATAGCTGTTTTTCTTCTGTATTCTGGAAAGCAATCCCTCCCTGCTCATGTCCCCATATCTCAAGTCAAAGTTTTGCAGCTGGGAGAAGATATACCGCATAAGCTCGTGCACATCGGACTCCGTAACACGCCGATCCGACCCTTTTACATTTCGCAAAGCAAAGACCGCTTTTGCCTGCGGCGACAGTAGTGAGGAAGCTAAGACAGTATTTTCGAAGCCATCACAGCCATAGATCGCAAAGTCTCCCTTGAAATCACAATTAACAAATTCTGACGAATCATCAAATTCACAATTGCGAAATACAACATTGTGAAATCTACAACCCTCAAACCTCAGCGAATTGAATGATAGATTTCCGCCCGTATTCACCGGATAATCACAGATTTTGCTGTACAAATTTGTAGTTTATGTCATATTTTCATACTGTTATGCTTCATTTAGCGAGGCGGCCATGGCGAACCCGGCGGGTGAAACGACTGGCGATGTTCTCAGGGTTGATTTTGACCGCCGCCTGATGGTGCAATTTCGTGGCTCGGTCGTCA
>VGDY01000133.1 GCA_016869555.1 Alphaproteobacteria bacterium | reverse complement strand
CCGCGTCCCTATAAATGGAAGGCGAAAGGCGAGGCTATCCTTGAAAAAATCCATCGGGCCCGCGCGGCGCTCGACAAAGCCAACGCCGCTTGAGTTTTTGGGCGCCAATTGAGAGTCAGGACACTAGATGGCGTCGACGATCGAACGCAAATAGGCCTTGCGGAACGTGTTCTCGCTGGTCGTTAAGCGTTCCCGCACCGAAACGCTGAACTTGATCCGGCCCTAGCGTGATTCCAGGCGCAAGCTGAGCCTTGATGCGTTCCAAGGCCGCCTTGGCGCGGTCGCGATCCGATTTGAGCGCGTCGTCGAAACGACGCTTGGCGACAAAGACGAGAGCGTGAGCCAATCGGGTGCGCGCCGATCCTGCAAGGTCATTGCAAACAGATCTGAAAGACCGGCGCGCTGTTCACTGCGAAATTGCCGCAACGATCTGATCGACATTATAGCGGAACAGGGCCGTATATGTTGGCAAACGCCGCCGAGGAGGCGTCCATTGGACCAATCGATTCTTTCAAGCGACGGGTTGTTCCGGCATGAGGGAGGAATGGTGCTCAATTATCAGCCACTCCTCGCCGTTCCAGCGGTACACGAAGGATTTTCGCACCTGCGCAGCGCTCTGATCATTAAATGTGAAGTCGAACACGCCCGAACAGATCGCAACGTCGGCGAATATGCGAACGTGGGCCTTGACGATCTTTCCTGACGGTCCGCGCGGCATAAAGGTCTTCGCAAAATAATCGCGGATTTCCGCGTGGTTCGTGCGCGGCTTGTTGGACAGCGTCGGTAACAGGATCGCATTTGTCGCGTAGAGGCGAACAACTTTGTCCGGATCTCCGGATACCAAAGCCTTGTTCCACTCGGAAAAAAGACCCTCAATTTCAGCAACTGTGTTTTGCGAGACTGACATGGGAGATCTTCGTCGGTTCGATTTATGCTTTGGCGTGTCGCAGCGCTGGCGCGTTAGCCGTTTAAGCGCCTGTGCCGGCAGGGGGCTTGGAAGCGTTCGCGCAGAGGAAAAGTCGCGTCACGCCGGTGCGGGCAATTTGCGGCGAACGATGATGAACGCCTGCTTCCCCTCCGCCGAGGCATCCCTTGAACATCGCGACCGATTGCGTCGGCACATGCAGCAGTTCGCCGTCATAGTCATGTTGCAGGCTCAGCGCTTTCGCCGCGTTCTCGGCCGTGACCCATTCCGTGCCGGGACCGCGATAGGTCGTGACGAGGCGCGCGATGACGCAGTCGCGATGGAACTTTGTGCAGGCGTTATCGTGAACGGGCTCGAGCCTGAGATGAACATGCGTCACGCGCAAGGCGTCGGCATAAAGCGTCGCGAGCCGCGTCACGTCATCGATGAGCAGCGCGCGGCCGTCGCAATGCTCGATGCCTGCGCCATCAAAATGTCGCCGCAGCGTTCTGGCTATTTCAGCGGGCGTCAGAACGTCCCGCAGACTTGGCCATTCGCCGATCGGCGATGCGTCGAGCCAGGATGAGAGCGCCGCCGGCAGTTCGCGGCGCCAGATCGCCAGATCGATCTCCGAACGGCGGATCATCCGTAACACGCGGGGTTGCTCTCCCTCGATGACTGAAAAGCCCCTCGGCATGCACACGGAGGACGAAGAGTCGCTTAGGCGATGCGCAAGCGAAACGGCGCGTTCGATGGCGGCTGGCGCGGTCATGCCGCTTCCCCGCGCTTCCACTTCGGAAACGGATCGGGAAGAGTCTTCCATGCCTTCAGGGGCAGCACTCGCGCGTTGGGATCGCCAACGAGGCAAGCGTCCAGCGCGACGCGAATGGCCTTTTCGTCCATGTCCGAGCCGATGAAAACCAGCTCCTGCCGGCGATCGCCGTAAACGGAATCCCAATTCCGGCCGAGATGCTCCCGCCAGGCCCGATCCTGCGGCCACTGTGACTGCGGAATCTCCGCCCACCAGATGCCCATGGCTTCGTTGCGCACCAGAGCGCCCGCCTGACTGAGTTCTCCGACCCATTCGGGACGCGTCGCCAGCCAGAAATGGCCCTTGGCGCGAATGACGCCGGGCCAGGGAGAATTCAGGAATTTGTGAAACTTGAAGGGATGGAACGGTCGGCGTTCGCGATAGACGAAGCTTCGCACGCCATATTGTTCGGTTTCCGGCTTATGGTCGGAAAAGCCATACAGCTCTTTGAACCAGAGTGGATGCTGCTGTGCCTTTTCATAGTCGAAGCGCTTCGTATCGAGAACGCGATCGAGAGGCGCGGCGCTCATCGTCGTTTCGACGATATCCGCCTCCGGGTTGAGGGAGCGGATGATTTTTCGGGCCGCGTCGATCTGCGTCATGCTTGCCGCGTCGATTTTGTTGAGGACAACGACGTCGGCAAATTCGATCTGTTCGACCAGCAGATTGACGAGAGGCCGCTGATCTTCCGGCCCGAGCGACTCGCCGCGATCGGCCAGGAAATCGTTCGACGAATAATCGCGAAGGAGATTGACGGCGTCGACAACCGTCACCATCGTGTCAAGCCGCGCCACATCTCCAAGAGACGCGCCGTCTTCGTCGCGGAAATCAAAAGTTGCGGCGACCGGGAGCGGCTCTGAAATGCCGGTCGATTCAATCAGCAGATAGTCGAAGCGGCGTTCTTCCGCGAGCTTTCTCACTTCACGCAACAGATCGTCGCGCAAGGTGCAGCAAATGCAGCCATTGGTCATTTCGACGAGTTGCTCGTCGGTTCGCGATAGATTGGCGTCACCCTCTCGAATGAGATCGGCGTCGATGTTCACTTCGCTCATATCGTTGACAATAACGGCGACACGCTTGCCGCTGCGATTGTTGAGAATGTGATTGAGCAGCGTCGTCTTTCCCGCGCCGAGAAAGCCAGAGAGCACGGTTGTCGGCAGGCGATTGTCGATGGATGGCGTGTGCATGCTGCTCCTCACGGACCGGATGGAATGTGATGTCGACGCAAGATCAGAGCTTCGTCGGATTGGGCGCGTCGCCATAAATCTCTCGAGGATCGAAGACTTTTTCGCGCTCGACAAAGGTGAGCGCGACCGGCGCCTGGATCGGAAGGCCCAGTTCGACTGAACGAAAAAAGCAGGAGCGATAGCCGACATGGCAACTCGCCCCGAGACCCTCGACGTGGACGCGCAGCCAAATAGCGTCCTGATCGTCGTCGATCCGCATTTCGACGATTTTCTGAACCAGTCCGCTTGTTGCGCCCTTTCGCCAGAGCGCGCCGCGGCTTCGGCTCCAATAATGCGCCTCGCGCGTTTCAATCGTGAGCAGCAGCGCCTCGGCGTTCATGACTCCGAGCATCAGGACTTCGCCCGAAAACGCGTCGGTTGTGACGACAGGAATGAGATCGTCGCGATCGAACCTCGGCGCGAGAAATACGCCTTCCTCCACAAACTCAACAGAGCTTCGCGCCGCCATCCAGGGCTCTCTGGTTGAAGCGTTCATTCCAGCCCCCTGCGATCTCGACCAATCAGCGCAAGGAACTCCTGGCGCGTGGCTTGATCCGTTCGGAACGCGCCGAGCATTTTGCTGGTGACCATGGAAACGCCCGGACGTTTGACGCCGCGCGTGGTCAAGCAGTGATGCGCGGCTTCGATGACGACCGCGACGCCGCGCGGCTTTAGCGCCCCGTTGATGGCGTCCGCGATCTGCGCCGTGAGCGTCTCCTGAATCTGCAGGCGTTTGGCGAAAGCGTCGACGACGCGCGCCAGTTTGCTGATTCCGATGACCCGGCCTGCGGGCAAATAGGCGATGTGCGCGCGGCCGAGGATCGGCACGATGTGATGCTCGCAATGCGACTCGACGCGGATGTCGCGAAGCGTGACCATTTCGTCATAGTCGGCCGTCTCTTCGAACGTTGTTTCAAGAAGCGCCTGCGGATCAGACGTGTAGCCTTCGAAAAACTCCTCGTAGGCGCGGACGACGCGTTGCGGCGTATCGATCAAACCTTCCCGATCAGGATCGTCGCCGGCCCATTCGATCAAGGTCCGTACGGCTTGCTCTGCCGAGTCCCGACTGGGACGCGGCCGGCGCGCAATCTTGAAGACGGCTTCATCCATCGCTTTGTATCTCTGGGCGCTCCTGCAGACGCGGACATGAGATCCTGCTGGTCGAAGCGACCATGTGGTATGTTATAACATAACATGAATTAGTTGGCTGATGAACCCCTGTCAATCGCAAACTCCCTATCGGCGCCGGCAACGTAGGTCCACGATGGATTTATCGCGGCGTTGACTGCGCTGCAGGGCGACGCCGATCGTCGCAGGGAAAATGCGGAGCGATCCGGACCGATCCAGCTTCCATAATGGACGCTTCAAGAGAGTGTTAGATGTCGACGGCGATGCCGACTTCGAGCGATTGACCGCCAACGGCGACATTGTCCTCCCGCGTGTCGGGCGCATACGCGGCGCACGTCTTACGAAATTGCCGACGCCACGGGCTCGCCGATCGCTCAGACAAATCCCTTTGGATTGATCATCGATTCGCCTTCGGTCGACGCGCTGTCAGAATTGCGCAGGTCGAATTGCGCATGCGATAACGCTGGCGGTCGGCATCCCCAGTTCGGTCGAAAGAGGCTCATGGCAAATTCGCTCATTCCCGGTCCCCCGCTCCATCTGAGGCTGGCCAGATTCCTGCTGGGCCTGTTGAGCGCCGTCCTGCTCATCGCGCTTGTGCTCGTCCTGCTCCCGCTTATCACGCAATATTTCAAGCATGCGAGTTCATACTGGTGGATTGAGGCGGTTGAGGCCTTTGACTCGCGGATAATCCGGTGGATCAAGTCGGTGGTCCCGACCAACTTCAAGGGCCATGAGCTGGCGCGCTGGTTTCTGGTCGGGGGGATACTCATCGGGCGCATATGGGTCGACAATTTGCGACGCAAGGTCTTGATCGCAATCTACCGCAGGGCCATGCAACGCGACTTCGAGGCGTTAAAGTCCGCGGCTCCCGCGGGGGCCGACGAACGGGTGCTTGCTCCGGTCAAGGAAAAGATGAAAGAGATGGACGCGCGCAGCGCCAAAAGCCGCGCGGAGTTGCTCAAGGTCATGGCCGAAGCGAAGCGCCAGTTGGAATCGATGGGCCGTGACCTCGCTTTCCTGTCCATTGACGTGGTCGACTCAACCAAGATGAAGCTTGGCGAAGACAAAACCTTCATCGAACATGATTTCCATCAATATAAAAGTCTCGTTGACGGCAAGCTCCGCAGCAACGGGTCGCTGAAAGCGGCGTGGACGCCGGACGGCGTGATGGCCTGCTTTCCGACGATCGACGCCGCGCTGAAAGCCGCCAAGGACGTGATAAGCAGTCTTGACGCGTTCAACGCGAGAGTGAAAATGATCAAGTCAAATTTCAACGTTCGCTGCGGCGTCAACGCCGGGCATGTTTATTATGACGAGCAGACGCCGATGGAGGAAATGAGCGATCGCGTCATCGATATCGCCGGCCACATGCAGAAATATGCGTTACCGGGAACGATCGCTTGCGCAAAGCAAATCATCGAGCCGGTGCAGCAGCGCGGCGGCTTCAACGATGCAGGCAAGGTGGTTGACGGTTACGAGGTCTACCAATGGACCCCGGCAAGCGCTCGGCAAGACGACCGAGCGGTGTCTTAAGGCGTGGACGCAAAACCGCGTGGTCTTGCGAGTGAGGCCATCCGTGGCTGGACTTATATGAAATGCGCCGATCTGCTGATATCAGTCGCCTTGGCGTCGGTCTCATTGGCCAACGCCGCCGCTGAGGCGGCGTCGACGCGCGGACGTGCGACTGGCGAAGGTCCGGTCGCCGTGCTGTCGGCGAAGCCAACGACCATCAATCCGGGTCAGTCGGCGAGCTTGGCGTTTTCCTCCGCGAACGCCGACGTCTGCAAGGGCTCAAGCCGCCCGCATGATCCTAACTTCATGGTCCACGATGTATCGGGCAATGCGCTCGTGCGGCCGACCCGAACGACGACCTATACGATAAGGTGCAAGAAAGGCGCTGCGTCCACGTCACGGCGCGCTGTGGTGACCGTAACGTCGGACCCTATCGTTCTATCCGAGATTTTTGACCGCGCAGTTCCTCACGGGCCTGAAACCCGGATCGAAGAGGGACAATTTCTCACTCCCAATTGGAAGTCCGTTTATCACGGCTATGGTTCGAACGCGGTCGTCCGCCAATTCGATGGTCAGGCGCTATCCATACGACCGAAGGAGTCTGGTTCGGCAAGCGAAACGCATGCAGGTCTCATCAGCGGGCCGCATCCTGCGTGGCCCGTCGACACGCATGGCAATTTCACCATCGAGGCCTCGCTTCACACGGAGAAGCAGTTGCGGCGTGAAGATGCGCCAAATCCGTGGGAAGTGGCTTGGCTATTGTGGGACTATGTCGACGACAAGCACTTCTATTATTTCATCCTCAAGCCGAACGGCTGGGAACTCGGAAAAGGAGACCCCGACTATCCGGGGTATCAGCGCTTCCTGGCGTCGGGGAATCGTCCAATCTATCCAATCGGCAAGCGATATGTCGTCAAAATTGTTCAGGCCGCTTCGCCAACCTCAACGACGCTTACGGTATACGCCGACGGCGTTCTGTTGACCACTTTCACTGATCGGGAGAGGCCGTATTCGAGTGGGCTTGTCGGGTTCTATTCCGAAGACGCGTTAGTCAATTTTCATTCGATTGTCGTGACGAGGCCTCCTGCCGATCCGCCCGTGAAATAGCGATGCGCTAGGATGGCGCGGGCTTACCCTCGCCATCCGCCGACAGAGCGCCCGCCCGGACCTGAATCGCGTCAAAAGGAAACGCCGATCGTCGCGTTGAGGCCGCCTTGGCGTCGACTTTCGCCGAAGGGGAACATATAGCCGATTTGAACGGAAAGAATGCCGTCATAGGCGCGATAGTAGTCTCCGCCGAGCTAGGCGCGCGCGACGATCGCCGGTCCCACCCCGAAAGCAAACCGGCGGAGGTCGGCGCTGTCATATGCCCCCATGCCCATGGCGGCGGCCCCTAGCACCGTGCGGCTGTTCGCATCCCAATAGGAGTAGCCGAGCAATCCCACCGCGTTTTGCAGATACCGAAGTTCACCGACCCTATAGGTGCCGTATGTCGCAAAGCTCACCAAGGGTTGCGACGCCGACTCATGCGGATAGTTCAGCATCGCCGGCTCCAGCGCGCCTGCCGCTCCCGCGCTTCCTGCGCTGGAGTAGGCGAAACCGCCATAGCCATAGCCCCATGACAAGACGAGCTGATTGTAGGGCACGTTTTTTTTGGTGAAATGGTGCTGCCATTCGGCGCTGACCGAGAAATTGACGCCGTCGATCGGACGAAGGCGCAAGCCGAACCGTGAATAGGCCTCGGTGAAGCGTGTCCGGTCCTGAGACCAAAAACCGCCAACAAAACTTTCGAGACCATAGAAGGACGGCAGATGGCGGCCGTCGAAGCGAAGCGTGGTTTCGAAGCTCGGCTGCAGCTGATGGCCGCCCCAGCGTTTCGGCCGATCGGCCATGCCATTGAACACCAGATTCGTGCGAACGCTGGAATCCGCTTCGACAATCTGCGTTCTGACCACCTCCCGATCACGCGCGGGACGCTCCCTCAGCGACGGATCGCTCGACCAGTGGTCGATCGCTTCCCTAAAAAACTGCGACTCCTTCGATCGGTCGACATAGACGCTCGCATAGCCGGCGTTCAGCAGGACTTCGCCGCGTCGTTCGATGGCGAGACTGCTTTCAAAAGCTGATAGGGCCCATGGATATTCCTTTTGACGCGCATGAAACTGGCCAAGCGTCGACCAGCCGTCCGCATAGTTGGGATGGCTCCGCACGAAGTCGACGAGTTCGTCCCGCGCCCGCGTCACATCTCCCGCTTTCTCATAGGCGAGCGCTCGCGCGGCGGCGATTTCATGTTCCACCGCCACCTTTTGCGCCGCAGGCAAATCACCCCGCGCGAGAGCTTTCTCAAAGTCGGCGTAGGCGCCGTCGCTGTCGCCGAGCCCCTTGCGAAGAAAGCCACGTTGCGCATAGGCCTCGCCGCTCGCCTTGCCGCGCGCGATGAGCGCGTTCGACTTCTTCAGCGCCTCTTCCTGGCGCCCGAGGCCGGCAAGCGCGGCGATCGTCACACGAAAAACGGCCTCGTTCGCATCGGGGAAGGCCTCGGCCGCCCGTCCATAACGCAATGCGCTCGCCCAATCCCGAGCGGCCAGCGCCTTAAACGCCTTTTCGGCGACCAGCGTGTAGCGCGCTTCCTCCAGCGCCCGTGCGACCGTGACTTGCTGATCGGCTGGAAGGCCATATTTCAGCGCCTGTTCGAAATCCGCCACGGCGCCGTTCACATCCTTGGCCTGACGACGCATGAACCCACGCTGCGCGAGAACGGCGGGGCTTTGCGGGACAGATGACAGGTAGCGGTTGGCTTCCGCAAGCGCCTCAGCTTTGCGTCCCTCGCGAAGGAGCGCGCTCAAAAGAAGAAGAACCGGTTCCTCGGCTTCGGGATCGAGATCGCGCGCCTCGCGCGCCGCACGAACGGCTGCGTCCAACTGCCCCAGTTTCAGCGCGTCATAACCGCTGTTGAGCGCTTGTTGGATGGGCGTCTGCTGCACGCCCGCCTGCGAACTGCCCGGCTCGGTTGCGCGTTGCGCCTCCGTGAGCGCAAGTTTCACCTTCTTTTGCTGCGCAGGCTCGAGACCGGGCTGGGCGAGGGCAGCCCGGAAGTCGGCAATGGCGCCGCGCAGGTCGCCGATCGCGCGCCGACTGTACCCGCGCTGTGCGAGCAATGCCGAACTCGGGGAATTGTCCTTGATGTATAAATCGGCTTCTTTGACCGCTGCTTCGGCGCGATGGGAGCCGTTCAACGCCGCCATCAACGCAAATAGCGGCGCTTCGTCATGCGGATATTTTGCGCGAAGGTCGCGCGCCGCCTTCGCCGCACGAGCGTAATCGCGCTTATTTATCGCCTTGTAAACTCCGGAGAGTTCGGCTTGCACAATGCTGTCCTGCTCGGCCTTATTCGCTTCTGCAAGCGCGTCGCGCAATGGTTGTGTTTCGCTTGGCTCGACGTCCGGCTCGGCGAGCGCGGCTTGGAAATCAGCCGCCGCGCCTTTCAGGTCCTTCATGGCGCGCCGCAAATATCCGCGTTCGGCGAGAAGGCGCGCGCTCGCCTTGTGTTGCGAGATGTAGCGATCCAGCTCGGCGAAAGCCGCCTGAGGGTCGCCCTTCTTTCGATAGGCTTCGGCGATAACCCGGATGGGAGTTTCCGCATTTTCGTCAAGCTGACGCGCCGCTCGCGCTTTCTCGATGGCTTCGTTCAGCCGCGACTCGTTCAAGTCCTTAAACGCTTCGCTCATCTTAAGATCGTAGAGCGCGACGTCGATCGCGGCGGACTGCTCTTTGGTCAGTGCGCCGCTCTGCCGCGCGCTGCGCAGATCGGCCTCGGCGCCGGCGTCGTCCTTCAGTCGTTTGCGCAAGTGACCGCGCTGGGCGATCAACGCCATCGAATGCTTATGCGAGGCGACAAAGGCGTTGATGATGTCGAGCGCCTCGGCGGTTCGCCCCAGTTTGCTGAGAATGTCAGCCTCCAGTCGGACCGGCATTTCATAATCTGGCGCGAGTGTTCGTGCGCGTTGCGCATATTTCAGGGCGGCTTCGGAATCGCCCTTGGCGAGACGCGCAAACGCCAAAGCAAGATCTTGATAGCCGGGCGCGCCAGGCGGCGGTTGCTCGCGGACGGCCTCATTGTCTCCAGCGCGAACAGCTGTCGGCGTCGCCATCGCGAGCGCCAACATCAATATCGTTATGCAATGCCTGGGAAAAGCGCGTCCCACAATCCCGCTCCATCTGCGTTGCAAAGAGCTAAGCTTCGGATATCCGAGTCTTCGAACGCGAGGTCACGCGAATCAGAAAGGAACACGATGTTTTTTTACGCGGATTTGGCTGCAAAGCAAAATCAGGGCAGACGGCGTCTCAAAATGCGACGACGCAATCTCGTTTTGGATCGTCCGGCGTTCAACTGCTTCGTGATAAATACGCGACTCTATGCCGCTGACAGCAAAAAACAAGCAAATATCAATAGTTACGCGCTGCAGCTCTTGTGGCGTTCAAATCGCAGAATCTGGCAAGCTACATGCAGGAGAGAAACGAAATGCAACTTATGGCGCTAATCCTCCTATTGTTTACGTGCATTTCTGTCGCTGGCTTTGTTGGAGCGCTCTTTTTCGGCGCGGCGGGGGCCTCGGCGCTGATGGTGCTGGGTTTATCCATCTCCTTCATTGGAATTGCTTTCTTTATCGGGCGCTGAACATGTCGAAATATTCATTCGACAGCTCGCGCCTATGCAATTATGCAGTCCGCTAAACTGGAAATGACGAGCTGAGTAGGGATGAACGAAGTTGACGAGCCTCAAGAGAAGCGAACTCCACCTAGGGTCCGGACTCAATTAACTCCTATCCAATATGCCAAGGTAGCGACGAAGCAGAGGGCCGAGAAGAAATTTTGAGCGAGCTTGTCGTATCTGGTTGCGATGCGCCTGAAGTCCTTCAGCCTGCAA
>VGDY01000132.1 GCA_016869555.1 Alphaproteobacteria bacterium | reverse complement strand
GGCGCTCGCAAAGCGCATGGCGAACGCCGTCCCATCGAACGAGCATCTTGCTCAAACCGCGAAAGCCGCATAGCATTCAGGCCAGCAACGCCGATTTCCGCTTTTCAACATCAAGCGGGACATCCCCCTTCGCCAAATTCACACAGATTGAAAGTTTCGAAGGGTTCAACGTGAAGGCGGCGTTCAAAGTCGATCAGATCGCCCAGTCGACGGAAATCTATCAGGCGTTGCCGGCGGAAATGAAAGACATGCTGCCGGACGACATTCTGTCGCTGCGGCCGGGCTGGGTCGAGCGGCTTCTCTATGTCGGCGATCAGGGCAAATTATGCGACTTCGAATTCGCCGATCAGAAAATGACCGAGGCCTATAATACCGATCGGCATCTGGCGGCTGACGGGCTCATCTCGATGAAGGACTCGCGCGAGGTGAAGGCGCAGGTGCTCGAAGAGATGCGCCAGGCGAAAGCGAAAAACCGTGAGTGGCCGAACGGCGAGCCGCGCTCCTGCTATGTCACCGAACTCACCGAGCGCGGCAGGAACGTCAAGACCGCGCTTGTGCAATTCTTGCGGGCCGGCTTCGCGGCGGCGGCGGTCGCGCCGGCGGCGCGCCGTGATGGTTCGAAGATGAAAGTCGCGATTACTTCGCGATAGCCGTTTTGCAAAATTGACAATGCGCGGCGGCGGCTTGATGAAGCGGCGACGAAGGAGACGCCGATGAACGCCGCGCCCGATGAGCTTGAGGCCCGCAAGGACGCGGCGCGCACATGGTTCGAATCTCTGCAGCTGCGCATCATCGCCGCTTTTGAGGCTCTGGAGGATGAAGCGCCGGGGCCGTTCGCCGCCGAGGCTGACGGGCCGGGCAGATTCGTTCTCACCGCTTGGAGCCGAACCGATCACAGCGGCGCGACTTTAGGAAACATCGGCGGCGCGCCGGGCGGCGGCGGCCGCATGGGGATGATCCGGGGCCGCGTGTTCGAGAAGGCCGGCGTGCATTGCTCGACGGTGTTCGGGACCTTCGCGCCGGAATTCGCTAAGCAGATTCCCGGCGCGGCGGAAGACCCGCGCTTCTTCGCGACCGGCATTTCTTTGATCGCGCATCCCTGGAACCCAAATGTGCCCGCCGTGCACATGAACACCCGCTTTGTCGTGACGACGAAAGCGTGGTTTGGCGGCGGCGCCGATCTCACGCCGGTGCTCGACGCGCGCCGCACGCAGGACGATCCCGACACGCTCGCCTTTCACGCCGCGATGCGCGGCGCCTGCGATCGCCATAGAGTCGCCGACTATGCGCGCTTCAAACAATGGTGCGACGACTATTTCTTCCTCGCCCACCGCAATGAGCCGCGCGGAATCGGCGGCATTTTTTATGATTATTTCAACAGCGCCGGCGACGCCGAGAACTCGGCCTGGGACGCGGATTTCGCTTTCACCCGCGACGTCGGCGACAGCTTTGTCGAGATCTATCCGGAACTCGTGCGGCGCAACTTCGCCAAGCCCTGGAGCGAGGCGCAGCGCGACGAACAGCTCGTGCGACGCGGCCGCTATGTCGAATATAATCTGCTTTATGATCGCGGCACGATCTTCGGCTTGAAGACCGGCGGCAATGTCGAGTCGATTCTCTCCTCGATGCCGCCGCTGGTGAAGTGGCCGTGAGAGCGGAGGAGGCGCGAACAAGCCGTCATGGCCGGGCTTGTCCCGGCCATCCACGCGATCTGGCGCGCGCGATCCTTTGCAATGTGCGCCGCGTCTTGGCGTGGATGCCCGCGACAAGCGCGGGCATGACGCCCTCAAGACCGCATCGCCTCACCCGAACGTCCACCGCCGGTTCAGCGCGAAGGTCGCGAACATGGCGGCGACCGTCGTGACAAGTTGCGCCGGCAGATAGGGCGCGCCCCAGCGATCGACGAAGAGGCTCATCAGCACGTAAGTGACGCAGAAGCCCGCGAAAGCCACGAGCGCGAAACGCCATGTCGCCTCGGCGTGCGGCCTCTCGCTCGCGAAGACGTGGCGGCGGTTGAGGATATAGGCCACGACCCCGCCGACGACATAGCCGCAGAGCGTCGCCGGCACGGCCCGCCATCCCGCGCTTTCCACCAATGCGATCAGAACGGCGTAATGCGCGAACGTCGCAACGGCGCCGACCGAAGCGTAAGCGGCAAGCTGGCGCGTGGTCGACATGTTCAGCGCGGGATCGCGGCGTAATGGCGCGCGATCTCGCGCATCTCGGCCTCGGACAGCTGTCGGCTCATATAGCGCATCTCCTCATGCTGCCGCTTGCCGGAACGAAACGCCTTGATCTGATTGAAGAGATAGAGCTCATGCTGGCCGGCGAGATGCGGCACGTCGGCGCTCTTTGCGATCCCGTCCGCGCCATGGCAGGCGGCGCATTGGACGATGACGTCGGAGAGATCGCCCGCCCCCGCGCTCGTCGCGCTCGAAACGAGAAGCAGGATCGGCAGCAAGCATGTCGTAAGTCGCATCAGCGTCATTTCTAAGCGCGCGAGGAATCGCGATGATAGCGCAGTTTTATGCCGCGCGATGCGCCTGCGCAGGACGGAGCCCTGCTAGCCCCTCCCCCGCCGATAGCCCTTCACACGACCGTCATTCTCGTCTAGACAGGCGGCGACTTTCGAGCCGGGCGCGCCCCGCTCGCCGCCCGCATGACCGGTCTGCCGACAAATCGACGGGCAAATACGGGACGCGTTCCGGTCCAGGGGCCGGATTCGCGGCCCTTTTTTATGCCCGCTTCCCGGATCAGCGCGCAGCCGACAGGAACACATGCCGAAACGAACCGACATTTCCACGATCATGATCATCGGCGCCGGCCCGATCGTCATCGGCCAGGCGTGCGAATTCGATTATTCCGGCACCCAGGCCTGCAAGGCGCTGAAGGCCGAGGGCTACCGGATCGTCCTCGTCAACTCCAATCCGGCGACGATCATGACCGATCCGGACATGGCCGACCGCACCTATATCGAGCCGATAACCCCGGAAATCGTCGCTAAAATCATCGAGAAGGAGCGCTACGCGGCGCCCGGCGGCTTCGCGCTGCTGCCGACGATGGGCGGACAGACCGCGCTCAATTGCGCGCTCAGTCTCGAGAAAATGGGCGTATTGAAAAAATTCGACATCGAGATGATCGGCGCGACCGCGCATGCGATCGACAAGGCCGAGGATCGCGAATTGTTTCGCGAGGCGATGACCAAGATCGGCCTCGAAACGCCGCGCTCGCACCACGTCAAGACGCTGTCCGCGGCGCTCGAGGCGCTCGACGACATCGGCCTGCCGGCGATCATCCGCCCGTCCTTCACGTTAGGGGGCACCGGCGGCGGCATCGCCTATAACAAGGCGGAATTCATCGAAATCGTCGAGCGCGGCATCGACGCCTCGCCGACGAACGAAGTTCTGGTCGAAGAAAGCGTCCTCGGCTGGAAGGAATATGAGATGGAGGTCGTCCGCGACAAAGCGGACAATTGCATCATCATCTGCTCGATCGAGAACATCGATCCGATGGGCGTGCACACCGGCGACAGCATCACCGTGGCGCCGGCGCTGACGTTGACCGACAAGGAATATCAGATCATGCGCGACGCCTCGATCGCGGTGCTGCGCGAGATCGGCGTCGAGACCGGCGGTTCGAACGTGCAATTCGCGGTCGATCCCAAGAACGGCCGGATGATCGTCATCGAGATGAATCCGCGCGTGTCGCGCTCGTCGGCGCTGGCGTCGAAAGCCACCGGCTTTCCGATCGCCAAGGTCGCGGCGCGGCTCGCGGTCGGCTACACGCTCGACGAGATCGCCAATGACATTACCGGCGGCGCGACGCCCGCCTCCTTCGAGCCGACCATTGATTATGTCGTCACCAAGATCCCGCGCTTCGCCTTCGAGAAATTTCCGGGCTCCGAGCCGATATTGACGACCGCCATGAAGTCGGTCGGCGAAGCCATGGCGATCGGCCGCAATTTCGCCGAGTCGCTGCAAAAGGCGCTGCGCTCATTGGAGACGGGCCTCTGCGGCCTCGACGAGATCGAGATCGAAGGCTTCGGAAAAGGCGACGACATGAATGTGCTGCGCGGCGCGCTCGGCACACCGACGCCCGACCGCCTGCTCATCGTCGGCCAGGCGCTGCGGCTCGGCATGACCGCCGAAGCCATTCACGAGGCGAGCCAGATCGACATCTGGTTCATCGAGCGCATCGCCGAAATCGTCGCGCTCGAAAAAAAGGTCAAGACATACGGCCTGCCCGAGGACGCCGAGAATCTTCGCAAGCTCAAATTCGCCGGCTTTTCCGATTCGCGCCTCGCGACGCTTACGGGCCTGGAAGAAGAAGACGTGCGCGACATGCGCCATCGTCTCGGCGTGCGTCCCGTCTATAAGCGCATCGACACTTGCGCGGCGGAATTCGCTTCACCGACGGCCTATATGTATTCGACCTATGAAGCGCCTTTCATCGGCGTTGCGGCGAGCGAGGCGCGCCCAACGGACAGGAACAAGATCGTTATCCTGGGCGGCGGTCCGAACCGTATCGGCCAGGGCATCGAATTCGACTATTGCTGCTGTCACGCGTGTTTCGCCCTCGCCGAGGCGGGTTTCGAAACCATCATGATCAATTGCAATCCGGAGACGGTGTCGACCGATTACGACACCTCCGACCGGCTCTATTTCGAACCGTTGACCAATGAAGACGTGGCCGAAATTATCGATGTCGAAAAGTCCAATGGCGCGCTGATTGGCGTCATCGTCCAATATGGCGGCCAGACGCCGCTGAAGCTCGCGCATGGCCTCGAGCAGGCCGGCGCGCCGATCCTTGGCACGCCGGTCGATTCGATCGACCTCGCCGAGGACCGCGACCGCTTTAAGCGGCTGCTCGACAAGCTCGGGCTCAAGCAGCCCAAGAACGGCATCGCCTATTCGGTCGAGCAGTCGCGCATCGTCGTGCAGGAGCTCGGCTTGCCGCTCGTCGTGCGTCCCAGTTATGTGCTCGGCGGCCGCGCCATGGCGATCATCCGCGACCAGAGCGATCTCGACGATTATCTCCTCGGCACGCTGCCGAGCCTGGTGCCGTCCGACGTCAAGGCGCGCTACCCGAACGACAAGACGGGTCAGATCAATACGGTGCTCGGCAAGAATCCGCTGCTCTTCGATCGCTATCTGACCGACGCGATTGAAGTCGACGTGGACTGTCTCGCCGACGGCGACGCGGCGGTGATCGCCGGCGTCATGGAGCATATCGAGGAGGCGGGCATTCATTCGGGCGATTCCGCCTGCTCGCTGCCGCCCCGCTCGCTCGCCCCCGAGACCATCGCCGCGCTGGAGGCGCAGACGGCAAGCCTCGCGATGGCGCTCGGGGTGGTCGGGCTGATGAACGTGCAATTCGCGCTCAAGAACGGCGAGATTTACGTGCTGGAGGTCAATCCGCGCGCGTCCCGCACCGTGCCCTTCGTCGCCAAGGTCATCGGCAGGCCGATCGCCAAAATCGCGGCCGAGATCATGGCCGGCGCCAAGCTCGCCGACTTCGATCCGCTGGAGACCAAGCCGGCCCATGTCGGCGTGAAGGAAGCCGTCTTTCCCTTCGCGCGCTTTCCGGGCGTCGACACCGTCCTCGGCCCGGAAATGCGCTCGACCGGCGAGGTCATGGGCCTCGACAGTTCGTTTGACGCCGCCTTTGTCAAAAGTCAGCTCGCGGGCGGCGCTAAGGCGCCGCGAGAGGGCGTGGTCTTCGTCTCGGTCAAGGACGCCGACAAGGGCCGCATCATCCCGGCGGTTCGCCTGCTCAAGGAAGTCGGATTTTCCGTCGTCGCCACCGGCGGCACGGCGCGCTATCTGGTCGAACGGGGAATCGCCGCCCAGAAGCTGAACAAGGTCTCCGAGGGGCGGCCGCATATCGTCGACGCGATCAAGAACGGTTCGATCGCGCTTGTTTTCAATACGACTGAGGGCGCGCAGGCGCTCGCCGACTCGCGCTCCTTGCGCCGCGCGGCGCTTCTGCATAAGGTTCCCTATTACACGACCCTGGCAGGGGCGGTCGCGGCGGCCCAGGGGATACGCGCCTATGTGTCGGGGGACCTTAAGGTCCGGGCGCTGCAGGATTATTTTCCGCCGACCGCGACCAACTGAATATTGAGGAGTTCTACGACTCAGTCGGCGATGCGCCGACTTTTGGCCGCGATTGGCCGACCCCAGCTTGACCAGCGGCTGCGCCGACGCGCGCGCCGACGGCGCATTGAAGCGCCGCATGTCGGGCGAAACTTAAGAAAGGCGAGAAGCGAGAGCAATGGTGGACAAGGTGCCCATGACCGCCGCCGGCTACGCGGCGCTCACCGAGGAATTGCGCCGCAGGCAGCAGGAAGACCGGCCGCGCATCATTCAGCAGATCGCTGAAGCGCGCGCCCATGGCGACCTTTCGGAAAACGCCGAATATCACGCCGCCAAGGAAGCCCAGTCGCTCAACGAAGGCCGCGTCGCGGAGCTTGAGGACAAGCTGTCGCGCGCCGAAGTCATTGACGTGTCGAAGCTCAACGGCTCGACGATCAAATTCGGCGCGACGGTCACGGTCGTCGACGAAGACACCGAAGAAGAGCGGGCCTATCAGATCGTCGGCGAAACCGAGGCCGACGTGAAGAGCGGCCGGGTGTCTATCACCAGCCCGATCGCCCGCGCGCTGATCGGCAAGTCGGTCGGCGACACGGTCGAGGTCACGACGCCCGGCGGCGGCAAGAGCTACGAGATTCTCAAGGTCGCGTTCGGGTGAGGCGCGAGGGCGCCGCCCCCTCCCTGTCCCTCCCCCGCTAAAGCGGGAGAGGGGACGCTAACCATGAAGGCTGCGCGATTTGTTGCGCCGTTCCGAATCTGACTCCCTCTTCCGCGAAGCGGGGGAGGGCTGGGGAGGGGGCGCATCCGCTCTCGCCGCCCTTCCGCAGCACACGACAATCCGCATCCTATCCGACGGCCGCGCCGGCCATGAGGCGCAGACCCTCGGCATAGCCGAGGCGCTGGGACTTATGCCCGATATCCGCCGCGTCGCGCCGCGCCCGCTCTATGCCGCGCTCGCGCCTTTCGCGCCCCCCGATCCGGGCGACGCGCGCGCCTATGCCCCGCCCTATCCCGACATCGCGATCGCCGCGGGGCGCCGGACGATCCCGGCGCTGCGGCGCTTGAAGCGCTGTTCGGGCGGGCGGACATTCACGGTCTATCTGAACAGGCCGGCGAACGGGCTGCGCGCCGCCGATCTCATCGTCGCGCCGCGCCATGACGGGTTTGTCGGCGGTAACGTCGTGGCGCCGCTGACGCCGGCCAACCGCATCACGCCGGAGCGGCTCGCTGTCGCGCGCGCCGCGCCCGATCCACGCATCGCCGCCCTGCCCTGCCCGCGCGTCGCGCTGATTGTCGGCGGCGACAGCCGTCATGGCGCCTATGGCGCGGCGCAGATCGCCGAACTGGAGAATATCGCCGCTGCGCTGCTGGCCAGCGGGCGCGGCGTGATGGCCACCGCGTCGCGCCGCACGCCCCTCGCCCTGCGCGATGCGCTTCGGCGCGTGATCGCGGCCCCGCGCGGCTTCTTCTGGGACGGAGAGGGAGAGAACCCCTATCTCTCGATGCTGGCGAGCGCCAATTCGGTCATCGTCACCGGCGACAGCGTCAATATGGTGGGGGAAGCGATCGCGGCCGCGGCGCCGGTCCATGTCGTCCCCGCGCCCGGACGCCGGAGCAAGATCGACGCTTATCTCGCCGCGCTCACCGACGCCGGCGCCATCCGCATGTGGAGCGGCGCGCTCGAGGATTGGGAGCGCGTTCCGGTCAATGCGACGCCCGATATCGCAAGCGCCGTCGCGCAAGCCTATCTGGCCTTCGCCGACGCGCGCCGTAATTTCTGAACGCCGCCGGCTTGCAAGGCGCGGGCTGCTTGAAAAAGCCGCCGCGCGCCGATAAGAGTGACGCGCCGCGCGCCCTTCGCGCAAAGCGATCGCCGCTTTAGCTCAGCTGGTAGAGCACATCATTCGTAATGATGGGGTCGGGGGTTCGAATCCCTCAAGCGGCACCATAAAAATCAATAAGTTGGATAACATTTTGGGCCACCAAGGGCTCAAGTCAATCAAGTCGCCGCCATAACCTCAAAAGGCGTTGGCTCGAGCGCCGCTGTGAACTATTGATGAGGTCCATTTCGCAAAGCGAGGTAGGAGGTTCGAATGATGCGCCTTAAGAAGTTTGGGTTGGTGTTCGGCCTGATGCTCGGCCCTGTTGTCATTGCGCCGGGCGCGAAAGCGCAAGATCCGATTTCAGCTCTTGGCGCGGGCGTGAATCGCGCCGGCGCCGAGGCGGGCCAGGCATTAACCGGCGTCTTGAACAGGGTGACGGGGAACTCCACGGCGGCGCCTGTCAGCCCCTCGCCGGCTCCCGCAACGGCGATCTCCGCTGGCGCGGTCCATCATCATCATTATCATCACCACCATCACCACCATCACCACCATCATTCGTGAGATTGTGCGGCGGGGCGCTCAGCCCCGCCGGCTCGAAAAACGCGGTTCGGTGGTGGAAGGCCGCGCGGAGCATCCTGTAGTGGACACGATCCTGCGCCGGGCGGCCATCGACCCATTGCGGGGCTCATTTCGGGCAACCAGGGCCGCTGCGCGAATAGTTCCTCACTGCCCCATTTCCTGCAGCGCCATCAGCGACTCGGGCAGCACCTGTCCGCCGTCGATCACCAGCGTTTGGCCGGTGATGTAGCCGGCTTCGTCGCTGGCGAAAAACAGCGCGGCGTAGGCGATGTCCTCGACGCTCCCCAGGCGGGCCTGTGGAATCGAGGCCGTCATTTTCGCCGCATAGTCCTCGCCGAGCGCGTCGAGTCCTTCGGTGCGCACATTGCCCGGCAGGACGGCGTTGATGGTGATCCCGAGCGGCGTCAACTCCAGCGCCGCGGTGCGCATGAACCCAAGTTGTCCCGCCTTGCTCGCCGCATAATGCGTCCAGCCGGGATAGCCGGTGATCGGGCCGGTGATCGAGGAGGTGAGCACGATCCGCCCCCGGCCGCTGCGCGCCAGCGCGGGCGTGCAGGCCTGCACGCAAAGGAAGGCGCCGGCGAGGTTGGCGGACAGCACCTCGTTCCATTGCGCCAGAGTCATCTCCATCAGCCGGGCGGCCGGGAAGACGCCGGCGTTGGCGCAGAGAATGTCGATCCCGCCATGCCGTTCGACCGCCGCGCCGGCCATCCGCGCGACATCGCCGGGATCGCCGACATCGGCGGCGAAACTGCTGGCCTGTCCGCCATCGGCCCGGATCGCTGCCGCCGTCGCCTCGGCTTGCGCGAGGTCGCGGCCGACCACCAGCACCCGCGCTCCCTTGGCCGCGAAGACGCGGGCCATGCCGCGGCCGATGCCCCGGCTACCGCCGGTGACGATCACCGACCGGCCTGCGATTGAGGTTAGCATTAAACCATGTCTCCACTCGTTTTCGCAGTTGGACGCTGCGCGGCGCGGCCGCACTGGAGCGGAGCATAGCAGGCCGCCGACCAAATCTGCATCGGTGGAACATGGATGCGCGATTCAACGCGCCGACATCGAGCGGCGCCAGAGGCCGCCTCGTCGAGAACCGTCTCTGGGTCAGGAAACTCTGCGCGGAAAGGCGATGACATTTCCGCCCCGCCTTGAGGCGGCGATCACTGACCCTTTGATGTCCGCCGCCGCTTCGCGCACCGAGCGCCGCAAGAAGGAGCCGGCGGGACCTTCATAGTTCATGCTCAGCAGGTCGTGCGCGCATTGCTCCGCGCGAACAAGCGACGCCTCCGCCAACGCCGGAACAGGATCGCTCTCCGACAGATCGGACAACGCGTTCAATTCGCTCTCCAACTCGCGGCGCGCGAATTCCGGCAGCGCGGCAAGCACCTGCCGCTCGAAATAGGTTCGAAAATTATTGGCAGCCTCCTCAAACAACGCCACGGTTCGGTTGTCAGTCGAAAGCTTTGCGTTATTGGGGTACGTCACGGCCTACTCCTGTTAACCTGCGTCTCAGCTTTGAACAGCAAGCAACACGCCACTTTTCGTTTTCCGCTTCGTACGTCAATTACAGAATTACGGCAAACAAAAGGAGCGCGCTGAAAATAGACCAGCCCCGCCGAAGCTGGCGCTCGCGTTGCGCTCCGTCGCCAGTCGAGGCGCTCGATCGGCGAGCGCCTTCCGTCCAGCATCACGGCCGGAGGACCCGCCGCTCGGCAAATGCCCGAAAACCGGTGAAATCGTCAGAACTTCGAAGTTGGCAAGAATGAAATTTCCATGCGTGGCCGGACGCCGCCGCACGGCTCGGAAATTTCGCAGCTTAGCCCGTGGAAACCTTGTCGCGTCGCCCAGGCGATCGGCCGCCGGCCGCCGCGCATTGCGGGACGATCGAAATGATCCCGCATTCGCCGGATGAACTCTGATTTTGCTGTACAATTTCGGCATTTATGGCATCATTTTCAGAAGGTTAGGCTCGTTTGAGCGAGGCGGCGATGACGAACCCGGCGGGTGAATCGGCTAGCGAG
>VGDY01000131.1 GCA_016869555.1 Alphaproteobacteria bacterium | reverse complement strand
AATTCGAACAGCGACTGCACGGCTTGGGACCGCTGCCGCATGTTTTGCGCATAATTGCGCATTTTGCTCGCGAGCATTCCCGTGATCACGGCGACGACCAGCGCAACGAGCAGCGAAAGGAATTCCTGCGGTTCCGAGATTGTGAGCTGATAACGCGGATCGAAAAAGAAGAAGTCGCAGGCAAGAAAGGAGAGAACGGCCGCGACGATCGCGGACCACATCCCAAAGCGCGCAGCGCAAAGCACGACGGGAAGCAGGAAGATGACCGACGGATTGGCTAGGCCGAGCCAGCGGTCGAGCGCATAGCCGATGAAAACCGTAATTGTGACCGCGAGGACGGCGCCGCCGACGCCAAGCCACGCCTGCGACAAGGTCGGTAATTTGGGACGACGCCTGGTTTCAAGCGCGCCATCCTCTTGGACGACGACATGAACGGCGATATCCGTCGATTGCCGAAGAATTTCGTCAGTCAGGGACCGCCGCAAGTATTGTGGGAAAGGTCGAGCTGGCGAGCGGCCGAGCACAATCTGGGTAATATTCTCGCGTCGCGCAAAACGCAGCACTTCATCTACAAGATCGTCTCCTGAGATGCGCGCGACTTCGGCGCCAAGCCGTTCCGCGAGGCGTAACGCTCGGTCGACGTTTTTCACGACCTCCGCGGATTGTTCTTCCTGGCCGGCGCGTTCGACATAAAGCGCGATCCATGTGGCGTTGAGGGCCGTCGCGAGTCGCGCGCCGGCGCGAACCACGGCCTCGGATGTTGCGTCGCGGCCAACGCAAACCAGCAGGCGTTCCGCCGTCGCCCAGGGTCCTTCGATCGCTCCTTGGCGAAGGAAGTCGACCATCTGGTCGTCGACGCGTTCGGCCGTGCGCCGCAGCGCAAGTTCGCGTAAGGCCGTGAGATTGCGTGGCGTGAAGAAATTCTGGATCGCGCGCTTCGCGGTCTCAGGAACGTAGACCTTGCCCTCCTTCAGCCTCTGGAGAAGTTCGTCCGGCGTAATGTCGACAAGGATGACGTCGGTGGCGTTCTGCAGGACGCGATCCGGCACGGTTTCTCGCACGGCGACGCCGGTCACGCGCGACACCACGTCGGCAAGACTTTCAAGATGCTGGACATTGAGCGTCGTCCAGACGTCGATGCCGACGTCAAGCAGCTCTTCGACGTCTTGCCATCGTTTGGGGTGACGGCTATCTGGCGCGTTGGTGTGCGCAAGTTCGTCCACGAGGATGAGCTGAGGCTTTCGCGCCAGCGCCGCGTCTATGTCGAATTCCTCGATGATGCGACCGCGATATTCGCATTTGCGGCGGGGGAGCGTTTCGAGACCATTGACGAGCGCCTGCGTCTCAACGCGCCCGTGGGTTTCCGCCACGCCTATGACAACATCGACGCCCTCGGCCTTCGCGGCTTGCGCGCGCGCCAGCATCGCATAAGTTTTGCCCACCCCCGGCGCGGCGCCAAGGAAAACACGTAGCTTTCCTTTGCTCTCCTTGTCGCTCAAGGCAAGGAGAGCATCGGGGTCAGGCCGGCGGTCGAAATCTCCGTCGTCGCGTGCCAAAGACGTCCACCCTCTGGGGCTTCGGTCTTATTTTAGCCGATCAAGGGCCATGTTGAGCAAGAGCACATTTAGGCGCGGCTCGCCGATTACGCCAAGAACGCGCCCTTCGGTATTCGCCTCGACAAGGGCGCGCACTTGCATCTCGCTGAGATTGCGCGCCTTGGCGACGGCTGACGCCTGCGCCAGCGCGAACTGGGGCGAAATATGCGGATCGAGGCCGGAGGCGGAAGTCGTCACGGCGTCAGCCGCGACGATATCGATGCGGCCGGCGGCGAACTCCGCCTCGATCGCAGCATTTACGCGATCGACGAGCTTTTTCGAGGTCGGTCCGAGATTGGAGCCCATCGAGTTCGATGCGTTGTAGGGCGCGTCGGTCGTTTTTGATGGATCAGCGGGATCGGGGCCGGTCGTCGCCGAAGGCCGGCCGTGAAAATAGCGATCGGACGCAAAGTTCTGCCCGATCAGCGTCGAGCCGATGACCGTTCCATCGCCTTCGATCAGGCTTCCATTCGCCTGCCCCGGCATCGCGAGTTGAGCGACGCCGGTGATCGCGAGCGGATAGGCCAATCCGGTGAGCGCGGTGAAGAGAACGATCATGACGATCGCCGGGCGAATTTGGGAGAGCATCTAAAGGGCTCCTTCAAGCGAGATGAATGGCCGAAACGGCCAGATCGATGATCTTGATGCCAATGAAGGGCGCGATCAGACCTCCAAGCCCGTAAATCAGCAGATTCCGCCGTAACAAGGCGGCGGCGCCGACAGGCCGGTAAGGAACGCCCTTCAGCGCCAGCGGTATGAGCGCGATAATGATGAGGGCGTTGAAGATCACCGCCGAGAGGATGGCAGACTGCGGCGAGGCGAGCTTCATGACGTTGATCGCCTCAAGCTCCGGATAGGCGACGACAAAGAGCGCCGGAATGATCGCGAAATATTTCGCGACGTCATTGGCGATCGAGAAGGTCGTCAGCGATCCGCGCGTCATCAGCAGCTGTTTGCCGATCGCGACGATCTCGATGAGTTTTGTCGGATCGCTATCGAGGTCAACCATATTGCCGGCTTCGCGCGCAGCCTGCGTGCCGGTCTGCATGGCGACGCCAACGTCCGCCTGGGCGAGCGCCGGCGCATCATTGGTCCCGTCGCCGCACATGGCGATAAGGCGGCCGCCCTGTTGCTCCCTGCGGATGTAGGAGAGTTTGTCCTCTGGCTTCGCTTGCGCGATGAAGTCGTCGACTCCAGCCTCGCCGGCAATCGCCGCGGCAGTGATCGGATTGTCGCCCGTGACCATCACCGTTTTGATGCCCATGGCGCGCAAGGCGGCGAAGCGCGATTTAATGTCAGGCTTGATGATGTCTTTGAGGTGAATCACGCCCAACAGCCTGCCGTTTTCCGACACGGCGAGAGGCGTGCCGCCTGCGCGCGAAATCCGCTCCACGGCGCGTTCGAAATCGACAGGAACAGACTTTACGTGCGCGGCGACGGCGTCGACGGCGCCTTTGCGCAACGTCCGGCCGGGGAGATCGACGCCGGAAATCCGCGTGTGCGCGGAAAACGGAACGATCTGCGCCTCTGGGCCGAGGTTCGGCGTCGAAGAGCCGAGAACGCTCTTGGCCAAAGCGACGATCGACCTGCCCTCGGGCGTTTCATCCGCGAGTGACGCAAGCAGCGCGGCGTCGACGAAGGCGCGCTCCGAAACGCCCTGGACAGGAATGAACTCGTCGGCCATGCGGTTGCCGAAGGTCACGGTGCCCGTCTTGTCGAGAAGCAGCGTGTCCACGTCGCCTGCGGCCTCAACCGCGCGACCGGAGGTCGCTATGACATTGAATCGGATCAGCCGATCCATGCCGGCGATGCCGATCGCGGACAGGAGGCCGCCGATGGTCGTCGGGATCAGACAGACGAGCAGCGCGATCAATACGGTGATTGAAAGCGTTGTGCCCGAGTAGATCGCGAGCGGCCAAAGCGTCACGCAGACGATGAGGAATATGATCGTCAGCCCCGACAACAGGATCGACAGCGCGATCTCATTCGGCGTTTTCTGCCGCTGCGCGCCCTCGACGAGCGCGATCATGCGATCGATGAAGGTCGAACCTGGCGCGGCGGTGATCTTCACCTTGACCCAGTCGGAGAGAACCGTGGTGCCGCCGGTGACGGCCGAACGATCGCCCCCTGCCTCGCGAATGACCGGCGCAGATTCGCCTGTGATCGCGGATTCGTTGATCGAGGCGACGCCTTCGATCACCTCGCCGTCGCCAGGAATGAGGTCGCCCGCTTCGACCAGCACGACGTCGCCGAGCCTGAGATCGAGCGCCGACACGCCTTCATAGACGTCCTGCATCCCGCTTCTGTTTTTCGGATCGATCAACCGCTTGGCGTGCGTGTCGGTGCGCGTCTTTCGCAAAGCGTCGGCCTGCGCCTTTCCGCGTCCTTCGGCGACCGCTTCGGCGAAATTGGCGAAAAGCACGGTGAACCAGAGCCAGGCGGCGATCTGGCCCGAGAAATAGGCGACGCCGTTCTGCGCAACGAGATCGCGCACGAAGAAGACCGTGACGACCGCCGACACGATTTCCGTGACGAAAATCACCGGATTGCGCGCAAGCCGTCGCGGATCAAGCTTCTTGAAGGCGTCGACGGCGGCGCGCTTGATGATCCCGGCGTCGAACAAGCCGGGAGCGGCGACCTTATGCGACATGGATATGCTCCTTAGAAGGTCTTTCCAGCAAACAGCGCGAAATGCTCCACGATGGGGCCGAGCGCGAGCGCCGGAAAATATTGCAGCAGATAGAGGATGATGATGACGCCGATCAGCAGGCCGATGAAGAGCGGTCCATGCGTCGGGAAGGTGCCGACTGACGCGGCGGTTTTCTTTTTCGCCGCGAACGAGCCGGCGATCGCCAAGACGGGAATGACGTAGGCGAAGCGTCCAAGCAGCATAGCGACGCCGAGCGTCGTGTTGTACCACAACGTATTGCCTGTCAGCCCCGCGAACGCCGACCCGTTATTGTCGGTGGTCGAGGCGAATGCATACAGGATCTCGGAGAGGCCATGCGGGCCGGCATTGTTGAGACTGGCGAGGCCCGTCTCGAGCATGACCGAAATAGCCGTAAAGCCGAGGACGCTGAGCGGATAGATCAGCACCGCCAGCATCGCGAGTTTCATCTCGCGCGCTTCGATCTTCTTGCCGAGATATTCTGGCGTGCGCCCAACCATGAGTCCGGCGATGAAAACGGCGATGATCGCTAGCACCAGAAACCCGTAAAGACCGGCGCCGACGCCGCCCGGCGCGATGCTGCCCATCAGCATGTTGAACAACGGAACGAGCCCGCCGAGCGGCATGAAGGAGTCATGCATGGCGTTGACCGCGCCGCAGCTTGTGCCTGTCGTCGCCGCCGCGAACAGCGCACTCATCGCCGGTCCGAAGCGGACTTCCTTGCCTTCCATATTGCCGGGCGACGGATCGACGCCGATCGCGGTCAGCAAGGGATTTCCGTTTGCCTCGGCCCAGTAAGCGACGAGTGCGCCCGCAACGAGCACAATCAGCATGGTGATGGCGATCGCGCGACCTTGTCGATGGTCTAAGACGGCGCGCCCAAAGGCGAAAGCCAGCGCGAAGGGGACGACGAGCAGAGCCCAAATCTCCAGCATGTTGGAAAAAGCATTCGGGCTCTCGAAAGGATGCGCCGAATTGGCGTTGAAGAAGCCGCCGCCATTGGTGCCGAGTTCTTTGATCGCCTCTTGGCTCGCCATAGGGCCGATAGCGATGGCCTGCTTGGCGCCTTCCAGCGTCGTCGCTTCAATAGAACCCTGGAGCGTCTGCGGAACGCCGAGAGCGACCAACGCGAGCGCGACGACGATCGAGATCGGCAGGAGCACGTAAAGAGTCGAGCGGGTTAGGTCGACCCAGAAGTTGCCGATTGTCTGCGACTCTGCGCGCGAAAAGCCGCGCACCAGCGCGAAGGCCATCGCAAGGCCGGTGGCGGCGGACACAAAATTGTGCACGGTGAGGCCGAACATCTGCGTCAAGTGACTCATCGTCGACTCGCCGCTGTAGTTTTGCCAATTGGTGTTGGTGATAAAGCTCAGCGACGTGTTGAAGGCGAGATCGGCGGGAACCCCGCCGAAGCCCTGAGGGTTGAGCGGCAGATAGGTCTGGAGCCGTTGCAAGGCGTAGAGCGATAGAAATCCGATAACGCTGAAGGCGAGCATCGCCATCGTATAGGCAAGCCAGCTTTGCTCTCGCGCGGGATCGACGCCGGAGAGTTTGTAGAAGGCGCGTTCGATGGGCGAGAGCGCGGGAGAGAGTAGGGTGCGCTCGCCTGCCAGAACTCTGGCGATGTAGCCGCCGAGCGGAATCGCAGCGACGACGACGGCTAAGAGGACGATGGCGATTTGCGCCAGCCCAATGGAGGTCATTGGCGAAACGCCCGGTTTTTCGCCGGGCCTCCTTTAGAATTTTTCGGGATGAAGCAGCGTGTAGACGAGGTAGGCGCCGAGCAGAATGGCGACGATCAGTCCAATGACGGGTTCGGACATGCCGGCTCTCCTAAAGGCGTCCGCAGACCCGCGCATAGGCGGTGATGATTGCGAAAAGCAGGAGGCCGAGACCGATATACAGAATGTCGAGCATTATGCTCCTCCGATTATGGGCGTCGCGAGCCGTTACGCGCGCGGCGCGCGCGAACTTCGGCGACGAGATTGTTCGCGATCAGAAAGACCAGGGCTGCGACGCCGAGGCCAATGAGAGAGTCAGGCATGGCTGCGTCTCACTTTAATGTCACGTTCGCGCTTTGGCGGTCGCCAAAGCGGACGGCGCGACGCGGTATGTGCTCGCACACGGCATAAAGGGGCTATTAGGATTTCAGCTTCGCCGGGCGAGACTCTTCATAGGCGCTTCTGCGGGACGAGCGCTTCATCGGATTTCCCCAGCTCGAGATCGGATTTCGCAACGAATTCATCGCCTGTCGCTGCGTGTGTCGCGGCGCACAGCGCCATGGCGCGCCTCTCCTTAGGTTCTGAGCAACGCAAAAGGAGAACGTCATGAAACCAGTGATCGCTACGGGAATTTTCGGAGTTATCGCCATCGCTTTGGCGGCCGAAACCCTCAACGTCATCATGGCTTTGGGCGAGTTCAGCCACGTCGCCGTCTACAATGCGGGGCTCTTCTAGCCTTCGGGCGCCTCAGCCCATGGTAGAACGGCTATGCTCATCGCATAGGGTTCGCTCAAAGGAGCTTGCGTGGGAAACGCGCGGGATGGGGATTTTAGCCGCCGTGCGCTGATGGTAGGCGGCGCGCTTGTCGGCGGATCAGTCTGTGCGGAGGCAATGGCCGGCGTGACGCGCGAGCAGAGCCGGACGATCAACGCAGATGCGCTTCGTCACAAGATCAGGGGCAAAGTCGCCACGCCTGAGAGCGCTGATTTCGATGAGCTGCTGTTCGAGGGGCTATGGAACGAGCTTCATCCTACGGATAGATTGCCGCAAATCATCGCGAGGGTCGAAGACGAGCAGGACGTTTGTGAAGCGGTCCGATTTGCGCGCCATAAGGGATTGAAAGTTGTCGTGCGCGGCGGCGGTCACAATTGGTGCAACCCGTCGCTGCGACAGGGCGGAATGCTCATCGACCTCAGCCATCTCAACAAAATCATTTCGATTAATACAGCGTCTCGCACCGCGACGCTTCAACCCATTATCAGCAACCGGGATGTGCAGAGGCATCTGAACGCGCATGGCCTGGCATATCCAAGCGGCCACTGTCCGCAGGTGAAGCTCAGCGGCTATCTCTTGAGCGGCGGCATGTCCTGGAATCAGGGCGTCTGGGGTCCCGGCGCCGGCAGCGTGGAGGCCATCGACATCGTCACCGCAGAAGGCGATCTGATCACGGCGAGCAAAAACGAAAACGTCGATTATTTTTGGGCCGCGCGCGGCGCGGGCTACGGCTTTTTCGGCGTCGTCGTCCGCTACCATCTAAAGCTCTATCCGTTGCCGAAACATATCACCGCCAATTCTTACTACTATAACATCGACAAGGTCGGCGTCGTCGCGGAATGGCTAGGCGACATAGCAGGCAGGCTGCCGGCGAATGTGGAGCTGAGCCTGTTTCTCGTCTCCGCCCCGCCGGAGCTTGCGGAAAAATGTAAAGGCCAATCCGGTAAAGTTTCTTTGGTGACGGCGACAACCTTCGCTGACTCGGAAGAAGAGGCGAGACGCGCTACCGCGCTTCTGGAGCAAAGTCCGATCGTCGGGGAATGCCTCTCGAAGACAGTCAATGAGCATGTCAATTTCGATCGCCTCTTCGACATGTCCGGCGCGATGTGGCCGGCGAACCGCCGAAATCAAGTCGAAGCGATGTTTTCGAATTCGAGTCCAAAGGAGTTATTGGAGGCTCTTAGGGAGCATTTTATGAGGGCGCCTTCGTCCGAGTCGCTCATACTTTATGCCTTCTTCACCGGCCCCCATCTGCCGCCGGCGGCGCCAAATGATGCGGCTTTTTCCATGAGCGCGCGACTCTACGGCGGACCTTGGTCGATGTGGAAAGACGCGCGAGACGACGAAGAGAATCTGAGCTGGCACAAGAAATATCTGGAAATTTTGAAGCCCTTCACAGCGGGTCACTACATCGGCGAGAGCGATACCGTCACCTATCCCGATCATGTGAGACACGCCTTTGCGACCCGCGCTGACTTTCAGCGCATCGAGCAGCTGCGAAAGAAGCATGATCCGACGGGCGTGTTTTTCAACTATTTCGACGGGCTGCGATAAGGCGTCCTCTCGCATAAGCGCGACGATAAGCCTTGCGGCTCGCATCTCTCCGTAGAACAATGCTCGGGCTTCTATGCTCAAAGCTCTCTTATAAAGGAGCGTTTCATGACCGACTTCGACTGCAAGCATTCTCCTCGGCCAGAACTCGGACGACGCAGCTTCATTACATGCACCGCAGTCGCTGCAGGCGTCGCCGCCACGGGCGGGTTCGCTGACGCTCGCTCAAAATCGCCGAAGGACAATGCGGCGGCTCCTACGCAGCCGGCGGCGGATACGGCGGTCCCCATCCAAGCTTTGGAAGAGAAGCGCAAATTCATGGAAGAAGCAGCGGCGCTCGCAAAGGAGTCAGTGGAAAAAGGCTGGGGCGGGCCGTTCGGCGCCGTGATCGTGAAGGACGGAAAGGTTATCGGACGCGGACAGAATCGTGTCCTTTTGACCGGCTGTCCCGTCTATCACGCCGAGATCACCGCCATTATGGACGCTTCGCAACGCTTAAATCCTAAGGCGCTGCTCGGCAGCGATTACGGCGCCGGCACGATTCTCGAAATGATTCCGCGCGAGCCCGGCTCTCCGGATCTTGTCCCCGAGCGCGCCAAGATGCTGAAGGGCTGTGAAATTTACATCAACGGGGCGCCCTGTCCGATGTGCATGAGCGCAATTTATTGGTCGCGCATCAGCCACGTATATTTCGCGGCCAGTCTCGAGGACACGAGCCACATCGGATTTGACGACGCTTTCCAATATGCCGATTTCAAAAAGCCTTGGGACCAGCGGAGCATCGCCGTGACGCCGAATTTCGAGCGCGACGTCGGGCTGACGGCATATCGCGCTTGGGAAGACAAAAAGGACCGTCACCCGTACTAAGATGGCTTGAGGAGCTTTCTCTACCGCCAACCGCAGCGGATCGTTGCGATCCTCGTCATCGCCAGAACGGTTGGGCTTGCTCGAGGTCTCTCCAAAGGGCTTTGACGCCGGTCCAGCCAAACTCGGCGCGCGCCTGACTCGCCCCGATCATCCAGCCGATGGCGCGCTGTATCGACGGATTTTCGGCGCCGGAAACATCCGTTCCCGTGAACATGGCTCTCATCGTCGCCGTGTCGTTGAGGTCGCCAAAAAGCGTCTGCAGCTTCTTTAGGCGCTTCAAGAATGGATCGACTCGTTTCGCCGGAAACAGTGAGCAGAAGAACTCGACGGCGTAGCGCAACTTCTTTAGTTCTTTGCGCAACTCGTGACGCTGTTCCACCGTTAGTGTCGCAAGTCCCCTAGCGCGCTTGGCGACCCTCTTCCAGCGTTTGTCGAGAGACTGGCCCGCCAGCTCCGCAATCGGCGCCGCCAGCCGCTCGGTCTGGCTGAAATCCTGAGGCACGAGCCAGCCGCGCGTCTCGACGAACCGCGCAAGATCGATGAGGAACGCCTGCACGCGGGCTCCGACAAGAAGCTTGCGCAACTGCTCGCGGCGTTCCTCTGCTTGCCGCAAGACTAAATCGGCGAGGGCGGAAAGTTCAGGTTCGTCGGGATGTATTTTGGCCTCCCGCCGCGCCATGTCGTTCGCCACCACATCGAGATCCCTAAGGGCGCCGACCTCTTGACCAAGCCAGCGCGCCTCGCCGTCGAGCCGCTTCATCTCCGGGCTTCGTAGTACGGGCGCATAGACAGAAAATGCGCTGCGCAATCGGCGTAGGCCAATCCGCAGCTGGTGCGCTCCTTCGATGTCATTCAGCTGGCGAACGACCACCACATTCGTCGCGATTTGGTCGAGGCACTCGCGTAAGACTTCACGCGCCGCTTGCTCGGCGGTTTGAGCCGGATCAAGCAAAACATTTTCAGCGTTGCGCGGCGCGAGTGGCAGATCGATCCGCCCCTCTTCAGCTAAGAGATAGCCGCGCGCGGCCTTCGAAAGCCGCGAGAACCGCAGCCCGCCTTCCGGAACCAGAATATGCGCGATGTCAAACAGTCCGCTTGCGTTGCCCGCGAGGAGCTCAATTTCCAGCTCCGAAAGCTCAGCAGAGCGTTCGCCAGCCCGAACCTCGCCAACGTCGACAGCGAGTTCCGCGCGCGTGCCGTCGGCAAGCACCAGCTCGCTCGTACTGCGTTTGATCACTGTTTCGCAGACGGGCTGGAGCGGCGCGCCGTTGATGCGTCCAACAATCTCCTCTCGAATCGACGCATCAGGAATCGCGTCGAGACATACGCGTCCGCCCGGCGCTGGATTCTCTAGCTCGGCGACTTGCGATAGGCCGCCGTGCAACGTCGCCCCGGCTTTGACGCCCTGAATCCACCGACGCCCATCGCGCCTGAGCCTTAGCGCAATCCCCGCCTTCTTCAGGACGTGTTCGGGCGTATCGAGATAAATGCTTCTGAGTGACCGTTTGAGAATGGTTGCGACGGAGTGAGGGTCGTGATTCAAGCTCGGGATGTGGACCCGAGCGAATCGCGCCAAGATGGCCGCCATTGAGAAAAAAACCAAACGTTACCCGACGGATTTGA
>VGDY01000130.1 GCA_016869555.1 Alphaproteobacteria bacterium | reverse complement strand
GGCGTTCTGGCGCGCCCTTCACAAAAATATAGCCGTTTCCGACATGGTCGTGATGCAAGGTCGCCATGAAGCGATGCTGGGACTCGAAGGGAATCACGTCCGTTCTTGGGAGCGCCTGCGCCTGCGCGCGCAGGTCGAGACCGCCTTTGACGGCGGCGGTCAGCAACGCGCCCTCAGTCGGGTCGCCGTCAATGCTCCAGACATTGTCCTTCTCATGCAAGACTGCGTCATTGCACAAAGCGGCGGCGCGCATCATTTCGGAGAGGTCCGGCGCGCCGTCGATCGTCGCGTCATGCCCGTTTTTCGTGAAGCCGCCGTGCGGATCGTAACCTGAGCCGGAGGTTTCGTAGACGGAACGCGAAGCGACGACCGTACGGGCCGTCAATTCATTGCGCGTCAGCGTGCCCGTCTTGTCCGAGCAAATCGTGGTCACCGCACCCAGGGTTTCAACGGCGGGCAGGCGCCGGATAATGGCGCTGCGACGCGCCATGCGCTCGACGCCGATTGCGAGCGTGATCGTAATGATCGCCGGCAGGCCTTCGGGTATCGCCGATACGGCCAAACTGACCGCCGCCATGAACATCTCGGACGGCGCAAAGTTCCACACGAAGGTTCCGAAAAGAAAAACCGCGACCGCAAGCACGAGTATGACGCCCGTTAGCCATCGCGCGAATTCAGCCATGCGCTGAAGCAAAGGCGTGGTCAATTCCTCGACCTCGGACAGCATCGCGCTGATGCGGCCGATTTCCGTGGCGGAACCCGTCGCGACAACGACGCCCGCGCCCTGGCCATAAGTGACGACGGTGCCGGAGTAAGCCATCGACGAACGGTCCCCGAGTAACGTCTCGGGAGCGACCGCTTCGACGCCCTTGTCGACCGGCAGCGACTCGCCGGTCAGCGCCGCCTCCTGAATTTGCAGCGACTTGACGCGAATGAGACGCAGATCGGCCGGCACTTTGTCTCCGGACTGCACGAAGACGATATCGCCGGGAACGAGGGAGTCCGCGTCCACGAGCTGCCGCCGCCCGTCACGGATGACGGTTGCATGCAGCGAGAGCATTTTGCGGACGGCGTCCATGGCCTCCTCCGCCTTGCCCTCCTGAATGAACCCGATGACGGCGTTGATCATGACCACGGCGACGATGACGCCGGTGTCGACCCAGTGGCCAAGGAAGGCGGTAACGACGCTAGCGGCGATCAGCACGTAGATAAGGACATTGTGGAACTGCAAAAGAAAGCGGAGCAGCGGACTTTTCCGCCGCGCGCCCGGAAGCCGATTGCGGCCATATTGCGTAAGGCGCCGCTTTGATTCGGCGTCGCTTAATCCTTCGCTTGAGGACTCGAAACCCTGAAGAACGGTTTGAAATGAGGCAGCTGACCAATTGTGCTGACCAATGGCGGCAGAGTCGATCATTTGCAGCAGTCCTGAATAGGGCAGAAGTCGCGAAAGGGCGTCTCTCGGTGAGCGCGTTTCTTCACGACCGTCGAACGGATCGACGACGCTCAGATCGGCGTCGGAAGCTTATTCACATCGCATGATGACGACGATTCCGCATATATGTGGAACTCCAGAATAGACAACAGCAGAAGGCTGCTACAACAAAATGCCGTTATAGATTGACAAGCAGGAATTCGAATGCGTCACGATGTGAACGCGTCAAGATGACGCAACGAAATCGTCCCCGGGACATCTGGAGACATCTGGAAAAGCGAGCGCTTGCGCCCAAGCTAAAATGGGAGCCCGTTTTTGGCGGGCGCTCATTTAAAGCGCCGTGCGTCGAACGCGGGACAAACGAGACTCGATGGGAGGAGTAAATGGAAATGATGACGCGCAGATTGATGATCGCCCTTGCGGTGTGCGCCTTCACGGCGGCGATGACGCCGCGCATGGCAATGGCAAGCGGACGCCACCTGGAGCAAGCGATCGAGGAGACGAAGGAAGCGATCCATGAAGGAAGGCGCGACGAGCCGGCGTCGCTAGTTGAACATGCCGTCAATGCGATCGATCATGCGCACGCAGCGCAAAAGGCGAATCCGAGCGATCACGTCAAGAGCGGCATCGCTCACTTGAAGAAGGCCGTAAAATGGGCAAAGCACACCCATTCAAGCCGGCGTGTTGCTAAGGCGACGAAGGAGGCCGAGACGGCTTTGACTCATCTCGAAGCCGCGAAATAGTTCCGGGCGAAGGACGGACGATGAGCGCGACGCTTCGCAACTCGTCCGTCCCTCTTTCGGAAGATTGACAAGAATATCTTCGTGAATGGACGTCGAAGCTTCGTAGCTTTTAGCTCGGGGACTTCGTGCGGCGACTAATTGAAAACGACAGCCTCACCGTTATGGTCGCCGAGCGATCAAAGAGTAACTCTGGGGCCAAAATGAGCGAGCCGAGTCCGCATTGTCATGTGAGGGCAGGAGCAAATGAACGCGTCACAACGCGACAGTAATATGGACAAACCGCCTGTCGAGCGGGATTGGCGGTTCAATGTCGGCTATTTGCTTTTCGCACTGATCTCGGTTTTGTTTCTGCATCGACTGTGGGAAGTCCAGCAACAGACGGAAGTTATTCCCTATAGCGAATTCGCGAATCTCTTGCGTGAAAACAAGATCGCCGAGGTCCTGGTTGGCCAGGAAGTCGTTCACGCGACTTTGAAGGAGCCGATGGCTGACGGCCGAAAGCAGGTGCTCGCGGTCCGCGTCGAGCCCAACTTCGCCCAGGAGCTCGAAACCGCAAACGTCAAATACACCGGGCTCATCGAGCAAACATGGATTACCACGCTGCTCTCCTGGATCGTGCCAGTCGCTATTTTCTTTTTCTTCTGGAGCCTGCTGACGCGTCGTTTGCAACAGGGCCTAGGGCCAATGATGTCGGTCGGCCAGAGTAAGGCCAAGGTTTTCGTCGAAAAAGACATCAAGATCGGGTTTGCCGACGTGGCGGGCGTCGACGAGGCCAAGGAAGAATTGCAGGAGATCGTTTCTTTCCTGAGAGACCCGGTGACGCACGGACGGCTTGGCGCGCGCATCCCGAAAGGAATTCTGCTCGTTGGACCGCCCGGAACCGGTAAGACGCTTTTGGCGCGCGCGGTCGCGGGCGAAGCCGGCGTGCCGTTCTTTTCAATCACAGGCTCAGAATTCGTCGAAATGTTCGTTGGCGTCGGCGCGGCGCGCGTGCGTGATCTCTTCGCTCAGGCGCGGGCCAGCGCACCGAGCATCATCTTCATCGACGAGCTTGACGCGCTAGGGCGCGCCCGTGGCATTTCCGCGTTGGGCGGCGGACATGACGAAAAGGAGCAAACCCTCAACCAGCTCCTGAGCGAACTCGACGGCTTCGACCCGTCCAGCGGCGTGGTGCTGCTCGCCGCGACCAATCGTCCGGAAGTGCTCGATCCGGCGCTGCTGCGCGCAGGCCGGTTCGATCGGCAAATTTCGGTCGATCGACCGGACAAAAATGGGCGTGTCGCCATTCTTAATGTTCACTTGAAGAAAATCAGACTCGAAGAACACCTCGACCCAACTCAGATCGCCGCGTTGACGCCGGGCTTCACGGGCGCCGATCTCGCCAATCTGGTCAATGAGGCGGCGGTGCTTGCGACGCGCCGTCATGCGCAAGCGGTATCACTCGAGGATTTCGTCGCCGCGGTCGAGCGCATCATCGCTGGCCCGGAAAAGCGCAAGCGCTTGCTCAATCCGCGCGAACGCCGGATCGTCGCTCATCATGAGATGGGCCACGCGATCGTCGCCATGGCGCTGCCGGAGACCGACCCCATCAAGAAAGTATCGATCATACCGCGAGGAATGGGCGCGCTCGGCTATACAATGCAGATGCCGACCGAAGATCGTTATCTGATGACCCGCACCGAACTCTTGAATCGGATCACTGTGCTGCTCGGCGGGCGGGCGGCGGAAATTGCGATCTTCGGCGAAGCGACGACGGGCGCCGCTGACGATCTTCAGCGGGCGACCGAGATGGCGCGCGCAATGGTCGCGCGTTACGGCATGGAGCCGGAAATCGGGCAAGCCACCTTCGCCTCTGAACGGCCGCGGTATCTCGATCTGCCAGGCTTAAGTCCGGCGCAGTCCGAAGCCAGCGACGAAACCAACGCGAAAATCGACGTCGCCATCCGCAAGCTCGTCGACGAAGCCTTTGACCGTGCGACCGAAATTTTGGTGAGTTGCTCGGCAATCCACAAGGACTCATCGCAGCGATTACTCGAAAAGGAGACCTTTGGCGAAGAGGATCTTGTTCCGATACGGAACGCGGTGAATGCGTGCGTCGGCGGGCGGAGTCTGGCGCCGGCGGATGCCGGTGCGCGCCTCGTTGCGGGCGCTGGGTCCTAAAATCAGCTGCACATGGCCGACATCGTCACATTCACGATCAATCCTTCGATCGACATTTCGACGTCACTTGATCGCGTGGCGCCTATTCACAAGCTCCGCTGTGCGGCTCCGCGCCGCGATCCCGGCGGCGGCGGGATTAATGTCGCCCGCGTCGTTACGCGCTTTGAAGGCAGCGTCAAAGCGGTCTTTGCCGCGGGCGGCGCGACGGGCGAACTCCTGGCCCGGCTCGTCGAACGCGAAAACATTCCCAATCAAGTTGTTCGGGTATCGGACGAGACTCGCGAAAGCTTCACCGTTTTCGAGAATTCAAGTGGGCAGGAATACCGCTTCATCCTTCCGGGGCCGACGCTTCGGGACAACGAATGGCGCCGATGCGTCGACGCGCTTGCAGTCTTGGATGACAATCCGCGATTCATAGTTGCGAGCGGCAGTCTGCCGCCCGGGGTTCCATCGGATTTTTACGCGCACATTGCTCATTATTGTAGCGAGCGCGACACGAAATTCGTACTCGATACATCCGGGCCGCCATTGGCGGCCGCTTTGAAAAAGGGCGTCTACCTCATTAAGCCCAATCTTCGCGAGCTGCGCGAACTTGTAGGCGCCGCGCTCGATGACGAGGGCGCATGGGTCGGCGCGTGTCGACAACTCACTGAGACAGGCCGTTCGGAGATCGTCGCCTTGACCCTCGGGGATCAAGGCGCGCTACTGGTCACGCGCGAGAACGCATGGCGCGCCCCCGCTTTGCCGATCACGCCGGCCAGCGCGGTCGGCGCAGGGGACAGTTTTCTGGGCGCCATGGTGTCGAGTCTTGCCAAAGGGCAAAGCGTGGATGACGCCTTTCGCTACGGCGTTGCAGCAGGTTCGGCCGCTCTTCTTTCGCCCGGGACTGGGCTTTGTTGCCGCGATGACGTTGAACGACTCTATCCGAACGTAACGCTCCGCAAAATTTGAGGGCGCCTTGTCATAGCTTGAGTCGGGATGATGGATGCGCTCACTGTGAGGCGCCTCCAGAGTCCTTCTATCACTAAGCCAATGACCGCTTTTGGGTATTTCTATTTTTCTTTCTCGCACGCCTATGAGAGGATTTGATTTGGAAACGTCAACGAAAACCGAAAACGCGATCGAAGGATCGTATTGCGCGGTTCGGACTTTTCGCTAGAGAGGATCGGATGTGGTTCACATTTGAAGTCTTTCGGGAGGCAGAGGCGCCCTTTGCTTCTTGCGTGCTGCTGCTTTCCGATCGTCGCGAGGTCTGGCCTCAGGTGGAAGCCATAGCTGCGCTGCTTGGCGACCGCGGCAAATCGTATATCCGCGTCAGGGATCACGGCGGAGAAACGATCGTTCGCGCCGGCGTCGCCACGGCGCTGGCTTCGATTAAGGAATGTTCCTGCACCGTCTGTCCGCTCAAAAGACAGATCGGGCACGGGGCACCGGGATCAGACGTCGCGATCCCATTTCTCGTGCGTGACCGGTTCGCCTGCGGAGGGCACAATAGGGTTTTGCGGCTGCAATCGTTCGATAGCGCAGTTGGCGAAACGCGCCAATCGGCGAACGCGTTCGTTCGCCGCCGGCAGATGCGCGCCGGGCCTCGATGCGTTGGACCAAGCACGAAAGACATGGCGCGCGTTAGTCTACTCAATCGGGCCAGCTGAGTTTCGCCGCCTGGATTCGTTTTGCTGAGCGCGAGGACTTCGGATCTGCGTCGGCCGAGGCGTGGGAGGACGTCTCGCCAACCGGCAAGCAAGCGACAAGAATTCGCTTGTTGGCTGTCGTGGCCCTCGGGGTTCGATACGCAGCGTCCGATATGGGCGTGGCGTTTCGCGCTCAGCAAATCCGGGGCAGCTGCTCGCCGCTCAGCATGTCAACGGCGCGCCGGACGCCGAGCGGACCGCGGCAAGAGACACGACCGCGCGGCGTTCCCTCGACGACGCCGATGATTGCCGCGTTTTTGCAGACCGGCCATCGCCGCAGGATCTCGATAGTGCGCGCGGCGTCTTCTTGGGGAACGAAAGCGATGAAGCGGCCTTCATTGGCGACGTGAAGCGGATCGAAACCAAAAAGTTCGCAAGCCGCTTTGACTTCCTCGCAGACGGGAACCGCCTGCTCCTCAAGGGCGATCGCCAGTCCGGAAGTCTCGGCGATTTCGACCGCCGCGCTGGCGAGCCCGCCGCGCGTCAGATCGCGCAGGCAGTGCGTGGCAATTCCTGCGTCTATAAGCGCCAACACGGGCGCGGCGAGCGGCGCGCAGTCGCTGGCGATGGGCGTTTCGAACTCAAATCCCTCGCGCGCCGTCATGACCGCGATTCCGTGGCGGCCGATGTCGCCGCTGACGATCACCGCGTCGCCAGGCCGCACGCTCTCCGGACCGATCTTCGACGGCGCGACAATTTTTCCAACACCGGCGGTGTTGATAAACATCCCGTCCATCTTCCCGCGGTCAACAACTTTCGTGTCGCCGGTTACGAGACGAACGCCTGCCGCGTCGGCAGAGTCCCGCATCGATGCAGCGACCCGGCGCAACGTATCGATCGGCAGACCCTCTTCGAGGATCAAGCCGACGCTGAAGTAAAGTGGACGCGCGCCGCACATCGCGAGATCGTTGACGGTTCCGTTGACCGCAAGCGAACCGATATCGCCGCCTGGAAAGAACAGCGGACGCACAACATAGGAGTCGGTTGTAAAGGCCAGCGGGCCGCTTACATCAAGCAGCGCGCCGTCATGACCGCGATCGAGTTCAGGATCCTGAAAACTGGGGCGCACGATTTCGTCTATCAGCTGCTTCATCGCGCGGCCGCCGCCGCCATGCGCGAGCTGCACTGTCTTGCGATCCGGGAGGGGCGAGGAGCAGGCGAAATTGAAAGCGTCCGCTCGCGTCATGGCGCCGCGCCCATCGTCTCCAGCGCGCGATAGCGATAATAGGCCGCGCATGCGCCCTCGTTCGAGACCATGGTGACGCCGAGCGGCCGTTCGGGCGTGCAGCTTTCGCCGAAGGCGGGGCAGTCCGTCGGCCTACGCTCGCCGCGCAGGATTTGCCCGGCGATGCACGAGCCCGCCGCATCGTCGCGCGCGATCACCGCGCCGAAGCGCCGCTCGGCGTCGAAATCGGCGTAGGCTTCGGTGAAGCTGAATCCGCTCTCAGGGATATCGCCGACGCCGCGCCAGCGGCGCGGCGCGACTTGAAACACGTCGCGCATGACGCGCCGCGCCGCTTCATTGCCGTCGCGCCGCACCGCGCGGCTGTATTGGTTTTCGACGACGGCGCGTCCGTCCTCGAGTTGGCGCAGGCACATGTATACGCCCTGCAGAATGTCGATCGGCTCGAAGCCCGTGACGACGATCGGAACGCCGAAGCGCTCTGCGATCGGCTCATATTCGCGATAGCCCATCACGGTGCAGACATGCCCCGCGGCGAGAAATCCCTGCACGCGTGCGCCGGGGGCTTCAAGCAGCGAACGTACCGCCGGCGGCACGAGCGCGTGCGACGACAGCATGGAGAAATTTTTTACGCCGCTTTGTTTCGCGTGAAGGACGGCCATGGCGTTCGCGGGCGCCGTGGTCTCGAAGCCGACGGCAAAAAACACGACTGCGCGCTCGGGCTCAGCTTGCGCGATCGTTACGGCGTCGAGCGGGGAATAGACGATGCGCACGTCGGCGCCGCGCGATTTAGCGGCGAAAAGATCGCCCCTCGTTCCCGGCGCGCGCAGCATGTCGCCGAAGGAGCAGAGGATCGCGCCCGGATGGCTCGCGATCTCAATCGCCTTGTCGATATATTCGGCGGGCGTGACGCAAACCGGACAGCCGGGTCCGTGGAGCAGGCTCACTTCCGGCGACAGCAGCCGATCGACGCCGAAACGAAGAATCGCATGCGTCTGACCGCCACAGACCTCCATCAGCGTCCAGGGGCGCGTGACCATTCGGTGAATTGCGTCGGCGTAGCCCCTGGCGGCCGAAGCGTCGCGAAATTCGTCACGAAACCTCACGGCGCATTCCGTTCTTCGTGTTCCAGTTCGTTCATCTTACGCAGATGTTCAAAAACGCGAGCAGCCTCTGCCTCGTCGATCACGGCGATGGCGAAGCCGACATGGGCGAGAACATGATCGCCGATACGGGCCTGCGGCGCGAAGGCGAGATTGATCTCCTTGACGATCCCACCGAAGTCGACGCGCCCGAGTCGCGTCAAAGGATCGTCGCCCGATATGCTGAGAACGCGTCCGGGAACGGCTAGGCACATGTCTTGCGTTCCTTTGCTTCGCCCCACGCCGCCCACGCCGCTTGTCCGAACGAAAGGCCACCGTCATTGGGCGGAACGCGGCGATGCCACAATGGCTCGAATCCGGCCGCGCGCAGCGCGCCGACGGTCGTCTCCAGCATACGCGCGTTCTGGAAGCAGCCTCCAGTCAAAACCACGCGGCGTTCTCCGATGTGTTCGGCCATGGCGACGATCGCCACGGCGAGGCCATTATGAAAGGCTTCCGACACTATTCCAGCCGGTTCTCCGCGGCGGAGGTCGGCAAGCGCCGCTTTCAGCGCCTCCCCCCAATCCATGGTACAGGCGCCGTCCGTGTTCGTTGGATCGCGCAACGGAAAAGGATAGGCGCGTCCGCCAGCGCGATCTGCGGCCGCCCATTCGAGTTCTGCGGCCGCTTGTCCCTCGTAGCTGGCGCGTTGGCGCAATCCGCAAAGCGCGGCGAATGCGTCGAAGAGCCGTCCCATACTTGATGTTCGAGGCGAATTGACGCCACGCGCGAGCATGACGCCCAATGCGTCGCGCTCATGCGGCGCAAAAGCGGCGAGCGGCGCAAGATCGGTCATGGCGAGGGCGTCCGGCCCGAACGCCTCATATAGCAGGCCGAGCGCGGCGCGGCGCGGTTCACGCGCGGCTGTGTCGCCGCCGGGCAGCGGGAAGCTGCGCAGATGGGCAACGCGGCGCCAGCCGGATTTGGTCACGAGCAAGAATTCGCCGCCCCAGATTGTTCCGTCCAGACCGTAGCCGGCGCCGTCCCAGGCCACGCCGAGCCCGGGTGGCTCAGCGCCGTTTTCCACTATGCAAGCGACGACATGCGCGAGATGATGCTGCACGGCGAGGATCGGTGCTCCGAAATCGTCCGCGGTTCGGCTCGTCGCGTAATCGGGGTGAAGGTCGCGGATAACGAGTCGAGGCCGCGCGCCGCCGAGGCTGAGCATGTCTTGCGCCGTGCGCGCATGCGCCTCGCGCGTCTCGACCGATTCAAGATCGCCAATGTGCGGGCCAAGCGTGACGCGGCCCTCGCCCGTGAGCGCGATGCTCGTCTTCAGATGGCCGCCGAGCGCAAGAACGCCCGCCGCCACGCCTGCAACGGCGACTGAGGCGGGCGCATAGCCTCTCGCGCATCGCAGCATAAGTTCGCGGCCGCAGACGATTCTCGCGACCGAGTCGTCGAGCGGGCGCACAATCTGTCGGTTATGAACCAGGAACATGTCCGCGACGTCCCCAAGACGGCGCAGCGCGTCACGCTCATCGATCGCGATCGGCTCGTCCGTAACATTGCCGCTCGTCGCCACGACCGGGAAGCCGAGTTCGCGCATCAAAAGATGATGCAGCGGAGAGTAGGGAAGCATCGCGCCAAGCAATGGATTCTCCGGCGCAACGGCGGAGGCAAGAGTGTCGCCGCTTCGTCTCAACAGCACAATTGGGCTCGCCGGGCTGGTCAAGAGCGCCTCTTCCTCGGCCGAAACGCGGCACGCCTCGTGCAGCGTCGCGAGCGTCGGGAATATCACGGCGAACGGCTTTTCCGGCCGCCGCTTGCGCGCGCGCAACCGCGTCACCGCCTCTTCATTTTGCGCGTCGACCAAAAGATGAAAGCCGCCAATTCCCTTGAGCGCGACAATGGCGCCCGTGCGCAATGCTTCAGCCGCGGTGAGCAGCGCCTCGTGGTCCATCGACAGCGTTTCGCCGGACGCATTCCACAATGCGAGCTGCGGTCCGCAAACCGGACAGGCATTGGGCTCCGCGTGGAACCGGCGGTCTTGCGGATCGTCATATTCCCTTTGGCATTGCGCGCACATGGCAAAGCGCCGCATCGAAGTCCGCGCGCGGTCATAGGGCAAATCTTCGATGATGCTGAAACGTGGGCCGCACTGCGTGCAGTTGATAAAGGGATAGAGATAGCGCCGGTTCGATGCGTTGAAGAACTCGGCGAGGCACTCGGGACAGGGCGCATAGTCAGGGGCTGGCGTCGTCGTGCGCGCGCCATCAACGTCACTCGGGAGAATCCTGAAGCTGTCTTCGCCGCGCCTCACGATTTCGCTTATGTCCATGTCGATGACTGTTGCATGCGCCGGCGGCGCGTTCTCGAGCGCGTCGAGGAATTTTTCAAGGCTTGAGCGCTCGCCTTCCGCTTCCAGCACGACTCCTTCCGCGCTGTTGCGAACCCATCCGGCGAGACCCCGCGCCGTGGCCTCGCGATGAACGAAAGGTCGAAACCCGACGCCCTGCACAAGCCCGCGCACGC
>VGDY01000129.1 GCA_016869555.1 Alphaproteobacteria bacterium | reverse complement strand
GAATCGCGGTCGATGTGGTATGTTCCTGCATGGCGTTGCTTCCTTTCGTGGAATCAGCACCCCGAGCCTAACGGCTCAAGGCGAGCAACGCCGCTCCTCCTTTTTCAACAATGATCGGGACATCCCCTCGTACTATATCGACCCGGCCAATCTGCTGCGTATCCCCGGCTATGGGCTGCTCAACTTAAACGTTCACTACAATCGCGACATCGCCGATTTCTATTTCAAGAATGTCGAAGTCTACGTCTCCTTGAACAATGTGTTCGACCGCAAATTTGCGGCCGGCGTCGGCGTGGCGCAGAACACGGTGGTCGGCAACATCGAGACGCCGGCCGTCCTCCTCGCCAATTCCGTCGCCGCGATCAAGGCCGGACAGCCGCGCGCGATTATCGGCGGCGTGAAATTCAAGTTCTGACAAGATCGTGCGCCGCCCCGTTTTTTGGGGCGGCGCAGGCCAAACGAGCGTCTTCCGACTTCTCAAGGAGTTTCACTCCGAACAACCAGGAAAGAAACGACAATGAACTCCCGGTCGAAATTGATGCATGGAGCGGCGCTTGGCGCTCTCGCCCTATTGTCCTCCGCGTCCCTTGCGCAGGCGCAGCAGGCGCTTCCGACGATCGACATCGGCGGCCGGCTCCGCACCGGCGCCGGCGTTCGCGCCGCGCCGCGCGGGCCGACAGTCGGAACGCCGGCGGCGCAGACTCCGGCCGTGAGAGAATCGACGGCGGGCGAGGCGGGATATGCGCCGGGCTTTAGCGCCGCCCGCGCCAAGCTGCCGATCTACCGCGATCCGCCTGGCGAGACGGTGACGATGATCGACACAAAATTCCTGTCGCCGACGCCGCTGCTCGATGTCCGAGGGGTGCTGAATTACAGCCCCGGCGTCTCCATACAGCAAGGCGGTAACGCGCGCGATCTGCAGATTTCGATTCGCGGCTCCGGCAACCGTCTCGGCGTCGGATTTCCCTACGGCATCCGCAACATCATGCTGTGGGAAGACGGATTTCCGATCATGACGGCGGACGGCAATGGCCGCAGCGACCTGCTCGATCCGCATTCTTACGCCGCCGTCGACGTCTATCGCGGACCCTCGTCGGCGCTCTTCGGCAATTACGCCTATGGCGGCGCGATCAATTTCCGCACCTTCACCGGCGCCGAAATCGACGGCGTCCACACAGGTTCGGAATTCGGCAGCTTCGGCTATTTCAACAATTACATTCGCGTCGGCAAGGCGGTGAAGGACGGCGTGCTCGGCAATATCGATCTGGCGTTTTTCGCCTCCGACGCCAATAGCAGCGGCTGGAACCGCAATTCCATGTCAGGCAAACAGGCCAAGCTTCTCGGCAGATGGGAGGTGACCCCTACTGATCGAGTCATCGTGAAATATATCGCCAACAATTTGAGAGCGGAGTTCATCAACCGGGAAAATTTCACGGTGTTCTACCTCAATCCGTTTCAAAAAAATTACGGCTGCTCGATCCCTGTCGCCCTGAATCTCAATTTGTGCAACAATCTGAACGTGCCGGCCAATGGCGTCGCCGCCCCGCTCACTCGCCAAAGCGTCTGGCAGCTTGGCTCTCATACCAACACGATCAGACAGATTGGCGCCGTCCAGTTCGAGCATGATTTCGACAAGGACACGACATGGCGGTCGCAGTTCACCTACGACTATCTCGATAACATCAATGGAACCTGGCCGCCGCCGGGCGCACAGGGCGGCGCGGTCGCCATCAGGGGTCCGACGGTGGGCATCACCGCGCAGACCGACATCACCAGTCACATGCCGATCTTCGGATTTCCGGCGACGCATTTTCTCCAGTTCTTCTATAACAACGCCAAGAACACCAATCCGCTCTTCAACCAGCTTCCGAGCGCCTGGTACAGCGGGGCGACGGGCGCGCCGATCGGCAAGATCGACAGCTACACGTCGAACATCAGCCTGCGCGCGCGCGAAGAGATTGCGCTCGCGCCGGGCCTGACCGGCGTCGTCGGCTTCAGCGCCAACTGGAACAGGGTCTGGGGCGTCTTCACCGCCTATAACTACACCGGGACCCCTCCACGGCCGACACTTCCCACTCAGGTCGCCGTCGACAATGACTATTGGAACACGGCGCCGGAAGCGTCGCTCACCTATCGTTACAGCCCCGAGTGGCAGGTGAGGGCGCGCTATGCGACCGCCTACAGCACGCCGACATTCATCTTCCTTACCAGCACGCGAAACGGAGTCGGACAGAATCCGCTGAAGGCCCAGACCAACATGGGGGTCGACCTTGGCATCGACTGGACGCCGCGCTCAGATCTGACGGTCAGCGTGACCGGCTTCAACGAATGGCATCGCAACGAGATTCTGAGACTGAGCAATGGGACGATCAACTATTTTGTGCCCGCTCCCGCCTCGCTTCACCGCGGCGTCGAACTTAACGGTGATTGGCGGCCATTTGAGGGATGGCGGCTGATCGCGGCCTATACGTTCAACAATTTCTTCTTCACCAATTTTTGGGAAGATCTCGGGACGATTAACGGCGTTCCCGTACTCTATAATCGCGCGAGCAATAGAATTCCCAATGTGCCGCCGCATACGCTGACGGCGCGCCTGGGATATGATCAGCCCACTGGCGATCTCGCCGGTCTTGGCGCCTATGTCGAATATGTTTTCAAGAGCGACTATACGATCGACAACGCCAATTACACCACTGTGCCGAGCTACAGCGTGGTCAATCTCAACGCTCACTATAATCACGACCTGACAAATTTCTACATCAAGAACCTCGAGCTCTTTTTCGACGTCCAGAACGTCGCCAATCGAACCTACGCCGCCGGCGCAATGGTGCTTGCCAACTCGCTTCTCGCCGGCACCCCGTTTCAAACGCCATTGGTCTGGCCGACCGGCGGCCTTGCGACGGCGCAGGGCGCAGGCCTCATCGCCGGCCAGCCGATTAGTTTCACCGGAGGCGTCAAACTCAAATTCTGATGCGATCGTACGCCGCCCCCACTTGGGGGCGGCGATCGAGCCGCACAGAGCGCCGAAGCGGTCGGTCGACGACCCGACGGATAGAAAAACGAAACGCAACTATACCGCGCTGAAGCCGACCGATCGTAAACAGGATGATTTCGTGGTTTCGCGGCCCTTTTCATTATGAGGAAGCTATGATTGAACTTAATCGTGCAACACGTCCGCTCCTCGAACGGCTGAGAGGGGGCCTGCCAGCATCCGCGCACGCGCGACAGCCTCTTCTTGGCTATTTGCAATCGCGGCAAATCATCGGATCAACGTCGCCGAGACTGCGTATCGTCAACGTCTTTCCCGGTGACCGCGGTGAAAATATCATGTGTCAGTTCACGATCGAAGGCGACGCGAACGCGCGCGTTTTTGTCGCTCCGCTGACGCAAATCGCGATCGAGCGAAGGCATCCCGCCGCGCGCGAAGCCCTAAAGGCGATCGCTCCCAGCCGGTCCAGATTGAATATCAGGACTCGCAATTGATCCTTTGCATAACGCTCCGACCGTCAGCTATTCGCGTTGCGACTGTCGCCGGACATCTAAATGCCGTAACCGGCCGGGGCTCGCGAGCATAGCCAGCGTCTCCAAGCGTCAGGCGAGGAATGGCCGTGGAGCACGATGCCGGTCTGCGATTTCAGGGCAGATCTCGTCGACGCCCCGATCGTCGCGATGCCGTGACGGCGGAACACGCGCCCCGGCGTGACGGCGACAGTCGCTGCGCTGGCGGCGCCGTGCGTCATCGGGCTGCGCTCGACTTCGCGTCTGATCGCGCCGCAACGCCCGACGGTTCGTGTCATAACTGCAACTCCATTCCGTCGTGAGCTTCAAGAAACCACGATCATCCACAAGACGCCGAATTTGTCAGCAACAGCCCCGAACTGCTTGGCGAAGAATGTCGGGCCTATCTGAATCTGAACGGCGCCGTCAGTCGCCAGCCTCTGCGCGCGATCGTGTAATCCGAAAGTTCAAGCGCGGAAATCTTTCGCGCCTGCAATGCGGTCCTCAAATCTTTGATCATGCGGCAATCCCACTCCGACGCGGGAAGTGAGCGCGACTTCTGAGCCATCGCTCCGCACGACCAAGCGGCGGTCGCGCTGGCGAGGCGCCATCAATCGGCGACCGGCGCTGAATCACTTTGGACGCCGCGTCCGATCGCGATCTGGCCGACCGACCCTTCGACGTGAAACGCGAGGCCTGTCATTTTGGCGAAGAGATCGATATCGCCGACGCCGATCGCGCAGGCGCCGATCTCCATCTCGGCGGCCATCAGATAGAGCGTCTGCATCAGCACGCCGACATGTTTCAGAACAAGGGCATAGGCGAAGCCACTGTATTTCCAGGACACGCGGCTAAAACGCGCCGCCATTGTGACGAGGACTTGCGGGACCACCGGCGCGCCCATGGCGAATTGCGCGTCCTCCAGCATCGCCGTAAGCCAATGCTCGTTCGTCTCGATCAACACAAGAGCGTGGCGGCTGGCGTCGTAATGATAAAAGCCGCGCGCCAGCCCCTCACATCGATCGACGGCGAGATAGAGCTCCAATTCATAGCTTGCGCCGCCGGACGGATAGGGACGAGGAGCGGTCTCCAACTCCGGCTCATCCTGGTCTTCGTCGGGCGCGCGCTCTCGCGAGATGATTCTTGCGGCGCCTCCGAGGAGCCGCGCCACCTCCGCCAGCGTGATCGGGCGCCGCTCATCAAAGGCGCGCGTCGAGCGACGCCGTCGCAACAGTGAGGCAAAGGCCGAGGGCGGCGCGGTATCGAGCGTCGTCAGGTCGATCGCCGGCCCCGGCCAGCTCGGCCGTATCGCCGGCGGCGGCACTGCGAGATGCGCGTGGGCATAGAGCCCGCCGGTCGGATTGGCGTGCCGTCCATTCGTGCTGCGCGTGTGGAACAGCAGATCGTGGAAGTCCCATAGAACGAGATCGCCGTCGCCTTCGGCCGCGCGCAGCCCCTGGTCGGCGTCACGACCGGGCGTGAACAAAATCTGGCCATCGAGGAGCAGCGCCAGCATCTCGACTCCCGGAAAATCGGCCAGGGCGCGAAGCTCTTTTACCGTGCGGGCCTCCGATAGACGTGCGATCATCGCTGTGACGCTGGGGTCGCACAGTCGGAAAAGCGCGCTCGCGCGCGGCGATTCGAGCACGAGGTCGGCGCCGCGCCGTCGCATATAGGCGAAGCGTGACAACGCCAGCGCGCGATCCTCGTCGACCGCGGCCATTCGTGGCGCATAATCGCGCATCTGCGGCTCGATGACGATGAGATCGGGATCGCCCGGCGCGCGAGCCAGCCGAAATTCGACGAGACCATAAAGGGCCAGCCTCCGGACGAGTTCGTTTATCTCCGCGTCCCCATCCCAATCGAACGCAACGCCGGTCTCGAAGTCGGCGGCGCGCGCTGTGACGTCGGCGCCGAAGTTCCCGAACGCCACCGTTCGACCGTCGAAAATGGCGGAGAGTCCTCCCGCGGCGTTGGGCTCGAGCGTGACGCCAGGATTGAGTCGAGCGAAGAGCCGCGCCGGCGGTTGGGACGAATCGCTACGCAAGTCAGGTGCGGGGAAACAATGGATTGACATCGGCTTCGCGTACCGGCCGCTTGCGCAGGCCCAGCGCGACGGGAACGTCATAGAGGCGGCCAGGCCCGAAGCGGCGGTAGAAATGCCGCAGCCCCGGAACGATCACTCGGACCACCGGCACGTCAATGTCCGGCCGCGTCTGATCGAGGACGAGGAAATCATATCCAGCCCGCGCGGCGAGCTTGACGCAGGCCAGAACCTGGTCGCGGCCGTCGAGCTGGGCGAAATTCTTGAACCGCGACCGCCCGAACGACGCCTTGCCCTGCGGCCGCAGATAGGCGTGCTTGCGCAATGGCAGAGGGTCGCCTCCATAATCGTCGTCGGGCCCGGGCGCGGGGCGGCCGCCGAGGCTCTCGATGGCAAGAAACTGGTTGAGCTCGGTCATCGCGCGCAGCGTCGCGATCCTCGGATCGAAATGCGCGCCCGCCGCGACTTCGATAAATTCCCGTCCGTCCTCGATCCAATGGGCGACGGCGACGACGACCGGAATGCCGAGATCGCTGGTTACGTCCAGCGCCCAGACGTCGCGGCCCATCCTGGCGAAAACGGCGCGGAGGTCGTTCACATAACTGTCGCCGAGCTTGTCGAGATCGATCTCCGGACGGCGCAAACGATTGTACCACCAGATCGCATATGCGTCCCGCTCAACGAGTTCGAGGAAACCCTGAATGATCGCTTCCTCGATCGTATTGCCCGCCGCGCAGCCGTTCGAATCCGCGCTGATCTGATTGGCGCAGCCGGACTCGTGGAAGAAATACAGAAGGCCGGTGGGAACGTATTTGAAGCCCTCGTCGCGCAGCGACCACACGGGCGACCATTCCGTCTCCGCAGCGGGATCGAAGCGCTGTGCGCCCTCGCCGCAGCCGCCGCTTTTTGCGCCTTGCTCATATTGCGCGTCGCTATAGTGCAAAATGTCGTTGGGCAGGATCGCCTCGCCCGCCGGGAAATCCGTATATCGCCGGACGGTCCTGATCTCGTCGCCCTGGAAAATCCCGCAGTAGCGCTCGATCGCCTCCATCAGCGCGCTTGCCTCGCCCTGTTCGGCGACGCTGCCCTTGCCATAACTGTCGCCGCTCAGCCCGGCCTGAAGGGCGTCGACCGTTTCGGGGCGCGGCGAAAAATTATGTCTGGCGACAAAGCTCGCGTCGAGCGGCTGTTGGCTCTTGATCCGATCGAGATGCGATACGACGCCGGTCAGCGGGCTCACATGCTTGCGATTGCGGGCAAGGGTGTCGCCCGGCGAGACCGATCTGTAGCCCCCGCTCGTCACGACGCTCGCGCTGCCGGCATGCAGCGGGATGGGCGTGGGCGTTCGCGTTGGATCGCGCAGCTCGGGGTCGCCGCAGCTTGGGCATTGCGGCCGAGCCGGCACATAATGCCGTGCGACGGTCGAGCCCATCAGATCCAGGCTCACGATATGCTGGTGCAGATCGGTGCGGAAGCCGCTGGCGATCGCCTTGGCGATTTCCGCAGCGGCGAGGCCTACGCCGCTCAGGCCGAGCGGATGGGCGCCGAGCGGCGAGACGGCGACGCAGCGCGCCTCCTTGCGGTCGAGGAACGCCTTGACCTGTCGATTCCAGTTCATCCGATCGGCAAGGCATCTCCAGCAGGCGCTCTTGCCAGGGCTGAAGATCGGGCCGACCAGCGGGAAAACGCCGGACGGCTGCACCAGCAGCCACTCCTGTTTTTCCTCGAGCCGGCGTCGGTTGAACTCAGCGAGCTGGCTTTCGAGATAATCGCCGACGAGGGCGACGATCAGATCGCCCCCGCGCTTCACGACCTTGACGCCGAATACGTCCAGCGCCTCCGCCAGCGCGCCCGCGCCGCCGATCCCTAAGGGTTCGATCCGAACCGAGACCTTTTGCAGATTTTTTTCGGCGACGTCGGGCGGCAGGCCGAGACTGGCCCAATAGGCCGCCGCAATCCCGTCGGATGCGGCCGCCGGGATGACCAAACGGCGATCAAGCAGCCGCTTGAACGCCTCGTCGATTGCGTCGACCGGAAACTCCGCGGATAGCGCCTCACGTATGGCGTGGGCGTCCTCTCCCGCGCCGATCCGCTCCGCCAGCGCGCAGTAGAGCGCGCCATGAAGAAAAAACTTTCTGTCCTCCGAATAAAGGCAGACAGCGTCAGGCGGCAGGACATAGACCGAAAAATTGGGCGAGAATCGAAGGGCGTCGCCAAACGGCGCTTCTGGAACCCGCTTCCGCGAAAGCGATCCGGATGCTTCAACTGTCATTTGGTTGTCGCGCGCTCCCCCGTCTTGTCGCGCCTAGCCGCGACAAGATTCGCTCGATCAGGAATCGGAGACAAGGCGCACGGGCGACGTGGTGAAGCCTTCCGCACCACGCGACCGCCTCGGCCTGCGGAGCAGCCCGAGGCACAACCCACCGCTCAGCCACTATAATGTGCGTCGGCGCGTCACCAGCAACCACGGCAGCCGCAGCCGCGACAGCCCCTGCAGCCGCATCCACGGCACCCACAGCCCCTACAGCCGCGGCATCCCCACCACCATGCGACCTGCTCGGTCTTCACGGCCGGGACTTCTTCGCGGTCGAAAAGGCGGAATGAATTCAGCCCCACATCGAACACTTCCTGTTCGCGGAGGTCGATTGTGCGCGTCCTGCTGGTTTCCGGAGTCGCAGCGGCTTCAGCAGGAGAGCTGTCCACGCAGGCGGCGCCCGCGAGTGACAAGGATACGCCCATTACGCCGAGCGCCTTTTTGCCTCGGCCTTTGCTCTGTGGGCTGTCCGATGAGCGCGCCATTAGAGTCCTCCCCAAAGGTATTCAAAAACCTATCGGGGCAGATAATAGCGCTCATCTGGCGGCGGTCAATGCTCACCCCAGGCTCAGCGCATGTGAGACGGCCGCCTTGGCTGAGCTTGGGCATAGTTTTGCTGGGTTTTTTCCGCCAAGCGCGTCGTCCGGCCCGTGGCGTTGGCGAGGGGTTGCAGGGCTTACTGCTCCAGCTCGATCGAGCCGAGATCATCGCTCATGAAGCTGACGAGCCAAATGCCGGCTCGACTTGCTTGATTCCAAGGCGCCGAGCGGCGAGCGCCAACCAAAACCGCCGAGATGGCGCGTTCATGAAAATCTGTCGAAAGAGATCGAGCCATCAGACGCTGGCCGCCATCCCGCCCGCGTCTTAACTATCCAAACCACATTGGAATCGACCAGATTCAGCTACAGTGTAACGCGCTCTAATTCATAAACCAGCCGTGACTGACGACGATGGATTCTCCGGTGAGCGCATTCGTCTGAAAAGAGGCGAGCATCAACGCAACTTCGGCCACGTCCGAGATCATGGTGAATTGCTTGTCGACGGTCTCGCCCAGCATCACGTCCTCGACGACTCGCTGTTCGGTAATGCCGAGATCATGCGCCTGCTGGGGAATTTGCTTTTCGACCAGCGGCGTCATCACGAAGCCGGGGCAAATCGTGTTGGCGCGCACGTTATGTTTCGCGCCTTCCTTCGCCATCACTCTGGCCAGGCCAAGAATTCCGTGTTTGGCGGCGACATAGGCGGACTTCAGCGGCGACGCCTCATGGCTATGCACCGAGCCCATATAGATGAGCGCGCCCGATTTCTGAGGATACATATATTTCACGCATGACTTGGTCGTCAGAAAGGCGCCGTCAAGATGGATCGACAGGAGCTTTTTCCATTCTTCGAAGGGAAATTCCTCAATCGGATGAACGATCTGAATGCCCGCATTGGAAACGAGTATGTCGATCGTTCCAAAGGCTTTCGCGGCCGCGTCAACGCCAGAACGCACTTGCTCTTCATTGGTGACGTCCATTGCAACCGCAATGGCGACGTCGTCGCCGCCGATTTGCTCCGCCGCGGATTTTGCGGCGTCAATGTTCAGATCGGCGATGCACACCCTGCCGCCAGCGTTTGCAAAGCGTTGCGCAACGCCATGGCCGATGCCGCTCGCGGCGCCCGTAATCAATGCGACCTTGCCGTTCAGTTCCATCAGAAAGTTTCCTTAGGCGAGATAATCATAAACCACTCTGCCAAGTCCGAGCGTGAGGTCGGCGAGAATATGCGTCGCCGAAACAATCTCGCGTACCGGCAATGCGGCGACCGGCGCCAGCGCATGTGCGTTCAGTTCAAGCGACGCCGGACCCGTGTAGGCGCTTTTCACGGTAATCTCCTCTAGACGATAATCAACGAGTTCGAGAATGCGGGGAGAGCCGTCCACATGCGGAATAATTTTCAGCAGATAATTGGGAAGCTCGAGCGCGCGGAGTATGTCGGCGCTATCGAGAGCGCTGTGCTTATATCCCATGACGCCGCGCGCGACCCGAACCGAGCCGTAATCGAGAACCCCCACGAGGGCGTCGCGTTCCACGGCCAGAGAGGGATTGGCGAACTTCTTTGGGAATCCCCATAATTCCCGACCGCCATAGATCGGCGGCCCGTCATTGAGATACATGGCATGCGTATATTGCCCGGGATTGCCGTTGAAATAGACGGGGATCGCCTGACCTGACTCGCAATAGTCGCCGAACCCCGTCGAATCCGGCATGCGGATAAACTCATATTTGACCAGGTCGTCCCGAACTTCCAGAGGTTCGGGCACGACCCGCTCCAAAGCTTCGCGATCGGTGCGATAGGTGATCACAAGATATTCGCGATTGAAGAACCGGTACGGTCCCCGCGGATAGGCGGGACTCGTGAGCGGCATCGCGAAGGCGGTGTTGCGCACATCGTCGATTTTCATGAGGGCTCTCTCTTCTTGTCCGATTGATACAGCTCTTTGGTGCAATCGAATATGACAATGTCTTCGTCCGGGCGACTCCTGGAAACCCATTTGGAGTTGGTCAATGTCGCAAGGGCGTCGGCGGCGCCGGCCTTCCAATGATCGTCCATCGATAGACGTGAAAAGTCATAGTCCTTGGCGCCGGTCTCATAGGCTGCGCGACGATGAACGAGCTGCACGATCGTGACTCCCGCCAGATCGCCGAAGTCGCTCAGCGCCAGCCAGTCAGGATCATGAAGGAGCTCTGGTCGAATTTTTTTCGAAAGCCGGTTCACCGTCACGCGAAGATCATGGGCGCGTTTGAGGAGATCGGTGTTGAGCCTGGTCCGGCTCGAATAGCGAATTTCCTTTTCCCGGTGAAGGACATCGAAGGGGGATGTCCCGATCATTGTTGAAAAAGGAGGAGCGGCGTTGCTCGCCTTGAGCCGTTAGGCTCGGGGTGCTGATTCCACGAAAGGAAGCAACGCCATGCAGGAACATACCACATCGACCGCGATTC
>VGDY01000128.1 GCA_016869555.1 Alphaproteobacteria bacterium | reverse complement strand
TCGCGGTCGATGTGGTATGTTCCTGCATGGCGTTGCTTCCTTTCGTGGAATCAGCACCCCGAGCCTAACGGCTCAAGGCGAGCAACGCCGCTCCTCCTTTTTCAACAATGATCGGGACATCCCCGTAAAAGGCGTCGACCAGCCGATCGACGGTTACGAAGCCGCCGATCCGCTCATAGAATGTCGTCGGGTTGTCGAGCATAATGTCGTTTCCGATCTTCGGCCGCTAGTGCGCCGTCATCGTCATAGGCGTCGGTTGAAGGGACGCGATACGGATGTAGATCGCGCGTAGCGTCGCTTCGGCGATCGTGCGTCCCGTGTGATCCGTGCCGGTCCATCTGGCGGCGTTTCCGCGCGGATCGATTTCAACGAGTTTCACGCCGCTCTGCATCGCGAGGCCGTCGCGCGCCAGCCCCCGCAACCTGCCGTCCATCGGCGCGGCGACGGGTAGCCCGTCCAGACGTCCGATGACGTAACCCTTGAATATCCGCGATCCGATATCGAGAGGCGTTCGCCATATTCCCGAGCGCGCCGAATAAATGAAGCGCTCTCGTCCGATGCCGCCGAGAAAGCGCGGCACGCCGTCGGCCGGCTGCGTGGCGCCCGCTTCGAGCAGCTCGCCGGCATGGTCGGGATGAGTTTCGATCGCGATGTCGCAGTTGACGCCTGCTACGAAATTCGGCCCGAGCCCGATCGACAGGCTGACGATCTCGCGCAGTATCGGCGTGACGCGGTGCTTTTGGATGCGCGCATCGATCAAAATGTCCGGCGTGCGCAGCGGGAGCAGATCCGAAAACTGCAGCGCGGTAACAGGGATGACGCCTTTGTCGGCAAGCGCTTCGGCGATTTCCAGGACCGTGCCGGCGCGCCGGCCGCGCATCCCGTCAATTTCGACCTGATCCTCGAACAGCGCATCATAAAACGCCATGCCGCGCCGGATAACCGGCGGAAACGGGTCGTGGCTCATGACGACCCGATATCCCTCGCGCTTCAAACGCACGGCGATGGCGGAGGCGATTTCATTCGTGCCGAGGATCAGCACGAAGGGCGCGGTTCGATCCGCGAGGAATTGAACTAAGAAAGACCCCGACATCGCCCCTCCGGTCAGGGAGTGCGCTAGCAATATACGGGCCGCCTAAAGGTTGACATAGATGAATTTGTCGGCCTTGCGATCTGGATAATTCTCCCGCAACGCCTTCGAAATTTTGGCGACAAAATCCTTGTCGGCGGCCGCGGACGGTCCGACGAAATCGCTCCCCTGCATCCAGGTCTCGAAATAGCAGTGCAGAGTTTCGTCATAGTCGGGACCGGTCGGATCGGCTGTCTTGTCGGCAAGCCCTGCAACGCCCTGAAGGCTCACCTCCAATCGCCAATCCCGATCGTCCTCGACCGCTGCGAGAAGGCGCGCCAGATCCGTGTCGGCCCAATCCGAATTCAAGTCAATCGACATTCCACTCTCTGCCGTCTGTTGTCATGCGCTGAAACTGCGCGAGCAATTTGAAGGCCAGGTTGCCGATCGCTCCATAAATGCGATTGCCCGGCCTCAAGCGGCTATGGCGCTGCGAAGATGGGTGTGACGCCCTCCGCGTCGACATAGATGACGCCGGCGTCGATCTTCACGGGATATTCGGCGAGCGGCGTCGCATGCGGGTGCGAAGGCTCTCCCGTCTGCATGTTCCACGACCATCGGTGAATGGGACAAACGAGATCGATCCCATCGAACTCCGCATCGGCGAGCGGCGCGTTGGTGTGAGGACAAACGCCCTGAAAAGCTTTGATCACCCCATTTTCCGGCCAAACCAGAACGATGAGTTGCGCGTCGGCGACGGCGATGCGGAAATCGCCCTCCGCCAACGTTTCTTCCTTGCATATCCGCTCATACATTTCGGCTCGCATCACGCTCATGGCGCCCTGACGCCGCGATCGTCTGGCGGCGAAGTTGCATGTCGGACGACCATCCTTGTCGAGAAATATTCGCAAGATCGGCGCCGGAGGATCTCGATCATGCATGACATGAACGTGGAAGCACTGCGGGCGAATTCGAGCTGCGAGTTGGCGCGGCTCTACGCGTCATGCGCGCTTGCCGCCTGTCTTCATGCGCAGAGGGCGACCGAGCCGCCGCCGTCGACGCCGGCATGACGTCTCCCACGTCCATTCTCGAGGCGATGCGCGAGGAGCCTGGCTGCGTCAATCCAGTCCCGGCGGAGCCGATGAGGCTGGGCTTTCGGCTTCTCGTTTTGCGTTGCTACGCCAATGACGGCGCGCCGCCTTCCTTTGCTTGGATCGGTCAGCGCATCTTCCGCACGCCCGAGCGCGCAAGTCGCCATGGACTCCATTTCGGCCTCGCCTTCCGCCCGAATGTCATGAACTGGATGATCGAAAGATATGGACGTCCATCGCTCGTTGACGACGAGCGCCCGCGCCGCAATCCGCGCTGGCCCAAGACTGGCTGGCGTTGCGTCGAACGCCGCTGGCCCGAAGCGGTCATTACGACGGAATGGCTTGCGGAAACTCTCTTCGCCTCCCAGGGCGACGCCGACGCTTTCTGCGAAGAATGGCGCAAGCGGCTTGCCGGTGAATTTGACGATTAGAGTTTCTGGCCAGCGGCGCCTAGCGCTTCGGACAGTGCTTCGGGCGAATCAGCGGCGCTAGTTCGATAGGCGCCGACGCTCGTCCGGATAGGCCGGCAGGGTGAGCAGCCGCGGGTCTTCGACCGCTCGGCCGACCGTGAAATGGTAGAGACTCTGGAAGTCATATCGGTCTTTGGCGAGGCCGAGTAACGCGTGGACTTCATCGTCGAAGAAGCAGCCGATTCCCGTTCCATCGAATCCCGCCGCTGTCGCCCATAGATAGAGCGCATGCCCGATAAGTCCGGCTTCCCAATGGAGTCGCCGATAGGCGAAATCGCCCTCCGCCGCCAGCGTGCGATCGAAATCGGCGATCATCGCGACGGCAAAACAGCCCTTGCCCGCAATCGGCTGCAGGCAGGAGAGCCTGGTCGCTTCCTTCTCGACGGAGCCGGCGCGAAGCCGTTGGAGCGTCACGCCGTCAAGATCGATGGCTGTCGTCGCATCGGGCGAAATCGCGGCGCGCAGCCGACGACCAAGATTTTCGTCGCGCTCGAGCAGGTAAAGCCCCGGTTCTACGCCCTCAACCCTGTGCACGAAGAGCAAGAGCGCAATTCCCGGCGGCCAGGGCGAAGCGGCGACGAGCGGCTCGGCGCCAGGAAGAGTCGCGAGGAGCATGTCGCAAAAGACGTCGCGCGGAAGACTCGCAACCCCGTCCATCCGTTGGGCGCTTCGGCGTCGTCGCACGACGTCTCCGATCGGCGGCGACCTAAACGTCGCCTCAAGACTATGATTGGCCCGTTCGGGAGGTTTCGAGGTTACGCCTTTTATGCATTGGCGCAGCGCGAGATCGACGACGGGCCATCCGTCATGATCTTCGCTCAGACGATTGGCCGCGCCATGCCATTCGCGGGGCGCCGCAAGGATGAGGTCGAGAGTCTCAGGCGCTTCGCCGACATCGAACGCGATCCAGATCAGAAGGTCAGGATGCTCGCCTTCGCGCCGATGCGCGGAGTCGGCGCGATCGAGACCGACAAGCCGCGCAATCTCATCATCCGACGGCGTCGTGAGAAGCCTGGCGCTCCAGCCAAGCGCCGCGGCGGCCTGCGCGACGGCGCCAATGGCATGCCCTGCGTCAAGCTGGCAATAGCGATAGGCGCGCTCCCCATATTTCCAAGCTTCTCGCCAGGGGATCGAAGTGAGCGCCACAAGGAAACCGCCTTGCGGAAGAATCCGCGGCTCCGCGTAACGGGCGCGTTCTTCGAGCGCATGCGCTTCCGGCGCATAGTGATAAAGCCCAGCCGCTGCGCCAAGACTGTCGAGCGCGTCGATCACCGCATATGCTTCGGTCGGATGTAAATTTCCTGACGAGGGATTGTTGCGCAGCGCCCATGTCGAGCCTTCGAAGCTTTTCCACGCGCTGAGCCCTAAGGCGAGTTCAAAAAAGAGACCGAGCGCGTCGCAATCGAATATCGCTGGCGCGCGGCCCGGTCCGGGAAAGGGCGGCGTTGGTTCGGCGTCGAGCAACGGCAAGTCGATGCGCCGCGCGCCGTCAAAACGGCGAAAAGGGCAAGGCTGCGACGTCCAGTCAAGAAAGGCGGGGCCGAGCGCGTAGCGCGTCGGCGCATGTTTCGTGCGTCGATGGTAGCCGCGAATGTCATGTGGCGTCGATTCGGTCGGGCACGGTTCGATAAGACTGAACGACGCCGCGACTTCGGCGTCGAATTCACTTTGAGCCATTGCCTTCTCCGCGATCGCAGACGCCCCATTCAAGAAAGGCGCCCATTTTGCTGCGGACATTTCGATCAAGGACGGTGGACTCGAAGGCAATGGATGTCGGCGGCGCAGGAGCACAAACGGCGAGTCGCTTCACCGTGTCCGTCGTGGCGCACAGGCATTTTGGCGGATTGGTGACGCTCGCGGTCGACAATCAGCCGTTGCGCAGACTGACGCGCGAGGAGTCGCTGGTTCTCGGACGCGCTCTCGCGGCGACGGTCGCGGGCGTCAGCGTCGAAAAGCGAATCTATATGAGCCCGATCGCCAGCGATCAGGATTTTGACGCGGCGGTTGAGAGAGAAGGCATTGTCCTGACCTCGGACTCCGGCGAGAAAGCGCGGTTCGACTGGACCGCGGTGGTCGACCTTGCTGGGCGTCTCGCGCAAGAGGCTTCGCCCTCAACCAAGGAGTGAACGAACTTACCAGACGCACGATCGTCAGCGACGATCGTCACTGCCAGAAAGCCGGATTTCCGGCGCCCTCGCCTGTCAGGACGCTTATCTTGTTCTTGATCGAGAGCCAAAGGTCGCGCTGGCCGAGCTTGCCGCCAATTTCGAAACTCTCGACCATCTGGTCGGCGAAGTCGACCGCGTCGTCGCCATATTGCTCGGCGATGATCCAGGCGGCGCGCCATAATTGCTCTTGTGTTGTGAGCTTGACTTCAATCATCGGCCCATCCCTATAAATCCAGGACGATCTGGCTGGACTTTCCGCGCGAGACGCAAGCGAGGAAATACCCTTCGGCGCGCTGCTCCGCCGTCAGACGCTTGTCCCGATGGTCGATTTCGCCTTCGAGCGCTTTGACTTTGCACGTGCCGCACACGCCCTGTTCGCATGATGTCGGGATTTTGACCCCGCTTTCTTCGAGAAAGGCTGAGACGGTCTTGTCGCCCGGAATTTTGTAGATCGCGCCCGTGCTCGCGATCTTCACCTCGAACACCGTATCGAGCACCGGCGCCGCCAGCTTGGCCGTGAAGCGCTCGATATGGATGCGCTCCTCGCTCCACCCCTTTTGCTTGGCCAGATTGACGATCGGATCCATCCACCAATCCGCGCCGCTGATGAAAAGCTGCGTGTCGTCCGAACGATCCGACAGAACGGCGGCGGCGTCGAGCAAACGATTCTGCTGACTCGCCTCGAAATAGCAATTTGTGTCCGTCGCGAAATTGGACGCGGCGATCAGCGGCTCGAATGCATTGGGAGACATGAGCGCGTAGACATAGTGCAGCTCGAAGGGCGTGCCGCGCGCGCTGAGATGGTCGGCGATGCTGAGAATCGGCGTCACGCCAATCCCCCTGGCAAGCAAAATGGCGCGCGCCGCATTCTTTGGCACGCGGAATCGGTTGCGGGGCAGACTAACCGTTAGCGTGTCGCCGACGTTCACCCCATCATGCAGCGCGACTGAGCCGCCCCGGCTGTTGGCGTCTTTCCAGACGCCGATTACGTAGCGGTTGCGCTCGGAAGCGCTGTTGCAGAGCGAATATTGGCGCACGAAGCCGCCTGGGATCGTCACATCGACATGCGCGCCGGGCGAGAAGGGCGGCAGATCGCCGCCCTCGGCGTCAACGAGTTCGAAGGACATGATATTATGGGCTTCGACGACTTTTTTCGTCACAAGAACCGAGCGCGAGGCCTCTTCCTGCATATCCGTCCTCCAGACTGTTCAACGAACGGTAAGTGAAGAATGCAATTTACAGACCGCCAAGGAGGGACGTCGTCGAGACGAGACGGGTTCGCGCGCCGATTATGCTGTGATCAGACGTTTCCGAACATCTCCAGCAGCGCGTCGCGCGCCTCGGCGATACGCCGATATTGCGCATCGCTGCCGCCGGCGTCGGGATGCGCCGTCTTGGCCAATTTGCGGAAGGCGGCGTTGATCTGCGAAGGATCGAGCGCTCCTTCCAGCGGCAGGTCGAGAGTCTCGCGATGTTCGAGATCGTCGTCTCCGCTCATCCTGAGAAGCAGCGCGCGGCGCTTCTCTCGCGCCGCGACACGCAGCTCGACCTGATCTTCCTGCCATCTCTGGCGCGACATGATGAGACATTCGCCAAACGCGATGCGTCCCTCCGCTTCAAGCGCGTCGAGACTGAAGGGACCGACAATCGCATAAGGCGGCGCGAGAAAGGCGTCCCTGCGGCCTTCGACATTTTCGATCCGGCCGATTGCCGCCATATCGAGAATCCCCATCGAGCCATTCCAGATGACCCATTCCTCGCCGTGAGCCATTCGGTCATTTCCCAAAACGTATCTCTGGTCGCACGACGTCGCCGTCGGCGACCGCGGACCGACCGCTCCATGCATGTTCGCAGCCAAAGTCTACGGACCGATCACCAGCCGATCGCACGGCAAACCAATTGCATGACCGCTGCCGGAGCAAACCGCACATGAACATGACCGCCCATCGGGCCGACGCTCAGGCGCCAGGGCCCGTCCCGCCCGCCCTCAAGCGCTTCATCTGGGACATTCAGTCGATGGTTGAGCTGGCGGATAGCGAGAGGGAGATTCTCGTGATCGGCCGAGATCTCATGGCGCGCCTTGTCGCGAACGACGATTGGCTGCCCGAAGTCTTTTCGGCGCAGGATCCTAACGGGGGCGCTCAATATCAGCTCTATCGAGATGGACTGGAGCGCTTCTCGGTCGTCAGCACGGTCTTGCCTGCAGGATCCGGACTGCTGGTCGATCGGCCAAATCTTTGGGAGATTGTCGGCGTCCTACGCGGAAGCGCTTCGCAGGGAATTCCGGACTCTACCGCCCCGCGCGGAACCGATGAATCGCGCGCGCTGCGCGCCGGCGAAGTCGACGTGAGCGCTTCGCGGAGCGCCAGCGTGGTCGAAGTTTCCAACGCCTCGGCCGATCAGGTCTCGATTAGCGTCCATGTCTATGGGGGCGACGTCACGAAGTTGAATGCGCGCAGAATTGGCGGCGCAAGCGATGACGGGCGACTGTTAGGCTACGCCAACAGTCTGAACGCGCCTCCCTATGACATTCTGACGATACAAACCAAAATCATCGATTGAAGCAGCGGAGGCGACGCGCGAAGGCGCTTCTCTCCTCACACGAACAGCTTTTGCGCTTTGATGAGCGCTTCCGCGAGGCGGTCGATCTCCTCGCGCGTATTATACATGGCGAAAGAAGCGCGGCAGGTCGAGGTGACGCCCATATGGGTAAGGAGCGGCATGGCGCAATGGGTGCCGGCGCGCACGGCGACGCCGCTCCGGTCGATGACCGTGGCGATGTCATGGGCGTGCGCGGCTTCCATGTCAAAGGAGAGGATCGGGCCTTTCTCCGGCGCCTTTCCGAAAATGCGCAGGCCGTCGATCGCCGCGAGGCGCTCCATGGCATAAGCGGTCAGCTCCGCCTCATAGGCGCGGATCGCATTGCGGCCGATGCTGTCGATATAATCCAACGCCGCGCCGAGACCAACCGCCTGCGCGATCGGCGGCGTGCCGGCCTCGAAGCGCTGCGGCGGCGAATTGTAGGTGACAGTGTCTCGGGTCACGGTCTCGATCATCTCGCCGCCGCCGGCATAAGGCGGCAAGGTCTCGAGCCATTTCCGCTTTCCGTAAAGCGCGCCGATCCCTGTCGGGCCATAGAGCTTATGGCCGGTGACGATGTAAAAATCGCAATCGAGCGCTTGCACGTCGACATCGAGATGGACGGCGCCTTGTGAGCCGTCGACGCAGAGCGGAACGCCATGCGCATGTGCGATGCGCGCGATCTCGCCGATCGGCGTCGGCGCGCCAAGCACGTTCGACATATGCGTCAGCGCGACGATTTTGGTTCGCGGCGTGAACAGTTTCTCGAACGCATCGAGATCGATCGCGCCATTTTCGTCCGGCTCGATCCATTTGATCGCCGCGCCCTTGCGTTCGCGCAGAAAATGCCAGGGCACGATATTGGAGTGATGCTCCATCAGCGAGAGAATGATCTCGTCGCCTTCGCCGATATGGGCAAGACCGTAGGACGCGGCGACCAGGTTCAACGCTTCGGTCGCGCCGCGGGTGAAGATGATTTCATCCGTGCTTTCGGCGTTTAGAAACCGCCGCACCGCCTCACGCGCGCCTTCATAGGCCTCGGTCGCCGCATTGGCGAGGTAGTGCAGACCGCGATGCACATTGGCGTATTCGTGCTCATAGAAATGGGTCAGCCGATCGATCACCGCGCGCGGCTTTTGCGCCGAGGCGGCGTTGTCGAGATAGGCCAGGGGCTTGCCATAGGGCATTTCGCCAAGGATCGGGAAGTCCACCCGGATTTTGGCGATATCGTAAGGCAAACGAACAGGCGCGTTCATCACGCGGCTCTCCCCGACATCCATTGCGAGACGCGCGCCGAGATAAAGCCGCGCAGCGCCTCATTTCCGAACCCCTCAAAGGCTTCATTGGCGAAGCCCTCGATCAGCAACATTTCCGCTTCGCCGCGCGGAACGCCGCGCGCCATGAGATAGAAGAGCTGATCCTTGTCGAGCCGGCCGCAGGTCGCGCCATGGCCGCATTGCACGTCATCGGCGAAGATTTCGAGTTCTGGCTTGTTGTTCATTGTCGCGCTGTCCGAGAGCAGCACGGCTTTCGACTGCATGACGCCGTCGGTCTTCTGCGCACCGGGACGCACGATGGTCTTGCCTTGAAAGACGCCGGCGCTGCTCCCATCGAGAATGTTGCGAAAACGTTCGCGGCTTTGGCCATTGGGCTTGGCGTGATCGACGACGAGCGTCACATCGACGTGATCGCGTCCGCGCGCCAGCGTCGCCCCCTGCAGGGCGAGCCTTGCATGCTCGCCGTCGATGCGGACGAATATCTGCCGCCGCAGCAGCCCGGCGCCTTCAATCAGCGAGAAGGCGGAAAGGGCGGCGCTTTCGTCGAGATGCGCGACGAGACTCATCACCCGCGTCTGCGTTTCGCCTTGGCCCGCCGCATGGGTGAAAAGATCGAGCGTCGCGCCCGGCGCAAGCCGGACGATCAGCGCCTGATTGTCCTGCGCCGGCACGTCGGTGAGCACGCCGGCGGTTTCGATGATTGTCGCGCGCGCGCCCTTGCCCATCACGACGAGAGAACGCGTGAAACTTGAGCGCGCCTCGTCCGACGATAGGATGCCGGCGATTTCAATCGGGCGTTCGATGGTCACGCCGTCGCCGATGCGCAGGATGACGCCGTCCTGCATCAACGCCGTATTGAGCGAGAGCGCCGCATCGTCCGTCCGCACATCGTCGCTGGCGAGGAGCGCCATGATGCCTGGCGTCCCCTGCGTCAAGGCTTCGCGCAAGGGCTGAACCGTCACGCCCCGAGGAAGCGCGGCAAGATCGGAAAGCTCCGGACGGAAGGCGCCGTCGAGCACGACGAGCCGGATCGAATCATGGGCGCGCGCAACCTCGACGCCGCCGCGCGCGATCGCGAGCGGCGCGGGCCGCGCGAGCGCCGCCTTGAGGTCCGTATAGTGCCAGCTTTCGACGCGCCGGTTCGGCAGGCCCTTCGCCGCGAAGGTCTCCCACGCCGCTGTTCGCAGGCCCGCAGCGCCCCGCAGTTTCATTTCCTCGTACATCGGGGCGAAGGCGTCGCCGGCCGCCGCTGCGAACTGCGCCATCGCTCAAGCCGCCTCTTCCGAGAGATAGTCCTGATAGCCGTGCTTCTCGAGCTCCAGCGCCAGTTCGGGGCCGCCCGAGCGCTGAATGATTCCTTGCGCCATCACATGCACCGTGTCGGGTTTGATGTAATCGAGCAGGCGCTGGTAATGGGTGATGACAAGGAAGGCGCGATCGGACGCACGCAGCGAATTGACGCCCTCGGACACGACGCGCAGCGCGTCGATGTCGAGGCCCGAGTCGGTTTCGTCGAGAATGCCGAGCCGGGGCTGCAGCAGCGCCATCTGCAGAATGTCCATGCGCTTCTTTTCGCCGCCCGAGAAACCTGAATTCAGCGGCCGCTTGAGCATCTCCTGCGAAACGCCAAGCTTCGCCGACGCATCCTTCACGCACTTCATGAAGTCGGGCGTCGCCAGCTCCTCTTCGCCGCGCGCACGACGCTGCGCGTTCATCGCGGCTTTGAGAAACGTCATCGTGCCGACGCCGGGTATTTCGACCGGATATTGGAAGGCGAGAAACACGCCCTTGGCGGCGCGCTCGTGCGGCTCGAGATCGAGAATATTCTCGCCGTCGAGCAGCACTTCGCCTTCGGTGATTTCATAGCCCTCGCGGCCAGAAATCACATAGGACAGCGTCGACTTGCCGGTGCCGTTCGGGCCCATGATCGCCGCCACCTCGCCCGGCTTTACGGTGAGCGTCAGGCCCTTGAGAATTTCGCGGTCGCCGACCGAAACATGGAGGTTTTTTACTTCGAGCATCGTCATCACCCCACGCTCCCCTCAAGGCTTATCGAAATCAGCTTCTGCGCTTCGACGGCGAACTCCATCGGCAGCTGCTGCAACACGTCGCGCACGAAGCCGTTGACGATCAGCGCCGTCGCCTCTTCCGCCGAAAGCCCGCGCTGCATGGCGTAGAACAGCTGGTCC
>VGDY01000127.1 GCA_016869555.1 Alphaproteobacteria bacterium | reverse complement strand
GGCGCTCGCAAAGCGCATGGCGAACGCCGTCCCATCGAACGAGCATCTTGCTCAAACCGCGAAAGCCGCATAGCATTCAGGCCAGCAACGCCGATTTCCGCTTTTCAACATCAAGCGGGACATCCCCAAATAGTGACATAAAAGCGATTGTTGGCTGGAATTCTTTCAAGGAATAAATCAATGCTTTTTATTGACCGTTGTAATCTTGGCACAGTTCATGAGCCTCGAGTCTCGCGTCTGATTCTCATCCTCATGCGATAGCGCAACAAAAAAGGCGGCCCTGAAACAGGGCCGCCAAAAACGCATCTCGAGAAGAGGCGTTTACTTCTTTTTGCCGTCGGCGCCGAACTGCGCGAGATAGGCCCACACATTTTCCTCGTCGCCCTCGGCGGGCAGGCCCTGGAAGATCATCTTGGTGCCGGGAACCTTGACCTTCGGGCTCTTGATGAATTCCTTGAAGCTCGCCTCGTCCCAGGTAATGCCCGAGGACTTCATCGGCTCAGAATAGCTGTAGTCCGCCGCCGCGCCGGCCTTGCGGCCATCGAGGCCGTTCAGCTGCGGGCCGATGGCGTTCTTCGCCGTTTCTCCGACCTGATGGCAGGCTTTGCATTTGGCGAAGATTTTTTCGCCCGCGGCGGCGTCGCCCGCGGCGTAAGCCTGGCCGGCCGAAGCGGCGAAAGCGACGCTCGCGGCGAACGTCAGCAGGGAAATCGTCTTCATCCTTGTTCCTTTCCTCTTCCCGGCGTTCGCGTCGCGTCCGCCCTTTTTGAAATGCGGCCGGCCGATGTTGGCCCCTCTCCGGCGCTCTTTAGACAGCTTCGAAACTACAACGAAGCCGCCGCCAAAGACAATACGCCAGAGGCTATGTTCGGCCTCGCTGAAACCTATGCCGAATGTCGTGAACGCGCCGTGAACCGGCGGGTTAGGCGACACGTCGAAGCGTCAGATTGACGCGGACGCCAAACCTTCCGAGCGCCGGCGGCAGCGGCGCGCCGACCGTCGGCAGAATTCTGTCGACGCCGTGATAGCGCATCCTGGCCGGTCCGGAGAGCACGAGCGCGTCGCCGGACGACAGCGCCAAGGCGATCGCGCGGTCGCCGCGCCGCGTTCCGCCAAGCCTGAAGCGACAGTCGGCGCCAAGCGACAGCGACAGGATCGGCGCCGCCAAATCCGCTTCGTCCTTGTCCTGGTGCAGGCCCATGCGCGCCTGTTCGTCATAGACGTTCACCAGACAGGCTTCGGGGGGCTTGGGGTATCGCGCCAGCTCGTTCCAGAGCTGCAACAAACGCGGCGGCATCGCCGGCCAGGGCTCGCCGGTCTTGGGATGGCGGGCCTCGTAACGATAGCCGCGCTCCTTGTCGCTGACCCAGCCAAGCGCGCCGCAATTCGTCATCCGCACCGACATTGGCGCGCCGGTCTTCGGCATCGTCGAAACATAGAGCGGCGCGGCGGCGATGACTTCGGCGATCTCTGCAGCCAGCGCCGCCTGCGCCGCCGCGTCGAGATAGCCGCCGTAATGAAAGGCGCCGGGCGCGATTTCGGACATCATGCGACATGTGGCGCCGAAAGGGCGTTTCGTCCATCGCCTCGGGAATCAGGCGCGCCCTACGCGAGCACCGTCTTCGACGCTACGGTCGAATCGGCGTTGAGTTGATAGATGATCGGAACGCCGGTCGCGAGCTCCAATGTCGTGACGCTCTCCGGCGTCATCTGCTCCAGCACCATGCAGAGCGCGCGCAGCGAATTGCCATGCGCCGCGACCAGCACGCGCTCGCCGCGCATTACCGGCGGCAAGATACGCTGGACGTAAAACGGCACGACCCGCGCCACCGTGTCCTTCAGGCTCTCGCCGCCGGGCGGCGGCACGTCATAGGAGCGCCGCCACAGCCGCACCTGTTCCTCCCCCCATTTGTCGCGCGCCTCGTCCTTGTTGAGGCCGGAAAGATCGCCGTAATGACGCTCGTTCAGCGCGCGGTCCTTGATCGTCGGGACGTTCGTTTGGCCCAGCTCTTCAAAAATAAGATCGATCGTGTGCTGCGCGCGGATCAAGGCGGAGGTGAAACCGACGCTGAACAGAATGTCGAGCTTCTTCAGCTCGCGGCCGGCGCGGCGCGCCTCGTCAATGCCAAGCGGCGTGAGATCGGGGTTTTTCCACCCGGTGAAGAGATTCTTGGCGTTCCATTCGCTTTGGCCATGGCGAACCAGAACGAGAGTGCGATTCATGCTCGTCAACGCTCGTCGTTATCAGGCGCCGGAAAGGCCAAGCACGTCGGCCATGGAGTAGAGCCCCGGCGTCTTGCCGCGGGTCCACAGCGCGGCGGCGAGCGCGCCGCGCGCGAACACGCCGCGATCCTCGGCGCGATGCGAGAATTCGATTCGCTCGCCGGACCCGGCGAAAATGACGGTGTGGTCGCCAACCACCGTGCCGCCGCGCAGGCTGGCGAAGCCGATCTCGCCGGTCCGGCGGGGACCCGTCAAGCCGTCGCGCCCGCGCGCACAGTTCTCGGCAAGCGCGACGCTGCGGCCGCGCGCGACCGCCTCGCCGAGCAGCAGCGCCGTTCCCGACGGCGCGTCGACCTTCAGACGATGGTGCATCTCGACGATTTCGGCGTCCCAGGCCGGCCCCAGCGCCCGCGCCGCGCGCTCGACGAGCACGGCGAGAAGATTGACGCCAAGGCTCATATTGCCGGAACGAACGATCGTGGTTTTCTCGGCGCAGGCCGCGATCGCGGCGAGGTCCTCCGGGGAAAGCCCCGTCGTGCCGATGACGACGGCGACCCTGGCGTCCGCCGCCGCCTTCGCCATGTCGACGCTTGAGCCTGGCGAAGAAAAGTCGACGATCGCGTCAGCGTCGGCGAGCGCGGCGGCGATATCGCTCGTGATCGGCACGCCGTTCGGCGTCGCGCCGCCGCTGTCGGCGCCGAGCGCCTGCGCGCCGGGGCGTTCGAGGGCGCCGGTCAGGCGCACGCCCAAAGTATCGGGGATGATCTGGGTCAGCATCCGGCCCATGCGGCCCGCCGCGCCAACCACCACCAAACGCAGTTCGTTCATTCGCTCGCCCCCGCCCCCCGCGCTAGCGGCTTCGATTCAGTTTTCGTGACGCGCCATCCCTATACAGGCGAGGCGCCGCAATGAGAAGCGCAGAGCTTCGGCCGGCGCGCTGCAGACTGCCCGAGCGGGTGGTTATTTCGGCTTGGGGCGGAAGCTTTTTACGCGCGCGGGGTCGGTTTCGATATAGGCGGCGCCGATCAGGTCGAGGCAGTAAGGCACGGCCGGCATCACGGCGTCGAGGCAGAGTTCGATCGCCCTCGGCTTGCCCGGCAGATTGATCGCCAGGCATTTGCCGCGATGGGCGGCCAATTGCCGTGACAGGATCGCGGTCGGCGTCTGCGCCAGCGAGACCTGTCGCATCAATTCGCCGAAACCGGGCAGTTCCCGCGGGCAGGCGGCGAGCGTCGCTTCCGGCGTCAGATCGCGCGGACTGGGCCCGGTGCCGCCGGTCGTGACGATGAGGTCGCAGCCGAAATTGTCGGCGAGATCGATCAGCGTATCGCGCACGCTTTCAAAGCCGTCGGGAATGATGCGCCGCTCGATCCGGAAGGGCGTCGTCAGCGCGGCGCGCAGATAGGTCTCGATCGCCGGACCGCTCTCATCCTCGTAAACGCCGGCGCTTGCGCGGTCCGAGGCGGTGACGACCCCGATGATCGCGGCGCGCTTTTGGTCGGTCACTGGCGATTCTCCCCCGCGCATGTTTGCGCGCCGCCGCGCGCTTGTCACTATCAGCCGCGGCAGCGCTTGAGCCAGGTTAATTTGCCAATTGGCGAACAATGATTGGCTTAAGTTAGGCATTATATCGAGTCGAGAATAGAGGATTTATATATAGATAGCGCGTTCTACACTTATTATCCGAAGATAGTTCGTGAATATGCCTCTAACGTATTTCGCCACATTTACGCGTTAACCAATCTATCCTCACCTCCATTCAGACAGATGGAATCTATGCGCTCGGCGCCGCGAGATGCGTGTCGGCGTTCTTTTACGCTTATGGGCGAAGGGAGTAATCCTGCATGAAGCATATCTATGGCGTCGTGACGATCCTTGGACTGATGACCGCGCCCGCGCTGGCGCATCACGCCTCCCGCCATTCATGGCGTCACGTCGAGTCTTCCCAAGGCCAGGAGTTCACCGCCAATGCGTCGTTCTACGGCGGTGGTCCGCGCCGCTACGAGCCCAACGCCCGGACGGCGAACGGCGAAATCTTCGACATGTGGGACATGACCGCCGCCCACCGCACCCTGCCGATGGGCACGCGGCTGCGCCTGACCTATGCCGGGCGGTCGGTGGTGGTGCGCATCAACGACCGCGGGCCGGCGGCCTGGACCGGGCGCAGCCTCGACATGTCGCGCGGCGCGGCGACCCAGCTCGGCCTCATTGAACGCGGCGCCGGACCGGTGCGCGTCGAGGTGCTGGGCAAGAGCTGGGGCAATTGCGAGCGCCCGAATTCGGCCGGGCGCTCGCATTTCTTTGACATATAGACATATAGACGTTATGTCAGCAAGGTGACTGAACGCACCACCGTCCGACTTCCCGACGATCTCCTTCGCCGCGCGCGCAGGAAGGCGGCGGCCGACGATCGCACCTTGACGTCGATGATCGAGGAAGGGCTTCGCCTTGTCCTCGATGGAGAGCGGCCCCCTGGGCCGGCGTCGCCCCGCTACGCGCGCGTGAGCCGAGAGACCGGAGGCCCGGCGGCTGGCGTCGATTTTCCCAGAATGCGCGATGTCGACGAGCAGGACGACGTTGAGCGTCTCGCGCGCCTCAACTCGCAAACTGGCGGCTCGGACAGTTGAATCTCGCCGACGTCAATGTGCTCGTTGAAGCATTCCGTAGCGATGCGCCGCGACATAGAGCCTGTCGCAATTGGCTCGACGACGCTTTCGATCGCCGCGCGCCCTTCGCCGTGTCGCGTCTCGTGTTAAGCGCGGTCGTGAGAATCACCACCAGCCCGAGATTCTACCAGTCGCCGAGCGCGCTCGATGAGGCGTTTGGCTTTTGCGCCGACATATTGACGCAGCCCAACTGTCGTCTCGTTGAGCCGGGCGACAGCCACTGGCGCATATTCGAGCGCCTCTGTCTCGAAACGGATACGCGCGGACCCATGGTTACCGACGCATGGTTCGCCGCGCTCGCCATTGAATGGGATTGCGAATGGATCACGCTCGATCGCGATTTCGCGCGCTTTCCCGGCCTGAAATGGCGGGCGCCGTAAGCAGCCTCACTTCGCCTCGACGTAAATCTCCCCGCCCTTTTTCAGGAACTCCACGCTCTTCTCCGCCATGCCCTTCTGGCGTTCGATCTCTTTCGCTTCCTCGCGCAGGTCGCGGGTGATCTGCATCGAGCAGAATTTCGGACCGCACATCGAGCAGAAATGCGCGACTTTGTGCGCCTCCTTCGGCAGCGTCGCGTCGTGGAATTCGCGCGCGGTGTCGGGATCGAGGCCGATCTCGAACTGATCCTCCCAGCGGAAGTCGAAACGCGCCCGGCTCATCGCGTCGTCGCGTTCGCGCGCCGCCGGATGGCCCTTGGCGAGATCGGCGGCGTGCGCCGCGATGCGATAGGTGATGACGCCGGTCTTCACGTCGTCGCGATCCGGCAGGCCGAGGTGCTCTTTAGGCGTTACGTAACACAGCATCGACGTGCCGAACCAGCCGATCATCGCCGCGCCGATGCCCGACGTGATGTGATCATAGCCCGGCGCAATGTCGGTGACGAGCGGACCCAGCGTATAGAACGGCGCCTCGCCGCAGACGTTCAGCTGCTTGTCCATATTGGCCTTGATCTTGTGCATCGGCACATGGCCGGGGCCTTCGATCATCGTCTGACAGCCCTTGTCCCAGGCGATTTTCGTTAGTTCGCCGAGCGTCTCCAGCTCAGCGAATTGCGCTGAATCATTGGCGTCGGCGTTTGAGCCCGGACGCAAGCCGTCGCCGAGCGAGAAGGACACGTCATATTTGCGCATGATGTCGCAGATCTCGTCGAAGCGCTCATAGAGGAAGCTTTCCTTGTGCTTCGACAGGCACCAGCGCGCCATGATCGAGCCGCCGCGCGAGACGATGCCGGTGACGCGATTGGCGGTGAGCGGCACATAAGCGAGACGCACGCCGGCATGGATGGTGAAATAATCGACCCCCTGCTCCGCCTGCTCGATCAGCGTGTCCTTGAAAACTTCCCAATCGAGCTTCAACGCGTCGCCGCCGACCTTCTCCAACGCCTGATAGATCGGCACCGTGCCGATCGGAACCGGCGCATTGCGGATGATCCAATCGCGGATGTTGTGAATGTTGCGGCCGGTCGAGAGGTCCATCACCGTGTCGGCGCCCCAGCGGATCGCCCACACCATCTTCTCGACTTCTTCCGCGACCGATGAGGTCACGGCCGAATTGCCGATATTGGCGTTGACCTTGACCAGAAAATTGCGGCCGATGACGACCGGCTCCAGCTCCGGGTGATTGATGTTGGCCGGAATGATGGCGCGGCCGCGCGCGACTTCATCGCGCACGAATTCCGGCGTAACGAATTCGGGGATGGCGGCGCCGAAGCTCTCGCCGTCGGCGATGCGTTCTTTCGCGACATCGAGCGCGCGCTCGCGGCAAAGGTTCTCGCGATGCGCGACATAGATCATCTCTTCCGTGACGATCCCGGCGCGGGCGAATTCGAGCTGCGTGACGGGCTCCGCGCCCGATGCGCGATAAAGCCTGCGCGCGGCGGGACATGGCGGGACGAGGCGCTCGCCTTCGGCGAAGCCATTGTCTTCCGGCTTGATCGCGCGGCCTTGATAGTTTTCGAGGCCGGGGCGAGCCACAAGCCAGGGCCGCGCGGAGGGGAGGCCCGCCGAAAGATCAGGCGCGAACGAGTCGCATGTGTAGGGTCCGGAGGAGTCATAGACCCGAAGCGGCGGCTCGCCCGAAGAAGGACGAAGCGGGATTTCGCGATAGGGCGCGCGAATATCGTCGCGCCCGTTCGGCGAAGCATAGACCTTTCGCGACTTTCCTATAGGCCCGGTGGTGACGCTCGCCGGCAGGCGCCTGTCGTGAATATTCATGATCGCGCTCCTTCATCGCGCTTCTTCAAGGGAAGCGGACGCTGAGTCAGGAAGACGGAGGAGAGACGCGCAATCATAGCGTCGACGCGTGGCGCCGTTCGCTTTTTCGCTGGCCTTCCCTACGCCGGCATGACCCGGATCAGGTTCGACGGGTGCTTCTCAGCCGCGCTTGCGGCGCCCCTCGCCATTATGGAAAAGTTACCGCGTTCACACTCGTGTCGCAAGTTCGCGTGGCGATACCGGCAAATAGCGTATAGCCCCGACGAGCCCAGACATATGAGGAATTTAGATTTCCGGGGTCTGTCATCAAGCGAGGCGGCCCGACGCCTTGCTCAATACGGCCCCAACGAACAGCCGCGCGCGCCCCCGCCGGGCGTCTTCGCGATCGCGCTGCGCACGCTCAAGGAACCCATGTTCTTTCTGCTGGCGTCCGCGGCTCTGCTCTATCTCTTCGTCGGCGATCTTGGCGAAGGCCTGTTCATGGTCGCCGGCGCCGGCGCGTCGATCACGCTCGTCATTCTGCAGGAGCTGCGCACCGAACGCGCGCTCGAAGCGCTCAACCGGCTGGCCGAGCCGACCGCGATCTGTCGGCGCGACGGAGTCGAGCGGCGCATTCCGGCGCGCGATCTCGTGCCCGGCGATATTATTCTGGTCGGCGAAGGGGAGCGTGCGCCCGCCGACGCGCTGCTGATCGGCGGCGACGCGCTGACAGTCGACGAATCCCTGCTGACCGGGGAGTCGGCCACGGTGACGAAGACGCTCGCAGGCGAGCGGACTTCCGCCGAACTTCCCGATCCCGGCGGCGAGCAGACGCCGTTTCTTTTCGCCGGAACCATGATCGCGCGCGGATCGGGACTGGCGGAAGTGGTTCGCACCGGCGCGCGCACGGCGATGGGCCGTCTGGGCGCCTCCCTCGCCGCGATCGAGAGCGAGCCCAGTCCCTTGCAGCAAAGAACCGGCAGGCTGGTCGCGACGCTCGGCGTCTTCGCGCTCCTTTTTTGCGTGTTGGTGTTTCTCGCCTATTGGCGCGTGCATGGCGACTGGTTCGAGGGGGCCATCGCCGGCATCACGCTCGCCATCGGCCTTTTGCCGGAAGAATTTCCGATGGTGCTGGCGATCTTTCTCGCGCTCGGCGCCTATCGGCTGGCGCGCCGCAATGTGCTCGTTCGGCGCTCGTCGGTGACCGAAACGCTCGGCGCGACCTCGATCCTCTGCGTCGACAAGACTGGAACGCTGACGCAGAACCTCATGCGCGTGGCGTTCGCCGTCGCCGACCGCGACGAAGCAGTGGATTCGGAAAGGCGCCGCCTGCTCATCCGCGCCGCCCTGCGCGCCTCATCGGCGAATCCCGTCGATCCGATGGACCGCGCCGTTCACGCCTTCGCGGCGGACGCCGGCATGACGCCGGAAGGCGAACCGGTTCGAAGTTTTCCGATCCGCCCCGACCTCCTCGCCTTCATCCAATGCTGGCGCGATCAGTCAGGAGAGAGCTACGCGGCGAAAGGCGCGCCGGAGGCGATCTTCAAACTCACGCGACTTTCATATGAAGCGCGCGCGCGCCTCGAAATTCAGGTCGGCGATTTTGCGCATCGCGGCCTGCGCGTGCTTGGAGTCGCGACAACGGCGCCGCTGCCGCACGCGCCGCCGCTCGAGACCGCATCGTTCGATTTTGCCGGATTGCTCGCCTTCGAGGATCCGCTGCGCGAAGACGTCCCGGCCGCCGTCGCAGCGGCGCGGCGCGCGGGGATCGCCGTGGCCATGGTCACCGGCGACTATCCCGCGACCGCGCTCGCCATCGCGCGCCAGGCAGGGCTCGACGTCGAAGCCGGCGCGTTCACCGGCGCGGAGATCGCCGCGACGCCAGGCGAACTGCTTCCCGAAAAAATCCGCGATCTGCGCGTCTTCGCGCGAGTGACTCCCACGAGCAAGCTTGCGCTCGTCGAGGCCTTCAAGGCCGACGGCCAAATCGTCGCCATGACCGGCGACGGCGTCAATGACGGGCCGGCGCTGGCGGCGGCGCATATCGGCATCGCCATGGGGCAGCGCGGCTCCGATGTGGCGCGCGAAGCCGCGCATATCGTGTTGCTTGACGACAGCTTCGCGTCGATCGTCGCCGGCGTGGCGCTCGGCCGGCGGATTTTCGCCAATCTGCGCCGCGCGCTCACCTATGTCACGGCGATTCACATTCCGATCGCCGGCCTCGCTTTGACCCCGATCCTGATGGGCCTGCCGCCACTGTTGCTGCCGCCTCATGTCGTGCTGATGGAGCTGATCATTGACCCGACCTGCGCGCTCGTTTTCGAGTCACAGCCTAACGAAGCTGACGCCATGCTCAAACCGCCGCACCGGCGCGATGAGCCGCTTTTTGGTTTGCGCGATCTTTGGCTGGGTTTCGCGCAGGGCTTTGTCGTGTTCCTTGCCGTGATGTCGGTCTATGTGATCGACAATGGGTTGGGCGCGCCCGAGCCGCAGGCGCGCGGGCTCGCCTTCGCGACCCTTGTCGTCAGCAATCTCGTGCTTGCGCTCTCGGATGCGCTTCCCCGCGGCGCGTCGCTGTTTGCACGCGAAAATCTGGCGTTCTGGCTCGTCGCCTTCGCGGCTAGCGCGATGGTGGCGGCCAGCCTTTACTTGCCTATTATCTCGGAGCTTCTGCGCTTCGAGCCGCCGACTTGGCCGAAACTCGCCGTGGCGCTGACGCTCGCCGCGATCGCGGGAAGTTGGTACGGCGTTTGGCGTCGATTGCTCGATCCGGCGCCGCACGCGCAACGGGAAGACGCCGTCCTGACCGTTGATTTGCGCTGAGGCGCGCATTGGGCCTCCGACTCAAAAAAACACTTGTGTGGCAAAGACGTAACATACGAGAGAAATCGGCAGGCCCGAAGCCGAATTTGCGCCCCACGGGTGAAAAGGTCCTGTAATCTCTAATAGTAACATGAACAAGCGTCGACATTCGGCGCAATGGCGAACGCTCACGATTTATTGAGACAGTTCGCCTTGGGACGGACTCGCCGCTCATGACGAGATTGATTGCACGGAGCATCCTCTTCACCCTGGCGGCGGTCGCTTCGCCTTCGCTCGCCTTTGGCGCGGACGGCTATTTCCTTACGGGTTATGGCCCGCGTCAGCGGGCCTTGGGCGGCGCCGGCGTCGCGGACTCGCGAGACCCGATGGCCATGTCGATCAACCCGGCGGGCATCGTCGGACTCGACCGGGAGTTTCAGATCGGGCTCGCCGCGAGCCTGCCCGAGCGCGGTTACTCGACCTTAGGCCAGCCGGCGGTTCTGGCGCCCGGCGACGTGAGGAGCGGTCGACCGATCTTTCCGGTGCCAAACGCCGCCTATGTCAAGCCGATCGACGCCGAGTCCGCATGGGGGATCGCCAATTACGGCAACGGCGGACTCAATACTTCGTATGACTTCGGCCACTTCAAGCCTCCGGTCTTGGCGGGCCCAGGCGGCGCGATCACAGTTTTTCCTTCCTTCGGCGGCGTGCTCGGCGGCGGCTGGGCGGGACTGGACCTTCAACAGTCGTTTATGAGCGCGACTTACGCCAGAAAATTCGGTCCGATCACTGTTGGCTTCTCGCCCACTTTGGCGGTCCAAATGTTCAACGCGCAAGGACTGAACCCGCATTCGCCGGATGAACTCTGATTTTGCTGTACAATTTCGGCATTTATGGCATCATTTTCAGAAGGTTAGGCTCGTTTGAGCGAGGCGGCGATGACGAACCCGGCGGGTGAATCGGCTAGCGAG
>VGDY01000126.1 GCA_016869555.1 Alphaproteobacteria bacterium | reverse complement strand
GTCAAATCGGGCGATCTCATTCCAAGGAACGAAGAGAGCCGCGGCCATGCTTCTCGCGTGTGTAGAATAGGTCCCGACGACAAGCTCTATATTTCACTTGGCCAGCCGTACAATGTCGCGCCGCCCGAAAAGCTCGCGCTCTATGAGAAGACGGGAATCGGCGGCATCATTCGGATGAATCTCGACGGATCAGGGCGTGAAGTTTTCGCAACCGGCATTCGCAATTCGGTGGGCATCGTCTTCGACGCCGACGGCTCTCTGTGGTTCACCGACAATCAGGTCGACGGCATGGGCGACAATCAGCCGCCGGAAGAAATTAATCGCGCCGACCGGGCAGGATTGAATTTTGGCTTCCCCTGGTATGGCGGTGGACATGTGCGCACCTATGAATACTTCGGCGTCGAGCCGCCGAAGGACGTCGTGTTTCCTATAGTAGAAACTGCGCCGCACGCCGCCGGTCTTGGCGTCACTTTTTATCGTGGCGACATGTTTCCCAAGGAATATAAGGGCGCTCTGTTTTATGCGCAGCACGGATCGTGGGACCGCAGCGTGCCGATCGGCGCGCGCGTGATGTTCACAGCCGCGGGAACGACCGCGACCGCGCCTTTTGCCGAAGGCTGGAACACCGGCTCGGGATCCTACCTCGGACGGCCGGCCGACGTCGCGGAGCTCGCGGATGGCTCGCTCCTCGTCACTGACGACCAGAATGGCGCGATCTACCGGATCACTTACCAAAAGCCGTGACGCTCGTTACGAGCGCGCGGCCGTCGTGGCCCTTACACAGCGCCTCGATCATCAGACCCGCCTCAGCTCCCGGCGTGTGCGCAAGCGTGAAATCGGCGGCGCGCGCCGTTCCGCCGCGCTCGGTCAACAGCCGCAACGTTCGGCCTCGTTGCGCGTCGAGATGGCGTCGCAGCGTGGCGTCGCCCTTTTCCCGCAATCGCGCCGCGCGCTCTTTCGCGATCTGGAGCACGACTTGCGGCATGCGCGCCGCGGGCGTCCCTGGCCGCGCGGAAAAAGGAAAGACGTGAAGATGGGTGAGCCCGCAGGCGTCGATAATGTCGAGCGTGGCGGCGAACATCTCTTCGGTCTCGGTCGGAAAGCCGACGATGAAGTCCGCGCCGAAGACGATGTCAGGCCGTTCTTTGCGCAGCGCGTGGCAGAGGTCGATGGCGTCCTGTCGCGAATGCCGACGTTTCATGCGCTTTAGGATCAGATCGTCGCCCGATTGCAGCGACAGATGAAGATGCGGGCAGAGCCGAGAGTCATCCGCGAAAGCTGCGATGAGATCGTCGTCGACCTCGATGCAGTCGACCGAAGAAAGGCGCAAGCGTTCAAGCGCTGGAAGTTCGCGCAGCAGGAGGCGCACGAGGCGCCCGAGCGTCCAGCCTTCGCCAAGATCGACGCCGTAGCTTGTGAGATCGACGCCGGTGAGAACGATTTCCTTCTTGCCGCCCGCAATGAGCGCACGCGCTTGCGCGACAACATCGCTGGGCGCCGCCGAACGCGCGACGCCGCGCCCAAAAGGAATGATGCAGAAAGTGCAGCGGTGATCGCAGCCGTTCTGAATGGCGAGAAGCCCGCGCGTGCCTTCAACGCTGGCAAGCGCGCGATTTGGGGCATGTTCGGCAAGAACGCGAGTCACCCCGTCGATTTTGGCGAAGCCTTGCGGATCGAGCCGCGCCGCGCAGCCAGCCACGATAATCTCGGCGTCAGGCCGCTCGCGATGCAGGCGGCGGATCGCCTGACGCGCTTGCCGCGTCGCTTCGCTAGTGACGGCGCAGGTGTTGACGACGACAGTTTCGCGCGCGCTCGCATGCGCTCTGGCGAGCTCTTGCGATTCGACCGCGTTGAGCCGGCAACCGAAGGTTACGACCTCGGCGCTGCGCAACGGCGCGTTCACGCCGCGATATCCTGAAAGATCTGAGGATCGAGCGTGGTTTCAAATTCGAATTCGACCGGCCCAGTCATCAGCACGTGATCGTCGGACCGCCACTCGATATTGAGATCGCCGCCCGGCAGACGCAGACGCGCCGTGCGATCGCCCATGCCGGCGCGCGCGGCGGCGACGAGCGTCGCGCAGGCGGCGGAGCCGCATGCCTTGGTGGCGCCGGTCCCACGCTCCCAAACGCGCAGCAGAATGTCGTTGCGCGAAAGCATTTGCGCGAAGGAGACATTGACGCGCTCAGGAAAGAGCGGATGGCGTTCGATCGCAGGACCAAGCGTCTCGAGATCAACCTTTGCTGCGTCCTCAATAAAGAACACTGCATGAGGATTGCCCATGCTCACCGCGGAGAAACGCGCCGGCGCGCCGGGGACGGCCGGATCGAGGGGAACGTCGCGCGTGTCTTCGACGGCATGGGCGAGCGGTATCTCTCGCCAGTCAAATCGTGGACGGCCCATATCGACCGTAAAAACCGTATCGGCTTGGCGCTGCGTCTCGATGACGCCCGCATCGGTTTCGAGGCGCAGCGCGTTCTTGCCATTGCGCGCCAGCGCATAGGCCACGCAGCGCGTTCCATTCCCGCAGGAGGCGGAAAGCGAACCGTCGACATTGTAGATGCGCATGAATGCGTCGTCGCCGGACTGGCGTGGCCTATGGAGCGCCATCAGCTGGTCGAAGCGAAGGCCCGGCGCATTGGCGATGGCGCGCGCCTCCTGCGGCGCAAGCTCGTGGTCGCTCCCCCGCAAATCGAGAACGAGAATCTCGTTTCCGGCGCCATTCATGCGCAGAATCGGAAGATGGTCGAGCGGATGCGCCATGAGGCAGTTTTCGCCTGTTCTTGGGGACGCGCTCGTATATAGAGAAGGCCGCGCCGAAGCGCCACTGCGTCCGCCGGACGCGCGTCGCACTTGCGCGAAAATGCCATGTTGGCCGGTTAGGGCGCTGACGATGGAAGAAGAAACGGGCTTGCTGGACAGCCTGCGACGTCATTGGCGGGCGCTGGCGATCTTCACGATTCTTGTCGCGGGCGCCGCGATTTATTCCGAACGCGCGCTGTTTCAAGGGGGCGGCGTTGAGGAGGCGGAGAAGTCCGTCGCGCCGCAAACGCCTGTGGCGCCGCCGAATGCTGCGCCCGATGCGAAGCCCGGCGAGAGCGACGCCAAGCCTGGAGAGGCGCAGCCCGAGGCGAAGCCGGACCATGCGAGTCCTCCAGGGAGCGCCACGGACGAAGCGGCGCAGGCGGTGATGAGCCAGACCGTGACCGTCGACGCGCGGCCCGCCGCCGTGATCAAAGGGCAGGGCAAGTGGGAGGACGCGGCCAAGACGCTCTCCGACGCAATCGCCAAACTCAACGACGCCGTCGTCAAGGCGGGCCTCGCGGCCAATGGCCGCCCGATCGCCGTCTTCACCAAGACTGACGACGCCGGCTTTTCCTTCGAGGCGATGGCGCCGCTCTCTGCGGCGCCGGAAGGCGCGCCCAAACTGCCCGAGGGCGTCAGCATCGGCGCTTCGCCCGCCGGCAAGGCGCTCAAATTCCAGCATCGCGGCGCTTATGACGAGATCGAGGCGACCTATGAGGCGATCGCCGCCTATCTCGATGAGAAGGGCCTCGACACAAAGGACCTCATCGTCGAGGAATATCTCACAGATTTTAAGGGCGACGACGCCACCGTCGACGTGGATATCTACGTGTTCTTGAAATGAGCGCTATGCGCAGCGCTCTTCGAAAGATGGCGAACTCTTCCGGCTTGATTATCCCCAAGCCGTTCGGCCATGTCTGACTCTACGCTCGCGGCTGCCCTGGCGGCTCTCCGCGAGGTCTTTGAGGATTAACCGGCGCTGGATTGTTGAGAGAGACCTGAAACGAAGCGGCGCCAAAGCGACGGCGCGCTTTCGCCAAAGGCCGACTCGAATGACGGCTCGAAGGCTTCGCCAGCTTCGAGCGCGCGAAGCAGGCGCAGGAACGCCGTCTCGTCGCGCATGCGCAGCCAGCCGACAAACATGCCGGCCTGCTTGTAGGCGAGCCGCTGGCGCTGAGTGAGCGCATTCTTCGTCGGTTCGCGCGGCGGTTCGCGTTCGAAGCCGAGCCTCGCGAAGTCGATCCACCGACGCCCGTCGAGCACGACGCGATAGCCGTCGCGGATCGCCTGCGTCGCCTCGTCGTCGCTAACGCCTTCGGCGCCGCCGCCGTTCGACGCCATCACCGCAAGTCCTTCGGTGAACCATTGCGGCGGCCGTGGCGCGCCAAGCGGCCGCCAGCTCGAAAGATGCACATGCGACAATTCATGCGTGAGAACGCCTCGGAGGCGATCGCGCTCCTCGCCGCAAAGCGTCGGCGACAACAGCGCGGCGCCGGCGCGCGTCACGGCGGCGATGCCGGGATCGTCCATGCCGTTGGCGTTCGCGTAATTCTCGAAGGACGCGTAGACGCCCACCACCGGCGGTCGTGCGAAAGGCCTTCCGTGCGCGGACTCGATTTGCGCAATGGCCAGTGGAGCGAGATTCGCGACCGCTTCTGCGCAAGCCTGCGCCTCGACTTCGTAGCGAATGCGCGCATCATTCGCAAAGGCGGGAAGCAGGCGCGGATCGTTCCAGGCGGCGCGCGCGGCGAGGCGAAGCTCTGGCCGCAAGGCTAGCGCCAGCGCGGCCGCTGCGACGAACGCAAGCCCAAAACCCCAAGCCCTAGCCATGATACGCGGCATGCCTGTCTCGCGCCTCGTTACGCAGACTTATCGTCCGGTCGATATTCGAGAAGGTCGCCCGGCTGACATTGCAGAATTTCGCAGATTTTTTCGAGCGTGTCGAAGCGCACGCCTTTGACCTTGCCGGATTTCAAAAGGCTCACATTCTGCTCGGCGATGCCGATCTGCTGGGCGAGATCGCGCGAGCGCATCTTGCGCTTCGCCAGCATCACATCGAGGTTGACGATGATCGGCATCAGACGATCTGCGCATGTTCGTCGGCGATGTCCGCCGCCGTTTTCTGGATATGCGCAAGCGCGAGAAGCGTCGCGAGCAACATGACGGTAGAAAGATCCTCGGGTCGCAAATAGACGGACACCATATGCGCGCCCGTCGCCTTATGCGCCGTGAGGATCAGCGACATCAGCGGTCGTGCGGCGATATCGACGAGCGCTGCGATGAGGCCCATCAACGCAAGAGAGCGCAACCATCCCGCAGCATCAGGCGTGAAGATGCGCCCCTCAAGATAGCCAGAGAATAATCTCCAGCCGGCGTAGCAGGCGGCGACGAGCAGCGCCCAGATCACGAAGCTGACTCCGAAGGCGCCGAGCCGCTGATAGTCGGACATGCCTTCGACATCGACCTTGAGCGACGCAAATCGCGGGACGATCAGCGCATCATCGCTCCAAAATCTTACGATCGCGAAGAGAACCCACAGGCAATAGGCGACGAGCGCGAAGCGCAGCGCCTGACAGAGCCAGCCGATGCGGCGGCGTAGCGAGTCGAGGCGGCGGTCGTCGAGGGAGAGCGTGGAGTCAAAGAAGTCGGTCATAACAGTCCTCCTCATTTGAATGAATTTGACACGATAAAATTTTAATGTCAAACATTAAAAACTAAATCATCTACATGAGGCATTCGATGCGGCGGCTTCTTTTCGTTTTCTGCGTGACTGCCCTTGGCGCATCGCTTGCCGCGTGTAGCCATGTGCCGGTCTCGACCATGTGGGCGCTGCGTAATTTCGACGCCTCGTCGGTCGATCCAGCCGTGCTGCGCGCGGCGGTGCGCCTGCCTGAAACTCTCGAACCGCAGAAGGGCGGCGTGACGTTGAAGATCGGCTGGTGGCGCGACGGAGAAGAGAACGCGAAGCACGAGATGAGTTTCGCGCTTCAAGAAACGACCGCGCCCGAAGACGTCGCGCCGCTCGCCGGCGAGCAGAAGCCCGGAACGCGCATTCACGCTTATCGCGTCAATCCGGCCGACTATGCGGCGATCCGCGCCCGGCAGAAGCAATTTCTTGAAGAGAAGGCGCGCAATCCCGGCAAGACGCATGGCTCCTTTGGCGTCGGCGCCGAAGCCTGCCGGCGCGGCGGTTTCCCCGAAGGTCCGCTGCTTACGACAACCTATTTGCGCACGCAGCCTTCCGGCGCCTATCTCACGGTGCTCAAGAATCTCGACATGCGCGAAACGGCGACCAAGGAAAAGCCGCTCGATGAACTCGTGCCGCCTTGCGAGAAATTGGCCAACCGCGCCGAGACGCCGATGGCCGAAAGCCGCTAGGCCGCCTTCGCCTTCTCCATCATCTCGACGAAACGCTTGAAGAGATAATGGCTGTCCTGCGGGCCGGGCGAGGCTTCCGGGTGATGCTGCACCGAGAAGGCAGGGCGGTCGGTGAGCGCGATGCCGCAGTTCGAGCCATCGAAGAGCGAACGATGCGTCTCGACGGCGTTTTCCGGCAGGCTGTCGCGATCGACCGCGAAACCATGGTTCATCGAAACGATCTCGACCTTGCCGGTGGTGAAATCCTTGACCGGATGATTGGCGCCGTGATGCCCTTGCGGCATTTTCTTTGTCTTCGCGCCGACGGCGAGCGCCATCATCTGATGGCCAAGGCAAATGCCGAAGGTCGGAATTTTCGCTTCGAGCAGATCGCGGATCACCGGCGCGGCGTATTTTCCGGTCTCGGCCGGATCGCCCGGGCCGTTCGAGAGGAAGACGCCGTCGGGGTTGAGCGCCAGAATCTCCTGGCTCGTCGCGGTCGCGGGCGCGACCATGACTTCGCAATCTTGTTCGGCAAGAAGGCGCAGGATGTTGCGCTTCACGCCATAGTCGATGGCGACCACGCGATATTTGGGCGCGCCATTGCGCGCGCCATAGCCACCGCCAAGTCGCCACGTCGTCTCGCGCCAATCGTAGCGCTCCTGTGAGCCGACGCTTGGCACGAGGTCCATGCCGTCGATTCCCGGCCAGGCGGCGGCCTTGGCTTTCAGCGCCGCAATATCGAAGCGGCCATCCGGCGCGTGGGCGATGACGGCGTTCTGCATGCCGCGATCGCGAATGAGCGTCGTTAGCGCGCGCGTGTCGACGCCGCACAGGCCCACGACGCCACGCGAGGCGAGCCAGTCGGCGAGCGGCTTTTGCGCCCGGAAGTTCGAGGGATCGGTGCAAGGCGCGCCGAATATGGCGCCGACCGCGCCGGCGCTCTTGTCGAGATCGACGGTTTCGATGTCTTCCTCATTCGTCCCGACGTTGCCGATGTGGGGGAAGGTGAAGGTGACGATCTGGGCGGCGTAGGACGGGTCCGTGAGGATTTCCTGATAGCCGGTCATGGCGGTGTTGAAGCAGACTTCGCCCACCGCTTCGCCGACGGCGCCCAGTCCATAGCCTTCGATCACCTCGCCGCTGGCGAGAACGAGCACGCCGGTATGGATCGGTTTCTTCCAGCCGTTATCTTGATTAAGCGTCATAAAAGGTCTCAGCGCTCCGGCGCGCCGCTCGCTTGACAGCACTCCCGCCGCGCGTCATGGCCGGACGTGATCCGGCCATCCACGGCTGCGGCTCCTGCGTGGATGCCCGCGACAAGCGCGGGCATGACGCGATGTAATGCATCCGGCCCGGAATTGGAAACCCCCAAGGATACAACATGCGCGAGAAGATTGCGGCGGACCTCAAGGTAGCGATGAAGGCGGGCGAGCGCGCCAAGGTCGACGCGCTGCGGCTCATCAACGCCGCCTTAAAGGACAAGGACATCGAGGCGCGCGGCGCCGGCAAGACGCTCAGCGAGGACGATTTGCTCGCGCTCTTGCAGAAAATGATCAAAAGCCGGCAGGAGTCGGTGGAAATCTACGAAAAGGCTGGGCGAACGGATCTTGCGGACAAGGAGAAGGGCGAGATCGCCGTCATCTCCGCCTATTTGCCGCAGCAGCTCTCAGAAGCCGAAGTCGCCGAGGCGGTGAAGGCGGCGATCGCCGAGGTCGGCGCGACGTCGATCAAGGACATGGGCAAGGTCGTCGCGGCGCTCAAGGCGAAATACACGGGCCGCATGGACTTCGGAAAGGCGAGCGCGGCGGTGAAGGCGGCGCTGTCCTAACGCGCTGCGTAACGCTAACGCCGCCCTCATGCTGAGGAGCGCCGAAAGGCGCGTCTCGAAGCACGAGGGCGGGTCTTTACAAAAAACAGTTGCCTTGTCCTTCGAGACGGCCTCTTCGAGGCCTCCTCAGGATGAGGCAACTGTTTATGCTGCCGCGCTAAGCACGCCACAGAGCAAAGAAATGGTGCGGCGGACCGCGGCCGTCGCCGAGGCGCAATGCGTCCGCAGCTTCAAGCGCGCCTTCCAGCCAGACTTTCGCTGTCGCGATCGCGTCGATGAGCGGCGCGCCCTTGGCGAGTTCACAGGCTATGGCCGAAGACAAGGCGCAGCCGGTTCCATGTGTGTTGCGCGTCGGAATGCGCCTCCCGCGAAAGATACGCCTCTCGCCCGCCTCGACGAGAACGTCGACAGGTTCGCCTTCGAGATCGCCGCCCTTGACCAGCACGGCGCGCGCGCCGGCTTCGCAGAGAAGCCGCCCCTGCGCCGCCATCTCATCTGGATTTCTGGCGAGAGGCGTTTGCGTGAGCGCGCTCGCCTCATGGAGATTGGGCGTGACGAGGCGGGCGAGGGGCATGACGTTTGTGAGCATCGCTGTCTCCAGCCCAGCCGCGGAGAGGCTGACGCCCTGTGTGGGAACAAGGACCGGATCGAGCACGATGTTGCGCGCATCGTATCGCGCCAGCATTTCGGCGACAGCGCGTGCGATCTCCGGCGTCGCGAGCATGCCGATCTTGATGGCGTCGGGAGGAATGTCGGACAGTACCGCGTCGATCTGCGCGGCGACAATGTCGGGCGCGATTGGATAGGAAGCGCTGACCCCACGCGTGTTCTGCACGGTCAGCGCGGTGATCGCCGCCATGCCGTAACAGCCAAAGGCGGAAAAAGTTTTGAGGTCCGCCTGAACGCCCGCGCCGCCCGACGGGTCGGAGCCGGCGATGGAGAGAAGGCGGGGGATTTTGCGCATCTGCGTTAACTATCGCCCGTCATGGCCGGGCTTGGCTCGGCCATCCACGCTAAGGCCAATACTACCGCTACCCATTACAGAGTTTATTTTTTTTCACTTGTGCGACGTTCCAGCGTGGATGCCCGCGACAAGCGCGGGCATGACGCGCTTCTCGTCGTGCGGGCAGTCACCCCTTCGGCAGCGTCAGCACGCCGGCGTCGCCGTTTTCCGCGCCGAAGGCGAGCCGCGCGCCCTTCTCGTCCCAGGCGAGCGCGCTGATCCGCGCGCGGTCGTGGTCTTGCGCCGGATGCCGGACCAAAATTTCGGACCCGTCGGAAAGGCGCGCGAGCATGACGAGACCATCATCATAGCCCATTGCGATGACCAGCGCCGCGGGATGAAACGCGACGCGCGTCACGGTCGCCGAGTGGACGCCGCATTCGCGCGGCGCCTGGCCCATCGGCCCGTCCTTGCCAGAAAAGGGCCAGACGATGCAGGCGTCGGCGCCTGAGGTCGCCAGCCATTTCCCGTCATGCGACCAGGAGAAGCTGCGCGTCTTTCCCGGATATCCGGCCATGCGCATATTTTTGCCGTCGGCGAGGCGCCAGCCGTGGAGCGCATTCTCCTGCATGGAGGTGACGAGAAAACGCCCGTCGGGAGAGATCGTGGCGTCGAGATGCGAGCCCGCCCAGGCGAGCGCTTCCGGCTTGCCGGCGTTTGGAAACCACAGCGTCGCGCCACCGTAATGGGCGATCGCGAGCCGATAGCCCTTGGGAAAGAAGGCGAGGCCGCGCGAGGTCGACGGCAGATCGAGCAATTTCTCCTCGCCCTTGGCTGAGCGGGCCCGGGCCGTCTTGCCTGTCGTCCAGGCGACCGTGCCGCCATGCGCCGCGACGGCGTCGATCCATTTGCCTTTTTCGTCGCCGACGATCTCCACGACGCCATTGGCGTTGGTCGCGACGACGCGTCCGTCATCGCCGCCGGTGATGAGTCGGTTACGGTCCTGCGCCGCGACGAGTATGGCGGCGTTCTGATGCGCTGGAATGCGACGCCCCTCGACGCCCTCGCCGAATTGGAGCGTTCCGTCGGCAAGCGCGAAGACCGGCGCGCCGTCGAGGAAAGCCGCGGCTGCGATGGGCTCGCCAAGCCCGATCGTTTCGACTTTGTCGGTAAGAGTCGGAGACAGCGCCACGGCTAAGGGCTGCCCTCGGCAGGCGCGCCCCAGCCGATGGGGAGGCGCGGACGACGTTTGCGGAACTGGCCGCGCATGACAAGCGCAAAGGCGATGGCGTCGAGCCCGGCGAGCGTCAGCCACCAGAGCTGCTCGGCGGCCGGGCCGAACAGGCATATGGCGAAACCCGCGCCAAGTCCCCCGAGAAGGAAGGGCGCGAGCGCCGGACGCGACTCGCCAACGAAAAGACTGATGCGCGCAGCGACGAGGGCCGCCGCGGCCGCGCCCAGCACGCCGAGATCAAACCAGATTTTGAAGATGAGGCTGCGCGGCGTCGCTGGCGTGAGATAGCCCCCGAGCACCCCCCAGGTCGCCGAACCGAAGCCATGCCCGATCAGCGTGCGCCAGCCGTCCGCCTCGATCATCTGACCCCACAGGGCGAGATGTCTAAAAAAACCCGGCGGACTTTCGGGCCAGACATGCTGCGTCGCATACGCGGCGAGCGGCGCGAGCAGCACGATCGCCGCCATTAGCACGGCGAGAACGACGGACATTAGCCGCGCGCGGCCAAATGCGGCGGCGAAGACCGCCGCTCCCGTGGCGAGCGCCGGCATCGCATTGGGGGCGCGTGAGAGATAGCAGGCAAGCGCCGTGGCGACGGCCAGCGCCGCAGCCGAATACCACCGGCCGCGCACGGCGAGCGCCCCCATCGCCGGCCATACGAGCAGGGCGAGCCCGAGGCCGGCGCGCCCCAATGGGCCCACATCGAGAATGTCGTCGACCGTATATCGGGGCTTCAGCAGCAGAGTGACCGCGGCGAGCGCGATCGTCGCCGCGGCGACTCCGATGGGCAGCAGATTTAGGTTCGACGTCTTGGTGCGCAGCGGGAGAAATCCGGTGGCGAGCGCAACCAAAGCGAGCGTTGCGGCGATT
>VGDY01000125.1 GCA_016869555.1 Alphaproteobacteria bacterium | reverse complement strand
TTCGCCATGGCCGCCTCGCTAAATGAAGCATAACAGTATGAAAAATATGACATAAACTACAAATTTGTACAGCAAAATCTGTGATTATCCGGTGAATACGGGCTTATTGGCTGTGCGCTGACCGTTTTCTCTCATTCGCGCTGCGCTCCGGCGCCTGTGGCGTGCACGAGGCGGAGCCGTGCGGCTCCGTCACGCGCCGAAGAAAAACACGCGGAGATAGTTCGTATATCCGCCTTCCCAGGCCATCATCGCCATCAGCACCAGCACCGCCAATGGCGGCAGCAGTATCGCGACGACGAGCGCCAGCCGCTCCCACGCCATATGCATGAAGATCGCGACGATCAATCCTGCCTTCAACATCATGAACACGATGATCAAGGTCCAGCGCAACAGGCCTTGAAAATCGAAATAATCGACGAGATAGGAGCAGGCGCTGAGCACGAAGAGCAGCGTCCATACGAGAAGATAGAGCTTGATCGGATGCTGCTGGCCATGCGCCTGCGCCGCGGGCTGCGCCGCGTGAGCGAGAGGGGCATGGCCGTGGGCATGCGTCGTATCATCCGTCATCGCCGTCATACTTTTCTCCCTGTCGGAAGCGTTACCACAGATAGAAGAAAGCAAAGATGAAGACCCATACGAGATCGACGAAGTGCCAATATAGGCCCATGATCTCGACGATCTCGTAACGACCCTTGCGGCTCGTGAAAAAGCCGGGGCGCCCCACGTCGTAATCGCCGCGCCAGACCGCGCGCGCGACGATGAGCAGGAAAAGCACTCCGATCGACACGTGGAACCCGTGAAAGCCGGTGATCATGAAGAAGCTCGACCCGAACTGCGCCGCGCCGAACGGATTGCCCCACGGCCGTACGCCCTCATGAATGAGCTTGGTCCACTCGAAGGCCTGCATGCCGACGAAGGCGGCGCCGAAGAAGGCGGTCACCAGCATCAGGATCGCGGCCTTTTTGCGCTCGCGCGCATAGGCGAAGTTCACCGCCATCGCCATGGTGCCCGAACTGGTGATGAGATCGAAGGTCATGATGGCGATGAGGATCAGCGGAATCTTCTTGCCGCCGATGTCGAGGGCGAAGATCTCGCTAGGATGCGGCCATTCCACCGTCGTGGACATGCGCACCGTCATGTAGGAGATGAGAAAGCAGCTGAAGACGAAGGTGTCGCTGACGAGGAATATCCACATCATCGCCTTGCCCCAGGACGCGCTCTTGAACGAACGCTGATCCGAGGACCAGTCGGCGACCACGCCGAGCACGCGGCTCCGCAGGGTTTCTTCTGACATTGCAGGCTCGGTCGTTACATGTTCCGCCGTCATGGCGCATTCCCTTTTACGAAAGCAGACGTCTGCAGATGACGCCAAAGCTATCGGTCCAGCCGATCAGCATGGCGAACATCAGCAGCCAGACGAACAGCAGAAAATGCCAGTAGATGGCGCAAAGCTCGACGCTTGTCGTCAGCGCCCTGGTGACGCGCCCCGCGCCGCGAACCTTGTCGGTGGTTCGCGCCAGCGCCACGAGTCCCCCGACAACATGCAGCGCATGCGCCCCGGTCAGCAGATAGAAGAAGGCGTTGGCGGCGTTGCTCGAGGCGAACAACCGCAATTCGATAAGTTCGCGCCACGCCCAGATCTGGCCAATGATGAACAGGCCAGCCGTCGCGGCGCCGATCAGCAGGGCTGTCTTGACCCGCTCGAACTCGGCGCGACGGGCGGCGACGAGCGCGAGCTGCAGCGCGATGCTGCTCGCGGCGAGAACAGCGGTGTTGAACCAGAGAACGCCGGGGATCGGCGGCATCTGCCAATCGGGCGCGTCGCCGCGCATGAAAAAGGCGGCGGCGAGCAGCGAGAACAGACAGCCGGCGACGGCGAGAAAGATCGCGAGTCCGACTTTCGCGGCCGGCGGCGGCGCTGTCGCGTCGGCGCGGCCATGATGCGCGACCTCGCCTTCCTCGAGCCAGTGCGACGCGAACACGCCCTGGCGCGCCAGCCACAGCATCGCAAAGGAGAAGAGTAAGATGAAGAACAGCCCCATCACGCTCATGGCGAATGTTCTCCACTCATCGGCGGGGCGTTTTGCGGCAGGAAATCTTCCGGAGCGCCGGGAACGCTATAGGCGTAGGGCCAGCGATAGACCACCGGCAGATGCGCCCCCCAATTGCCGTGTCCCGGCGGCGTTTCGGGAGTCTGCCATTCGAGCGACGCCGCGCGCCATGGATTGCCTCCGGCCGGCGCGCCATGTTTGAGGCTCCTGAACAGATTGTAGAAGAAGATCGACTGCGCGAAGCCGACCGCCAAGGCGATGACCGTGATCACAATGTTGAGCGTGGCGGCCGACGCGGGAACGAAGGCGGTTTCGCCCATCTCGTAAAAGCGCCGTGGCATGCCGAGCACGCCGAGATAATGCATCGGAAAGAAGATCGCATAGGCGCCAAGGAAGGTGATCCAGAAGTGAATTTTGCCGAGCCGCTCATCCATCATCCGGCCGGTGATCTTGGGATACCAGTGATAGATCGCGCCGAAAATGACGAGCACCGGGGCGATGCCCATCACCATATGGAAATGCGCGACGACGAACAGCGTCGCCGACAGAGGCACGTCGACGATGACGTTTCCGAGATAGAGCCCGGTGATGCCGCCATTGACGAAGGTGACAAGGAAGCCGAGCGCGAACAACATCGGCGTCGTGAAGTGGATGTCCGCGTGCCAGAGGGTCAGCACCCAATTATAGACCTTCAGCGCCGTCGGCACCGCGATCGCCAGCGTCGTCACCGCGAAGAAGAACCCGAACCATGGGTCCATGCCGCTGACATACATATGGTGGCCCCAGACCACCATGCTGAGAACGCCGATGGCGATGATCGCCCAGACCATCATCCTGTAGCCGAAAATATTCTTGCGGGCGTGCACGCTGATGAGGTCGGATACGACGCCGAAGGCCGGCAGCGCGACGATATAGACCTCCGGATGGCCGAAGAACCAGAACAGGTGCTGGAACAGGATCGGACTGCCGCCGACATAGTCCTTGCGCTCGCCAAGTTCGACCAGCGACGGCATGAAGAAGCTGGTGCCGAGCGTGCGATCGAACAGCAGCATCACGCAGGCGACGAAGAGGCCAGGAAAGGCGAGAAGCGCCATCACCGCGGCGGCGAAGATTCCCCATACGGTGAGCGGCATGCGCATCAGCGTCATGCCGCGGGTGCGCGCCTGCAGCACCGTCACGACGTAATTCAATCCGCCCATCGTGAATCCGACGATGAAGAGGATCAGCGAGGCGAGCATCAGAATGATGCCGTAATCATAGCCGGGGGTGCCGGTCAGGATCGATTGCGGCGGATAGAGCGTCCAGCCGGCGCCGGTCGGTCCGCCCGGCACGAAATAGCTGGAGACAAGAACCAGAGTCGCGATCAGATAGACCCAGTAGCTCAACATGTTGACGTAGGGGAACACCATGTCCCGCGCGCCGACCATCAGCGGAATGAGATAATTGCCAAAGCCGCCAAGGAAGATGGCGGTGAGCATGTAGACGACCATGATCATGCCATGCATGGTCACGGACTGATAATAGACGTTGGCGTCAATGAATGGGATCGCGCCAGGAAAGGCGAGCTGCAAACGGATCACCCATGACAGCACCAAGGCCAAGACGCCGACGGCTATCGCCGTGCCGGCGTATTGAATCGCGATGACTTTCGCGTCCTGGCAGAACACATATTTCGTGATCCAGCTGTGAGCGTGATAGAGCTCGACGTCATCCACTTCCGCCGGCGGCGGCGCGACGTTCTGTGGTACGCTGGCGTCGGTCATTGAACCATCCTCCTTTCGCCCCCATCGCGCTTTTGGCGATCGGTCGAGCGCCGCCGCAGCGGCGCCCTCTCGGCGGCGATGAATATCAAAGCGGCGCGACGACTGGATTGAGCGAATGTCATTGCGCCGAGGCCCGCTTGTCCTGGCTTGCGGCGCTCTTGCGCGACTGCTCGAACGTCTGCTGCGCAACTTGCCACGCTTCGAAGTCGGCTTCCGACTCGATGATCATCTTGCCGCGCATCTGCGGGTGCCCTGTGCCGCAATAGGCGGCGCAGAGGATTTCATATTCGCCGATCTTGGTCGGCGTAAACCAAAAATATGTGACGATGCCCGGCACGAGGTCCATTTTCGCCCTGATTTCAGGAACGTAGAAGTCGTGCAGCACGTCGACGGAACGCAGCAGCATCTTGATCGGTTTGCCGAGCGGCACATGCAACTCGCCGCTGGTGACCAACAGATCGTCCTGGCCCCTGGGATCGGCCGGGCTCAGACCGAGGGAATTGGTCGTATCGATATAGCGAACGTCGCTCGATCCGAGCTGATGGTCGGCGCCCGCGAGGCGAAAGCTCCAGCTCCACTGGACCCCCACCGCTTCGATCTCCATCGCGTCCTTGGGCACGGTGATGAACTGGCCCCAGACCAGCAGGCCGGGGGCGAGAAGAATGACGACGGCGATCGTCGTGACGATCGCAAGCCAGGCTTCGAGCTTCTGGTTCTCGGGCTCATAGGCGGCGCGCCGGCCAGGCTCATGGCGGAACCGGTAGAGGCAATAGGCCATGAATAAGATGACCGCGACGAAACCCGCGCCGGTGACCAGAAAGGTGAGTCCCATCGTGTCATCGATGAAGCCCCAATTCGACGCGATCGGCGTCATCCGCCATGGACTGAGGACATGGAACAGAATTGATCCGGCCACCACCAGGACCATGACGAAAGCGATAGACATGCGCTGTTTGACCTCGCCGCGTGTTGGGCCGCCGACGGCCCCTATATACCGACGTTTTGCTTTGCGTCAAAGTGACGCGCTACGGTTCGCCCCGGGGAGGAGTTTGTCGAATTTCCTTGACTGCGACGACGCAAAATCGGGGCCGACAATCGGCGTCCCGGCGATGCCGCCAAGGATGAAAAAAACCCGCGCCGGACCTGGTCCGGCGCGGGTTTATAGGGGATGGCGCTCTGTTCGAATTTATTTCTTCGGGGCGGCGCTCGGCGCCGCCGGCGCGGCGCCCTTTTGAGCCTCGAGCCTCTTGCGCTCTTCCTCGGCCTTCTTCTGAAGTTCGTCCTGAAGCCGCTTTTGCTGTTCTTCCAGCACCTTGGGGTCGATGGCGGGGCCGTCGAACGCCTTTCCGAAATTGGCGAGCGGCAAATAGAAGGTGACCTCGTTGTTCGCCTGATTCTTGACGACCACCGACATTTTTTCGGCCTTCTTCATGCTGTCGACGACAGCCTTTTTGACCTTTGCCTCGGCAAAGCAGCCATTCGGATAGCAGATTTCGAACGCGCCGCTTTCCGGCGTTCCCTTGTCGATCGCAAAGCGGAAGCCGGGTTTCAGCAAAAGGCCCGGCGGCAGAAGCAGGCGGATGATCTTCTGATCGTCGGCCTTGGGGTCATAGATCGCGAGCGCAAGCAGCGGCTGGGGCGCTTCGCCCTCTTTTGCGGAAACGCCGAAATCGCGCGTCGTGTAACACAACTCCTTTTTGGTCTGCGGATCGGAGCCGCAGACCTTGGTCCAGTCCGGCTGAACGGCGACGAGATCGGCGGCGATCGGCCCCTGAGGCTGTTGCTGCTGTTGCGCCGCGCCGGCCGCGGGGGCCTGCTGAGCCCAGGCGGCGCCGCCGATCAACAGCAACGCCCCGGCAAGGGCCATCGCGCAAGAACGCGAAAAATGGGTCGACATCGGAAGTTCCTTTCGATTGTCCTGCTGGCCGGCGTGCTCCGGCTCCGGATCGTTTTAAGGTCGCGTCATAACGGGAGGCCGCCTTCGCGCCAAAGCGCCGTGGAACTTGACCAGCCCGTGTTCCAGCGCGATTGCGAGACGCCGACGAGGCGACGGCAACGCTCTTACATGGTCGCCGCAGTAAATTCCAGCCAGACGGCGCGTTGAATGCTTGGGATGGGCGCTTTTTTTTGCAAAACCGTCGCAAAAAAAGGCCGAAGACTTGCGTGCGACTCGCTTCTGGCGGCCGGACAGTGGAATATGGTCCGCCGATGAAGATTCGCCCGATTCCCCCGAAACGCCCCGCCGAAGGCGGCGGCGAGAAGCGCATGCGGGGGCGCCGCGCGCTCAGCTACGCCCTGTCGCTGATGATGTCCGTCCCCTACGCGGGGGCGGCCCCGTCCCCGCCAGGCGCCGACTCGCCCTGCCCGACGCATGGGATCGCCATGCATGGCGCGCCCGCCCTGCCCAGCGATTTCAACCACTTTCCCTATGCCGAGCCGGAGGCCCGAAAGGGCGGCAGGCTGCGCGTCGGCGTGGCCGGCGCATTCGACAGCCTGAACCCCTTCAATCTGAAGTCCGGCAGCGCCGCGCAGGGGCTGGTCGGCAATGTTTTCCAAAGCCTGATGGCCCGTTCGCAGGACGAGCCCTTCACGCTTTACGGCCTGATCGCGCGCTCGATCGATATCGATCCGGCGCGCTCGCAGGTGACCTTCCATCTCGATCCGCGGGCGCGCTTTTCCGACGGAACGCCGATTACTTCGGCAGACGTGCTGTTTTCCTTCGAACTCCTGAAAACCAAAGGCCGGCCGCAGCAGCGCATCGCCTATGGGCTGGTCAAATCGATCGACGCGCCGGACGCCCACACCGTCCATTACGATCTCACTGGCGTGGGCGACCGGGAGCTGCCGCTCATCCTGGCGATCATGCCGGTGCTTCCCAAACATGCGACCGACGTCGAGCGCTTTTCCGACGCGACGCTGGCCAAGCCGATCGGCTCCGGCCCCTATGTCGTCGCGGATGTGAAGGTCGGCGATCGGCTCTTGCTGCGCCGCGACAAGGATTATTGGGGCGCCGATCTGCCGAGCCAGCGCGGATTCAATAATTTCGACGAGGTCGACATCCAATATTATCGCGACGGCAATTCGCTGTTCGAAGCCTTCAAGGCCGGCCTTCTCGACTATCGCGACGAAACCAGCACGACGCGCTGGGCGAGCGGCTATGATTTTCCCGCGGTCGCCGACGGGCGCGTCGTCAAGGAGACGCTGAAGAACGACACTCCCAAGGGCATGGAGGGATTCGTCTTCAACACCCGCCGATCGCTGTTCAAGGATATCCGCCTGCGCGAAGCCCTCGGCATGATGTTCGACTTCGAATGGGTCAACGCCAATCTCTATGCGGGACTTTATACCCGCACCAAAAGCTTCTTCGACGAATCGGAATTGTCCTCCTCCGGCCGCCCGGCGTCCGCCGCCGAACGCGCGCTGCTGGCGCCCTTTCCGGGCGCGGTGCGCGACGACATTCTCGAAGGCCGCTGGCGCCCGCCGGTCAATGACGGCTCCGGCCGCGATCGCGAAATGGCGAAGCGCGCCCTCGATCTCCTCGAGAGCGCCGGCTACGCCATCGAGGGCGGCGCCCTGCGCAAGGACGGCGAGCCGGTCTCCTTCGAGATCATGGTGAAGGACCGCAATCAGGAGCGGCTCGCGCTCAATTACGCCTCGTCGCTGGCGCGGATCGGCGTCGACGCCCGGGTGCGTCTCGTCGACGAGGTGCAATATCAGCGCCGGCGGCAGAAGTTCGATTTCGACATGATGCTCGGCCAATGGATCGCCTCGGCCTCGCCGGGCAATGAACAGCGCATGCGCTGGGGCTCGGCCAGCGCCGACCAGGAAGCCTCCTTCAACCTCGCCGGCGCCGCCTCGCCGGTGATCGACGCGCTCATCGTCGACCTGCTCTCGGCGACGCGCCACGAGGATTTCGTCACCGCGGTGCGCGCCTATGACCGGGCGCTGCTGTCCGGCTTCTATGTCGTGCCGCTGTTTCACGCGTCCGAACAATGGCTCGCGCATTCAACCGAGATCACGCGGCCGGCGCGACTGCCGCGTTACGCCTCGCCGATGTTCGGCCCGACGCTGGAAAGCTGGTGGCGATTGCATTGAGAGTCGACGCAGACATGCGCCGGCGCACGCTTTCGATACATCCGGCGCGCTAAGGTCCGCTCGGCGCGTAGGGCCGGCCTTCGCTGACCGGCCTTCGCCCCGAGCGCCGAGACAGGAGCAACCGCGCCCCTGTCGCTCGATGACATTCGCTCAACGCGCCTCGCACCGGGAGTACAATCCATGGGTTTCGCGCTTTTTATCGTCGGCGCCGTCGCGATCGGCCTCCTGATCGTCGATCGCTCCTTCAATCTCGGCCTGCCAATCGGCCTCTTCCAGAATCCGCTGTTCTGGTTCGCCTATGTCGCGCTGCTGGCGCTGTCGACGATGGTGCGCTTCGTGCGCCAGCAGACCGTGTTCGTCATCGAACGGCTGGGCCGCTACAACCGATCGCTGACCGCGGGCGTCAATTTCGTCTGGCCGATCGTCGAACGCGTCGCCTACACTTTCGATCTGCGCGAACAGGTGATCGACGTGCCGGAGCAGGACGCGATCACCAAGGACAACGCCACCGTGACCATCGACGGCGTTCTTTATTACAAGATCGTCAACGCCAAGGACGCGGCTTACGGCGCGCAGGACATCCGCCGCGCCATCATCAATCTGGCGCAGACCTCGATGCGCTCGGCGATCGGCTCGATGGAACTCGACAAGACGTTCGAGAACCGAAGCGAGATCAACGAGCGGGTGGTGCGGGCCGTTTCCGACGCCGCCCAGCTCTGGGGCGCGCATGTGACGCGCTATGAGATCAAGGACATCGCCATGCCCGAATCGCTGCGCCAGTCGATGGAGCGGCAGATGAAGGCCGAGCGCGACAAGCGGGCGACGGTGCTCGAATCGGAAGGCGTGAAACAATCCGAGATCAACCGCGCCGAGGGCGAGAAACAGGCCGCCATTCTGCGCGCCGAAGGCCAGGCCAAGGCGATCGAACTGGTGCGCACGCAAATCACCCAGGTCGGCGGCGATCAGGCGGTGCAGCTCGAAGTCGCCAAAAGCGCCATCGAGCAATATGGCCGCCTCGCCAAGGCCGGCAATTCGCTGGTGCTGATGGGCGACGGCGCCGACCCCGCCGGCTGGCTCGCCAAGGCGATGGCGGTGCTCAAAATGGTCAACGCCGGCGGCGCGGGCGATGAAGCGCAGCAGCGCCGCGCCCAGCCCTGGCGGGAAACGGAATGATGGAGACGGCCTTTCTCTACGATCCCGCCAACGCCAGCCTGATTGCCGGCCTCATCCTGCTCGGGCTCGACATTGTGGTGATCGGCCTGTCGCCGGTGATGTTCGTCGCGGTCGGCGCGCTATCAACGAGCGCGGTTCTCTATGCGACCGGCTGGCGTCCGCCGCTCGTCGAAACCGCGGCGATCGTCGCCGGCGCCAGTCTCCTGATCGCCATCGTCGGCAGGAAGCCGCTGCAGCGGTTTCAAAACGCCGACATCGAAGAAGACAAGAGCAGCGATCTCATCGGGCGCGAAGTGACGACGACGCATGAGGTGACGAAGACGCATGGCGTCATCTTCTGGTCCGGTGTCGAATGGCAGGCGCGGCTTAGCGAGGACGCAGCCGTCGAGAGCCTTGCGCCCGGCGCGCGGGCGCGAATCGTGGCGGTGGAGAATCTGGCGCTGGTGCTGGCGCCGCTGTCTTGAAGTTTGGCGGCGCGGACTTGGAGGGGAATTGTCGTCCGTTTTGCGCCGTAAGGAAATCGTCCGGTAGTTCCACTTCGTAGATTTTGCGCCTGGCAGCCACAGGGATCGGAAAGGTAGCGATCTAAGTCGCTCAATTCCCACGCCAGGCACCCTTCTTCGAAGCTGCTAGCGCAGTCTGACGTCATCGACGAATTAACTTGCAAATTGGTGACATATTTGTCAACATAGGCTCGAATGCGGAATACCAAAAACATTTCATGGATCAAGGCGGCGCGGCGCGACTTCGAGGAATTCCCCGACGACGTGCAAAGCGACATGCTGGACGCGCTCACCGTCGCAGCCGAGGGCGGGAAGTCCGACAAGGCGAAGCCGTTCAAGGGCGTTGACGGCGGCGTGTTCGAGATCGCCTTGCGGCATCGTGGCGACGCCTTTCGCGCCATCTATGCGCTGAAAATCGACGCGGATGTTTGGGTCATTCACGCATTCCAGAAGAAATCGAAATCCGGGATCAAAACCCCACAGGTGGAGGTTGAGCTTATTCGCGAGCGACTGAAACGGCTGAAGGAGGCACTGGCATGAGCAAAGACGATTTTGAATTGGCGCGCGGGAGCGGCAACGTTTACCGCGACTTTGGACGGCTCGACGCGGGCCTTGAACAAGCGCGCGCCCTCATCGCCGCCAAGATCATTCGGGTTCTCGACGATCGCAAGCTTTCAACCCGTGACGCGGAAAAGCTTACGGGCGTTGCTCATTCGGAATTTTCCCGAATTCGCAACACGCAGCTACGCCGCTTCACCCTGGACCGGCTCATCGGCATACTCGGCAAGCTCGACGAGGATGTTGAAGTGACGCTCACCTTCACCCCGCGCAAGCACGGCTCGCATCCTGCCCCGCAGATCGCATGAATTGCCGCTATGCGAGTCTAGACAGACGGGCAGAGCGCTAATGTGCAGGTGAAGGCTTTGCGCTCAGCTGGAGCGGAGAGACGCCTAAGCTCACCCGCCATCGGCGCGAGGAAGCGATTGTGACGGTCGCCGAAGGCAGCGCCACGCACGCGAATCACGCGCGGAGGCTCGATGTTGATAAAACTACGGTTTCGGGGCTTTCGTAATGGAGCATCTAATGGAAAATGAGTCATTATTTGAGGGCTTTTACCTTGCCTACACGACGGGATTACAAGGTAACGGCGTGATTATGCTCATGGTAATGGGTGGAAAAATCATAGGTTCTGATGTGATGGGCGTGCTATTTGACGGCAATTACACGCCTACACAGGATGGTAGGGGTTTTGACGCCACCATCAAAATTACTGCTCCGGCAGGCCAGACGTTGATACAAGGCGTACCTACTGGGCCGAGTGGCCTAAGTTATGAAGTAAAAGCATTTTTTCCTCCGGATTTAGCCCGTCTTATTCACCGAGGGCCTGATTTTGGGCTGGCGAGTGTGGTGTAAGATACTGATTTAGTGTATGGATTGGTTGCTGACGCCGATCCGTTCACGCCATCGCATCGAAGCCACACCCGCCATGC
>VGDY01000124.1 GCA_016869555.1 Alphaproteobacteria bacterium | reverse complement strand
TCTGCCTGCTCGCGGGGCGCGTCGAACGCATTCTCGGAACTGCCGCCAATATCGTGATGGCGAAGTTGCTCGGCGTGTTGCTTGCTTCGCTGGCAGTGCAGTTCGTCGTTGACGGCGCAAAAGCGCTATTGCTTCGCTGACCTTCCGCCGTCCGTCAATGCGCCACGTCGGCGCAGATGCGGCGCTTGATTGAATGGAGCAGCGCAACGAACACGATGAGGATGGCTCCGACGTCCAAGCCGGTGCGTTGCGGACCTTGAGATACGGCCCAGCGACACACATCATGAAGGCGGCGACATCCTTGACGTATTGGTCGATGGTCTGCGCCGCGCCGTCTTCACAGGTCACGGCCCCCTCGGAACGCGGCGGAGGAATGCCGATTTGTGGGATGAACGTCCGCTATATCGACGAGAATCACATCATCCCTTTATCAGCTCATAACGCGGGCGACTGTGACGCCGAGGCTCTTGTAGTAGGCGACCGCCGCCTTCAGAAAGTCGATGGCGCTGACGGCTTTTTCATCCGGCTTGATTTGTGTGAAGGCGATGCGCGAGGCGTCGTCGACGCAGACATGGACGAACTCCCAGCCGACGCCGCGTTGCTGCTCTGCCCCTGCGGTCGCCGGTGATCCGGTGGCCGACGCGTTCGAAGCGTCCGAGCTTCTTGATGTCGATGTGGATCATCTCGCCGAGGTTCTGGCGTTCGTAGCGTCTGACCGGTTCGGCCGGTTCGAGGTCGCGCAGGCGGCTCAGGCCGGCGCGTTTGAGAATGCCGCTCACTGTCGCCGCGCTAACGCCCGTGACCTTGGCGATATGCTTTCCGGTGAAGCGCTGGCGGCGCCGCGCGACGATATCGTCGATCACCGCTCGCGGCGTGGGTTTGCGCAGCCGATGCGGGCGCGACGAGCGGTCACTTTCCTTGGTCCGGTCCGGATGGACAACCTATTGCAAGCTCACATCTAGCGGGCTTATGGCCGTTGGGATCAGGCCGCATTCTCTTGCCGAAAAACGCGAGCACCGCGTTCATTCCGCAAAAACCCGATATCCCGTTGAGCTCCCTGCGTCAGGTGATTCTGTATGGATGTGGCGGTAAGGAATTGAGGTTGCTCAATGAAGAACTTGGCTAAGCCACCGTCATCAGCGTGGTCCATCGGACGAACCTGGAGAATTTCACAGCACGAAGCTAACATTGGACCGACGCGCCGCAGCCACATAGTCACAAGCCGAAATTTGAAAATGCGATTGTGGAGGCGATTTTGATATCAAGGCGCTATTGCGCCGCGTCGGATTGCGCGGCTTGAAAATATTGATCTGAGCGGCTGCTGGCGGCGCGAGATTCAGGCCGCACCATCATAGCTTCGATTAAATGGTTTCTTACAGTCGAATTCTCACGCCGAGATCGCTCCCGAAGCCCGTTCCGATGTCCGTGCTGCTAACCAAAAATTTACCAACAAATTCTTGATCGCTATATTAGCTCCCGGATTTCGTGGCCGTGGCCTGCCTAAACTTCTCGAACAGGTCTATCGGTATCGGAAATACGATCGTGGAACTTTGCTCGCCCGCAATGTTCTGCAGTGCGCCTAAATAGCGCAGTTGCATGGCTTCCTGCTGACCGGACAGGATAACGCCTGCCGCAGCGAGCTTCTCCGCCGCCTGCTGTTCGCCTTCGGCATCGATGACCTTAGCGCGCCGTAGACGTTCGGCCTCGGCCTGCTTCGCGATGGCGCGCACCATGGTCTCGTTCAAATCGATATGCTTTAATTCGACATTCGAGACCTTGATGCCCCACGCGCCAGTTTGCTCGTCGAGGATACGCTGGACATCAGCATTGATCTTGGCGCGTTCCGCAAGCATTTCATCGAGTTCATGCTGACCCACGACGGAACGCAAGGTGGTCTGCGCGAGTTCGCTGGTGGCTACGTTGTAGTGCTCGACCTGAATAATGGCCTTTTCCGGATCCATGACTCGATAATAGAGCACGGCATTCACCTGGACCGACACATTGTCGCGCGAGATGACGTCCTGGGGTGGGACGTCGAGAACGCGCGTTCGCAGGTCGACTCGCACGATCTGCTGGATAAAGGGCACGACGACGACTAATCCGGGTCCCTTCACCTTCCAGAAGCGCCCAAGCATGAAGACGACCCCGCGTTCGTATTCGCGCAGAATGCGGAATGAGTAGGCAAGCAGAGCGAGAACGACCAGAACGGGTATTGCAACCCCAGTCAGAACCTGAACATCAAACGGCAATTGCATAGCAGCCTCCATTCATCTGGATGCGACGAGGAGAGTTAGACCCTCGCGTTGAACGACCACCACGGCGTCACTAGGAGCGAAAGGCTTTTCGGCGCGGGCGTTCCAGATTTCGCCGTGGACACGGATACGCCCTTGAAGACCGCTCCACTCAATCACCTCTCCGACGCTTCCGATCATTTGTTCTGCGCCAGTTAGCGCCGGGCGGCGACGCGCCTTCACGGCAGCACCGAGCACGAACAAAGCGAGAGCCCCAGTCGTCGCTGCCGAGCCAACGATCAGCGGCAGGGACACCGAAATATCGATATCAGCTCCAGCAGGATCGAACAGGAACACGGAGCCGATGATGAAAGCGATCACGCCGCCGATACCCAGAATTCCGAGACCCGGCGCAAACGCCTCGGTGATCATCAGAGCGATGCCGAGAGCGACCAAGCCTAGCGCGGCATATTGCACGGGAAGCGTGGTCAGAGCCGTCAATCCGAGCAGGAGGCAGACAGCGCCAACAACGCCGGCGACAAGGCCGCCAGGATTCCAGAACTCGAAAAGAAGTCCATAAATTCCGATGAGCAATAGGATAAACGCCACGTTGGGATCCGAGATGACGCCCAAAAGCCGGGTGCGCCAATCCGGTTCGAATACCGTCCGTGCGATGCTCCGCGTTGCTATCGTGTGCTCGACGGAATTGATCGTGACCTTGCGGCCGTCGATTTTCGTGAGTAGCTCGTCGATATCACGGGCGACCACATCGATCACGCCCTCCTTCAACGCATCCTCTGCGGTGAGGGTCGCGGCGTCCCGGACGGCCTTCTCAGCCCACTCGACATTTCGAGCGCGTAGTTGTGCAAGGCTGCGCAACATCGCGATCGTATCGTTGAGCGCCTTGCGCTGAGCGGTGGCTTCGGTTGGGACAGCGGTCTTGTCTTTGTCGTCCCGCTTGGGCTCTGTTGGCCGCGGCAGTCCTGGAAGGCCGCCAAGCTCGATTGGCGTCGCTGCCCCAATATTGGTGCCCGGCGCCATCGCGGCGACATGTGCGGCGTAGACGATGAACGTTCCTGCAGATGCTGCGTGCGCTCCGCCCGGAGAAACATAGACGATCACAGGGATCGGAGACGCCAGAATTTGCTGGATGATGTCGCGCGTAGCAGTGACGAGCCCGCCGGGCGTATCGAGCTGGATCAACAGGTAGCGCGCATTCTCCCCGCGCGCTTTGGCTACGGCATCAGCGACCACTCGCGTTGCCGCGACTCCGATTGCACCCTTGATTTCGGCGACGAGGATGAAGCCGCTTCGTTCGATATCACGAGCCGGAACCGAGACCGCCGCGAACGGGATGAAAAAGCTAAACAGCACCAACGCCCATCGTCGGAACGATAGGCAAATTTTGTTGATGCTCACCGCCTCATGGCCCCGTTGCATGGACCAATGACCTTCCCCCGCGTATTGAACGGGCTAGACGAAAAGTGATTTCAGCTTCAATCGTTATTTATAGCGCCATTCAAGCATTATCCAGTGGGCAGAGAGGCATGGAACATGCAAGGTTTGTCGGCGGCGCCGTCACGCTCCGCTTTGAGCCGCCACGCGTCTTCTCCGGGCGCTTTCCGGGATGTCTCATGGCGCCACAGCAACGATAAAGTGGATGCGGCAAAAAGCGGAATTGACTGTCTCTGGCCTCCGGCGGCTCAATTGCCTCGCATCCCATTACGGAGATGTCACGGCCGCCTGTTGCGTACCTCTGGGAGGAAAGACTCAGTCAGAGGATTGTCATTTCGTCTTTGTCGCGCCCGCTCACAGAACAACAAGAAACCGGGTGTTTTCGGTACCAAAGAGGGAGAAACGCGATGATTGCGCTTCAGCAACTCTCAGCCATAGCTGGCCTTGCCGGAAAAGAAATGGTCTTGGGCGTCACGCCGTCCACCAAGCATGACCGGCTTCTTTCCGGCTATGTGTTCAACATCGAGAGGGGGCCTGTGGCGGTGCGCGACATGATTGTCGCGGATCTCCGCCGGTTTCTTGATCTCGGAGCGCGGCGCGAAGCGGCGGACAGGCTCATCGTGCTGCGACGCTTCCTTTCCAAACATCCGAATGCTGAAAAGGTTCCGCAGAGCGCAAGCGGAAAGGCTTTGCTTGGCTCCTCACTTTCTTCGAGCCGCTACCGCGAACGCGAAGATCGAACGAGAAAGGAAGAAGCCGGCCCCCGTGTTCCGATAAAATTCGCGCGCCAAAAAACTGCCGCGAATAGTTTGGAGTGAGCTACGTCCGAATCGTTGACCGCGTTCGAGGTCGGCGCGGGGGCGCCGCCTCTGCCGCCTAAAACGAAGTGAGAGTTCCCCCGGCTTTGCCGGGGTGGCAGTAAGAGTTTGACGTTTCCTGCTGTCCACCGACGAGATTTCCCTCGTGAGCCGCCAAGCACACGATGAGGAAATCTCGCGATGGACGAGTATAGAAGCTTAAGTCACACGAAGTGGGACTGCAAATACCACGTCGTCTTCATTCCCAAATGCCGGCGAAGGACGCTTTATGGCGGGCTTCGGCTACCTCTTGGAGAGGTGTTAAGAAGCTCGCGGCGCAAAAGGAGAGCCGGGTCGAGGAAGGGCATTTGATGCCGGATCACGTTCACATGATCGCTTGTGATCCCACCGAAATATGCGGTTTCTCAGGTGGTCGGATACATCAAGGGCAAGAGCGCGATCCATTTGGCGCGGGTATATGGCGAGAGAAGGCGCAGTTTCGTGGGCCAGCCTTTTTGGGCGCGGGGATACTTCGTTTCGACCGTGGGCCGGGACGAAGAACTGATCCGGGAATATATCCGCAACCAGGAACAGGAAGATGCGCGCTTGGAGCAGTTGAACCTGTGGCAATGACGCCGGCCCGCCTTTAAGGCGGCCAAAAGAAATCGGGGCCGCGTCAGCGACCCCATAGCCGCTTTGAGCGGCTCACATCATAAGCCCCCGGCTTTGCCGGGGGATACTTACTTCCGAACTGTAGAGATCACCGGAGCCTTACCGAACAAGAGCGGTCCGGCGAATGGCGAAACACGGCGAACATATCGGATGCCGCCGCGCAGCTTTGGGTGTTGCGCGGCAAGGAACCGAAAGCCGTATCGGTTCGGCTGGGCGTGAGCGACGGCGCTTACCAGCTGGGTCCTTAGAGGCGATTTGCAGCCCGGCGATGAACTGATCGTCGGCGAACGCAGGCGTGATTTGACGAGCAAGGGGTCAGTGGCCGAATGACTGGCGCCGGCGTGATCCGCGCGCGCCAGACTCCATGGACGTAGGCGTCGGGGCGGCTGACGCGACAGGGATGTTCAAGTAACTGGGATGTTCAAGAAAGTGAAGCTGCCGATCAATCTCGAAGAAGCGGTATGACGCATCTATGCGCTGGCGTGTGCCACCCCCATCAGGAAATGATTTCAAGAAATATATTTGCTATGGCTGCCACGAACATTCACGCGTCGTCGCCGCCGCGGCGCACCGGAACGAAGGCATTTGAAAACTGTGTCAGTTGTCACCGCAGCGCGCGAGATGAAGGCGGAAAAGGTGACGACGAGATTCGAATGGAGTTCGACAAACGCCTGATTCGGACGATGTTGCGGTTGCGTTGGGAGCTCGAATACACGCCCCATTGTTGCGAGAAGCGATGAAATTCAGTAGTCGAACAATGCGGCGTGCGCTGATCGGTATCGCGGCGGCGGGCCTTATAATCGGTCTTGCCGCAATGCTCGTAGGGCGCGCGGACATCGCGCGTTGGCCGTGGATTACCGGCACCGCGCCCGTCATCGCGGCGCTTGCCTTCTCAATTATTCGTGACCTGCGCGCCGGCCGGATGGGCGTGGACCTTCTGGCGTTCCTATCGATGACGGCGGCGCTCGCGCTTGGCGAGGCTTTGGCCGGAGTGATAGTCGCTGTGATGTACGCTGGCGGTCAAGCGCTTGAAGATTTCGCGGTCGGGCGCGCCGAACGGGACTTGAAAACACTCATTGATCGCGCGCCGCGCATTGCGCACCGTAAGCGTGGCGGCGCGCTTGAAGATATACCGATCGAAGATATTGCTTTGTGGGACGCAATTCTAGTGCGCGTCGGCGAAATCGTGCCCATCGACGGACAGGTCGTCAGCCCCAGCGCCTTGATCGATGAATCCGTTCTCACGGGCGAGCCCATCCCTGTGATGCGGCAAGTGGGTGAAGCGGTTAGCAGCGGAACGATCAATGTGGGCGAAACGTTCGAGATGCACGCCACCGCGACTGCGGGCGACAGCGCGTATGCAGGCATCGTTCGAATGGTGACCGTAGCGCAGACCGCCAAGGTGCCATTCATCCGGATGGCGGATCGTTTCGCCCTTCTGCTTGTGCCCATTACTCTTTGCGTTACAGGCGTCGCTTGGTGGTTGTCGGGCGACGCCATTCGCGCACTCGCGGTTTTGGTTACTGCGACCCCTTGTCCCCTGATCCTGGCCGCGCCGGCGGCGTTTATTGGAGGAACGTCGCTGGCCGCGCGTCGCGGCATTTTGGTCAAGGGTGGCGGTCCACTCGAGACGCTGGCTCACATCCACACTGTGATGTTCGACAAGACCGGCACGTTGACTGTTGGCGGCGCCCGCCTTGTCGCCGTTGAGACCGCTCCCGGCGTTACCGCCGAGGAGGCGTTGCGGCTTGCGGCCAGTCTCGAACAAGCGTCACATCACGTTCTCGCGGCGACGATCGTCTCCACAGCGCGAGGCAGGGGCCTTTCGCTTCAGGTGCCCAAAAACGTGCGTGAGGTTCTGGGATCCGGTTTGGAGGGCGTCGTGGAGGGTCGCAAAGTAAGCGTCGGCTCGCTTCAGTTCGTTCACGGCGAAGGCCGGCTTGAGGAATGGGCGCGACGGGCTGCGCGTCGTGCATCCTGGCGTTCGGCGCTGACGGTGTTTGTGTCGATCGAAGGGCACGTGATCGCAGTAATGTTGTTCGCCGACGAGCTCCGCCGTGAAACGCCTCGCGCAATCCAAGCCTTACGACGAGCGGGCGTTAGTAAGATCGCCATGGTGACGGGCGACCGAGCTGAACCCGCCGAGACTATAGGCGCGGCTCTCGATCTCGATTCTGTGCTCGCCGAACGAGTGCCATCGGACAAGGTCGATGCGGTTGTTGTCGAGCGGCGACTTGCGCCAACCTTGATGGTGGGCGACGGCATAAATGACGCCCCGGCGCTCGCCGCCGCGGATGTGGGGCTCGCCATGGGCGCGCGCGGAGCAAGCGCTTCCTCTGAAGCAGCGGACGCGGTCATTCTTGTCGATAGGCTTGATCGCGTGGCCGAGGTGGTGGCGATCGCGAAGCGCACACGCGCCATCGCGATGCAGAGCATAGTTGCCGGAATGGGACTTTCCGGAGTGGCGATGATTGCGGCTGCATTTGGTTATGTGTCTCCGGTCGCGGGAGCGCTAATACAAGAAACGATTGATGTCGCCGTGATCCTCAACGCCCTGCGAGCGCTCGCGCCGCCAGCCGCTTTGTACCGATCTTCAATGTCGGAAGTGGCCGCAGGCATTCTCCGCGAGGAACATGAAAGATTGGAGCAAACCCTCGAACGCCTGCGTCAAGTCGCCGACGCGCTAGATTGCGCGCAAGCATCCGAAGCGGTCAACTATGTTCTTGAGGCTAATCGTATTGTCCAGACGGTGATCGTCAACCATGAGCGTGAGGACGAAGCAAGCATATATCCAAAAGTGTCAAGCTTTCTTCCCGACGCCCATGGCTTAAGCGCCATGAGCCGTGCTCATCGTGAAATCCTGCATCAGGCCAGGCTCCTTGGGCGATTGGCCGAAGGATTGGGGCCAGGAGAGGTTGAACCGTATCTGATTCGCGACGCGCAGCGCATTATCGAGTCGATAGAGTCTCTCGTCCGCATACACAACGCGCAAGAAGAAGACATCTATGAGCACGCCGTAACACGGCTCGGACTTGAGACTCCTCCATCGGACGACAAGACGTCGATTACCAGTGGCGAGGGTAGGCCGACGGCGTTTGAACGCGCGCTCGAACATGCGTCTAATGACGGGCAACGATGGCAAATTCTTGCGAGCGTGCTCGGCATCGTCGTTTTGGTGGCAGGTGGCGCGTACTGGGTGAAAGACTACTTTCTTCATTCTCGTCAAGCCGCGCGCCTTAGCCCGGCGAATGAGATCACAGTAACCGGCGCCTTGAGCGATTCCACAATGACGCCGGTCGGCGCCAACATTTCCGGCGTGATCGAGGCGGTCTCTTGCGATGTCGGCTCCTTCGTTAAATCAGGGCAAGTGTGTGCGAGGATCGACCCGCGCCCTTACCAGCTAGTCATCGAACGAGGCAACACCGATTTCACATTGGCGATTAACCAGCTACGCATGACCCAAAACCAGCTTCGGCGCGCGCAAGTAATCTATGAACGAAACAAGGCTCTAGAGCGGCGTGGAACGATCGCTTCGAAGGTACTAGTGACTTTAAAGAAAGCGTTCGAGCAGAGGCAGACCGAGTTCGAGCACGCGCAAGCGGGCGTCGCTCGGGCGCGAACAGCGATTGCTGTCGCGGCGGAGAATCTCGAGCGCACAGCCATTCTCTCGCCCATCGACGGGACCGTCATCGTCCGAACCGTAGACGTTGGCCAGCGGGTCGGCGCCGGACAGCCTGCGCCTCTGTTTCGGATCGCCGCCGATCCAGATCACGTGAAATTTAATGCCGTCGTCGACGCGCGTGCAGCCAGCTCATTGCATGTCGGCGACAGGGCGCTCATAACCATAAAGTCGGAGCCAAATCGTTCCTTTGAGGGCCAAGTGACTGCAATTTCCCTTATTCCACAAGCCCCCGGATCGACGACGAATTATAATGTTGTCATAACTGCGGCCAGCCCCAATATACTGCTGAAGCCCGAGATATCCGCAATAATCAAGATAACGCTTGACAGTATGGGTTCGCCAATGCCCCACAACGCAAATTTCCGAGCGGCGCCACAATGATTAAGCCTTGGGGCGGAAGAGCTTAGCCTCGCGTGCGACGGCGCGAGCCAAAAACGTCTCGCCGGTTCCGGGCGGCCCGACGAGCAGAATGCCTTTCGGAATACGCGCGCCAAGCCGTCCGTGCGTCGCCAGGCTTTTCGGAAACGCGACAATTTCTTGTAGTTCTTCTTTGCTCCGTCCACTCTACAAAGAACGCTCACTCCATGTATATAAACTGTTGCCACGCAAACATTGGAGCGCCGGAATTGGTTCGCCTCACGCAAATTCTCGCAGGGACAGATTTTTCCGCCGGCTCAAGCGCTGCGCTGGAGCGATGCTTTCTGATCGCGAAAGCGGCGGGCGCGCGATGCTCGGTGATCCACGCGATTGACCACAGCGCGGCGTCGTCTTTGCGGCGCCTTTTCAAAGGAGAGTTCGACCTCGTCTCGAACGAAGCCGAAGAGAAAGCACACAAGCGATTAACTAAACTCGCTTCCGAAGCAAGCCAGAAATATGAGGTCAGCGCAGAAGCTCGGGTTGAAAACGGTCCCGGCTGGGCTGCGGTTTGCGCCGGCGCGGACGCATCCGATGCCGGCTTGATCGTCGTCGGAGCGCATGGGACCGGCTTATTTTCGCGAGCGTCGGTGGGTTCGACCGCCACGCGCATCCTTCACCAAAGCGGAAAACCCGTTCTCATCGTGAAGGGACGACCCAGCCAGGCGTACAAGCGCGTCCTTGTGGCCACCGACTTCTCTCCCGTGTCGGCAGCGACAGTTCGCCTCGCGCGCGCCATCGCGCCCGGCGCGGAAATAATACTGATGCATGCGTTCGAAGAGCCCTTGTTTGAAGAGACAGTTGAATACGACGGCGACGGCGCGCACATCGTCGATCGATATCGAGAACGCGCGCATCGAGAGCTGCGGGAATTAGGCGCGGCGTCCGCACTGTCCGCGCCGGAGTTTTCGGTTCTTGTCGTTGGGGGCGACGCGAAACAGGAAATTCTCGCCCATGCGAAAAAACTGGAGTGCGACCTTATCGTCATGGGCAAACATGGGAACGGCTTCATCGACGATCTGCTTCTTGGCAGCGTCACGAACCGGGTGCTGACTGATTCCGAAATTGACGTCCTTATCGTCGTCGACGAACGTGAGCCCGACCTTTGGCGCTACGCCGAGGACAGAGGGGCGAAGGCGAAGCTGCTCCACTCGGACCGCTTCGACATCGGCGCATGGGGCGCCGGCGGGGTCGGCCCGCTGAAGACGGTTGTTGCCGGCGAGATTGGAGAAGCGATCGTGGAAGCGCTTCGGGACGGTTTCGCGAGAACGGGCGCTTGCGAATTCAATTTCGGCGCGATGTTCGAGGAGGAAGACATCGAGACCCGCCCCACCGATCTTGTCATGACGCTACCGTTTAGCGGCGGCGACGCTTGGCAGGGCCCGCTCCTCCTCATCTCGCTCGAGAATATTGTCCAGGAGCACATCGACAAGTTCGACACCTCGGACGGTAGCGTCCCCGATTTGGATGAGTTGCTGAAGCTGCGAGACGGTTTGCACATGCTTGCGAACCGGATCAACTTGGCGCGAATCCGCAACGCCACAAAAATTGCGCGGCGGATCGAGCGGGAGGCGCCGCTCTTTTGATCGTCGCCGGCGCCAGATGCGGCCGCGAACAACGTACTCTCGCCAGAAGCTCGAGCGCAATACGCGCTGAAGAGCGGCGCGAGGATCGTCGAACAATATAACTGCCAAGGAGGGAACAGGGATGTTCAAGAAAGTGATGCTGCCGATCGATCTCGAAGAAGCGGATATGACGCGGCAGGCGATCGAAGCGGCGGTGGAAATCGCCGGCCCTGAGGCCGAGCTGCGTCTTGTCAATGTGCAA
>VGDY01000123.1 GCA_016869555.1 Alphaproteobacteria bacterium | reverse complement strand
GTCGCCGGCGATGTCGAGCGTGACCTCGGTCAGTTCGATCACATCGGTGAGATCGAGAAAGGCGCGATAGATGTCCTCGCCGCCGGCAATGATGATCTCATCGGCGCCGAGCAGTGCGGCCAGCCGGCGCGCCGTCGCCAAAGCCTCGGGCGGACTCGTGGCGACATGCGCGCCCTCGGCCCTGAAATGCGGGTCGCGGGTAAGAACGACGCTTTCACGCCCCGGCAGCGGCCGCCCGATCGATTCGAAGGTGCGCCGTCCCATGATCATCGGCTTGCCCCAGGTGCGCGCCTTATAGCGCTTGAGATCGCTTGAAAGCCGCCACGGTAGGCCGTTGGCGACGCCGATGACGCCATTGCGTCCGCGCGCCACGACGGCGACGATTTTCGGCTCCATCGGCGCCTACACCGCGATCGGCGCGGCGATCGCCGGCCAGGAGTCGTAGTTTTCGACGCTCACGTCTTCGTATTTAAAGTCGAAGAGCGAACGCACTGCGGGATTGAGCTTCAGGCGGGGCAGGGGCTTTGGTTCGCGCGAGAGCTGAAGGCGCGCCTGCTCGACGTGATTAAGATAGAGATGAACGTCGCCGAAGCTGTGGATGAAATCGCCTGGCGCGCAGTCCGTGACTTGCGCGACCATATGCGTCAGCAGCGCATAGCTCGCGATGTTGAAGGGCACGCCAAGGAACACGTCCGCCGAGCGCTGATAGAGCTGGCAGGAAAGCCGTTTCTCGCCTTCGACCTCCGCCACATGAAACTGAAACAGGCAATGGCAGGGCGGCAGGGCCATCTTGTCGACTTGCGCCGGATTCCAGGCCGAGACGATCAGCCGTCGCGAAAACGGATTGCGCTTGATCTCTTTGACGACATTCGCGAGCTGATCGATCTCTCCGCCGTCTACCGGCCAGCGGCGCCATTGCGCCCCATAGACGGGCCCGAGTTCGCCCTCTTCATCGGCCCATTCGTCCCAGATGGTGACGCCGTTTTCGCGCAGATAGTTGACGTTGGTCTCGCCTCTAAGGAACCACAAGAGCTCGTGGATCACTGATTTCAGATGCACGCGCTTCGTCGTCACCAATGGAAAGCCTTCCGAAAGGTCGAAGCGCATCTGATGGCCGAACAGCGATAGCGTTCCGGTGCCGGTGCGATCGTCCTTGCGCACGCCCTCGCGCAGGACTTTATCGAGCAGGTCGAGATACTGACGCATGTTGAGGGTTCAGTTTTGGCGGAAGGTTGGGCGCTAACCCATACTCCCAGCCCGGCATCCGAAGCAAAGGGACGATTGCGGGACGACGCCCCCATCCGATTTCCATGGCCAAGTCTTTGCGCGGGCGTCACGGCGCTCCTATATATCCGCGGCGAGGGGAGCGTCGCTCTCCGCATATTGAGGGATAAAAGACAATGTCGCGTTTCTTCGCGTTCAAGCGTGGATCGCTGATTTCTCTTGCGCTTGCGGCGCTGCTGGCGCTCGCGCCCGCCATCGCCGAAGCGCGCATGGGCGGCGGCGGCAGCTTCGGCAGCCGCGGCTCGCGCAGTTGGTCAGCGCCGCCCCCGACCCGCACAATGCCGGGAACGGCGTCGCCCTTCGAGCGCAGCGTCACGCCGCAGCCTTCGCCTGGCATGGCGAGCCCGATGTCGCGACCCGGCGGAGCTTTCAGCGGCTCCTTCGGCCGCGGCCTTCTCGGCGGTCTCGCCGGCGGCTTGCTCGGCGCCGGACTCTTTGGCCTGCTGACGGGCAATGGCCTGTTCGGCGGGATGATGGGCTTCGCCTCGGTCATCGGCCTGCTGCTGCAGATCGCTTTGCTCGTCTTTCTGGCGCGGTTGGCCTTCAACTGGTTCACCCGCCGAAACGCCAATGTGATGGCTGGCGCCGGCTATCGTCCGAGCCCAGGCTTTGCCTCGCCCTTTACGGCGCGCGCGCCTTTCGGCGCGGCGGGCTTCGGCTCCGGCGCCTCGCCGGAAGCGGCGATGGCGAAGCCGATCAAAATCGCGCCGGAGGACTTCAACGCTTTCGAGCGCCTGCTCGGCGAAACTCAGGCCGCCTATAGCCGCGAGGACCTCGGCGCCCTGCGCGCCATGTCGACGCCGGAAATGGCCTCCTATTTCGACGACGAGCTGGAGGAGAATCGGCGCAAGGGCGTGATGAACCGCGTCTCCGAAGTGAAGTTGCTGCAAGGCGATTTGTCGGAGGCGTGGCGGGAAGGGGTAGACGAATACGCCACCGTCGCCATGCGCTTCGCGCTCAATGACGAGATCCTGGATCGCACCACCGGCAAGCCTGCGCCGGGCTCGCCCGGCGAAACGCAGACGACCGAAGCCTGGACCTTCCGTCGGCCTGCTGGCGCTGGCGCCAAGGAATGGAAGCTGTCGGCGATCCAACAGGCGGCGTAAGTTCCGCATTCGCTGCGATCTTCGCCCCTCCCGAAAGGGAGGGGCTTTTTCATTGGGGGCGCGGCGCGCGCCTTGACCCTTCGACCGACGTCCGCAATGTGCGTCGCGCTCTAGAACTCGGAAACTATGAAGCGCGCGGCTCACATGACGGATGACCTTTCCCCGTTGCCGATCGACGATGCGCTGCCGGCGATTGGCGCCGCGCTCACGGCATCATGCAATCTCGTCATCGTCGCCCCTCCCGGCGCCGGCAAGACGACGCGCGTTCCGCTCGCGTTGCTCGACGCCGACTGGGCCAAGGGCCGCAAGCTCATTCTACTGGAGCCGCGACGCCTCGCCGCCCGCGCTGCGGCGAACCGTATGGCCGCGACGCTTGGCGAGACCGTCGGCGAAACGATCGGGTTGCGCATGCGCCTCGAATCGAAAGTCTCGGCGCGAACGCGAATCGAGGTCGTCACCGAAGGCGTCTTTGCGCGCATGATCCTCGACGATCCGGCGCTGGAGGGCGTCGCCGGCGTGCTGTTCGACGAATATCACGAGCGCTCGCTCGACGCCGATCTCGGCCTTGCGCTGGCGCTCGACGCCCAGGCGGGGCTGCGCGAGGACCTGCGGCTCATCGCCATGTCCGCGACTCTCGACGGCGCGCGCGTCGCCGCGCTGATGGGCGCGGAAACGGTTCAAAGCGAAGGGCGCGCGTTCGACGTCGAGACGCGTTATCTCGGCCGCGACGACAACGCGCGCATCGAAGAGGCGATGACGCGCGCGATCATCCGCGCGCTACGCGAGGAGCGGGGCTCTATTCTCGCGTTTCTGCCGGGTCAAGGGGAGATTGCGCGAGTCGCGTCGCGCCTCGCGGAGTCCGACTTGCCAGATGGCGTCGACATCGCGCCGCTCTATGGCGCGCTCGAACGCGGCGAACAGGACCGGGCGATCGCGCCGGCGGGGTCCGGTCGTCGAAAGATTGTGCTCGCGACATCGATCGCCGAAACCTCGCTCACGATTGAAGGCATACGCATTGTAATCGACAGCGGCCTCGCGCGTGTGCAGCGCTTCGAGCCCGATCTCGGATTGTCGCGGCTCGAAACATTGCGCGCCTCGCGCGCCAGCGTCGATCAGCGCCGCGGCCGCGCCGGACGCACCGAGCTAGGCGTCTGCTATCGCTTGTGGGACGAGCCGCAGACGGCGTCGCTTCCGGCCTTCGCGGCTCCCGAGATTCTAGACGCCGATCTCTCCGGGCTTGCGCTCGATCTCGCCGCTTGGGGCATAAGTGATCCGGGGCGGCTCAAATGGCTCGATCCGCCGCCGGCGCCCGCCTGGAAAGAGGCGGTCGCGCTCGACCGCGAACTCGGCGCGCTCGACGACGACGGCAGGCTCACGGACATGGGCCGCGTCACGCGCGCATTGCCGCTCGCGCCGAGGTTGGCGCGAATGGTGGTTGAGGCGGCGCGTCACGGCGAGGCTAGTCGCGCGGCGGAACTTGCGATGCTGCTTTCCGAGCGCGGTCTCGGCGGCGCTGACGCCGACCTTTCGCACCGGATCGAGCGCCTGCAAGGCGAAAATTCGAAGCGCGCGCGCGATGCGCTACGCCTCGCCGCACAATGGGCGCGCCAAGCGATGGCGGCTGCCGGCGCAATGCCCCCACCCCAGCCCTACCCCGCTCCCGCGGGAGAGGGAGCGGACCCGGCGCTTCATGTCGCGCATCGCCGATCGTTAGCGTCCTCTCTCCCGCAAGCGGAGCGAAGCGGGGGAGGGTCGGGGAGGGGGCTCTCCGACGGCGCGCTGATCGCTCTCGCCTACCCGGATCGCATCGCGAAATCGCGCGGCGCGCGTGGCGAGTTCCTGTTGACGAACGGCCGCGCCGCGATGTTGCCTGTTGAAGACCCTTTGTCGCGCGCGCCCTTTCTCGCAGTCGCCGAAATAACTGGACGAGCGGCCCAGGCGCGCATTCTCGCAGCCTGTGCGCTCTCCGCTGAAGAGGTCGATGCGATCGCCGCCGACCGGATCGAAACTCGCGACGAAACCGTATTCGACGCGGCGAGCGCGAGTTTGCGTCGTCGCGCGTTCCGGCGCCTGGGCGCGATACGACTCTCGGAGCGCAATCTGGCGGTAGAACAGTCTGACGAAAACGCACGGACGCTCGCGCGGGGCGTCGCCGGCCTCGGCGTCGGGCGGTTGCCGTGGACGAAGTCGCAAATGCAGCGGCGCGACCGCGTCGCCTTTTTGCGTCGCGCTGAGGGCGACGAATGGCCGGACCTCTCCGATGATGCTCTCGCCGCAAGCGCCGAACACTGGCTCGCGCCCTTCATCCAAGGGCGCGCATCGCTTACGGACATCACGGCGGACGATTTGGAAGCTGCGATTAGTCAGTTGCTCCCATACGACTTGTCACGCAGGCTCGATGCGGAAGCGCCCGCTTTTTTCGAGACGCCTGCCGGCGCGCGTCATGCGCTCGATTATTCCGCCGAGAACGGTCCGATCCTCGCTGTGCGCGTGCAGGAGCTTTACGGCCTCTCAAGCCACCCGACTCTGGCGCGGGGACACGCGCCGCTCACGCTCGAATTGCTGTCGCCCGCGCATCGCCCGATCCAGACGACTCGCGACCTCCCGAGCTTTTGGAAAGGCTCCTGGAGCGAGGTGAAGAAAGAGATGAGAGGGCGCTACCCGCGCCATCTCTGGCCGGACGATCCGGCGGCCGCCCAGCCGACGACCCGCGCCAAGCCGCGTGGCGCGTGAGCGCCGCGGCTGAGGCCAAGGAGCCATCAGATTTTTTTCCTTGAACAACAACTACGTTTGCCTCGCATGCGTATTGCCAAGCGAATTTGGCGCGGCGCGGATTTTCGCTTATGGCATGGCGGCCAAGGCGACGCTCGCCCAAGCGAAGGACCATTGATGTTTCCCAAGCCCGTTCCGAATTTGCGCCCCAACACTTTCGAATATGAAGAGGCGCCGCTGATCAAATCGACTGGTTTTCGTGAATATGACGCGCGCTGGCTGTTTGGCGCCGAACTCAATCTGATGGGCGTGCAGGCGCTGGGCATGGGGCTTGGCGCGCTGCTGCGCGAAATGGGGGTCGCGCCGGAAATCGTCGTCGGCCACGATTACCGCAGCTATTCTTCGTCCATCAAACTGGCGCTTGTGAGCGGCCTCATGGCCGCCGGCGTGCGCGTGCGCGACATCGGTCTCGCTCTGTCGCCGATGGCCTATTTCGCGCAGTTCGACCTCGATGTCCCCGCTGTGGCGATGGTGACGGCGTCACATAACGACAATGGCTGGACCGGCGTGAAAATGGGCGCGCGGCGGCCTGTGACCTTCGGGCCCGAAGAAATGAGTCGGTTGAAGGAGATCGTTCTCGCCGGCGAATTTCACGAGGCCGAAGGCGGCTCCTACCGCTACATTGAAAATTTCGGCGCGCGTTACATCGACGATCTCACGCGCCGGCCGCCCTTCACCCGCAAGATGAAGGTCGTGGCGGCGTGCGGCAATGGGACCGCTGGGGCGTTCGCGCCGCAGATGCTGGAGCGCCTCGGCTGCGAAGTCATTCCGCTCGACGTCACGCCGGATTATACTTTCCCGCGCTACAATCCGAATCCTGAAGATTTGCACATGCTGCACGCCATCGCCGACAAGGTGCGCGAGACCGGCGCTTGCGTCGGCCTCGGTTTCGATGGCGACGGAGATCGTTGCGGAGTCGTCGACAATAATGGCGAGGAGATTTTCGCCGACAAGATCGGCGTCATGCTCGCCCGCGATCTCTCCAAGGTCCATCCCAACGCCTCATTCGTTGTCGACGTGAAGTCGACCGGCCTTTTCGCGACGGATCCCGAGCTTGTCGCGCGCGGCGTCGTCACGGAGTATTGGAAGACTGGACACTCTTACATCAAACGCCGCGTCAGCGACCGAAAGGCGCTCGCCGGGTTTGAGAAGTCGGGGCATTTCTTCTTCAACGAGCCGATCGGACGCGGCTATGACGACGGGCTGCTCACCGCGGTGCATGTCCTCGAAATGCTCGACCGCAATCCGACGAAGTCGATGGCGGAGCTCTATGCCGAGCTGCCGAAGACCTGGGGTTCGCCGACGATGTCGCCGCATTGCGACGACGAAAAGAAATATGGCGTCATTGAAAAAGTGACGGCGCGAATCGAGGCGATGCATGCGCGCGGCGAACAGATCATCGGCCAGCCGATCCGCGACGTGGTCACCATCAACGGCGTGCGCGTAACGGTTGCTGACGGGACTTGGGGGCTCGTGCGCGCCTCTTCCAACAAGCCAGAACTTGTCGTCGTGGTGGAAAGCCCCGTGTCGCAGTCGCGCATGAAGGAGATGTTTACAGCGATCGACGCCGTGCTGCGCGAGAATCCTGAGGTTGGCGCTTACAACCAGATGATCTGAAGTCGCGGACGCTGCGAGCGAAGGTTCGACGCTTCTCGACATGTCGAAGGAGGAGTCGACGATGGCGCCGATGCAGCGCTTGCTTCCCGCCGACATATTGAACTTTCTGCGGTTCTATTCGCGTCTCCCAATCGGAGACCGCGCGCATGCGCCGCTTGATTTCGCGCGCATGGCGCTGGCGCTGCCGATCGCCGGCGCTTTGATCGGCGCCACAGGGGCTGCGAGTCTGATCGTGGCGCGCATATGCCATCTTCCTCCGTTCGCAGGCGCGGTCGTCGGCGTCGCGGTTCTCGTGCTCGCGACTGGCGCACTGCACGAAGACGGGCTCGCGGATGTCGCCGATGGTTTTGGCGGCGGCGCGACGCGAGAAGCAAAACTCGCCATCATGCGCGACAGCCGCATTGGGACCTATGGCGTTCTCGCGCTGTGTTTTTCCGTCCTGCTGCGCGTTGCCGTGATTGCGTCGATCTTTGAGCGAAGCGTCACACTCGCAGCTCTCACGCTCGTCTTTGCCGGAGCCTTGTCACGTGTCGCCGGATTGGCGCCAATGATGTGGTTGACGCCCGCGCGCCCTGATGGATTGGGCGCAACCGTCGTAGCGCCCTCGCGCGAGATTTGGGCCCGAGCCTGGTTCGCCGCCGCCGCCTTTGGCGTTGCGCCCTGGCTCGCAGGGGCCGGCGTAAGTCAGATGGTTGCCGCGATCATCGCCGCCTTCGCTGTCGCAACCCTTGTCACGAAAATCGCGAAACATCAGATCGGCGGCTACACGGGCGACGTGCTCGGCGCGGCGCAGCAGCTCGCGGAAGTCGCCATTCTCGCGGCGCTGTCCGTCGTGTGATCCATCAATCGATTTCCGCCAGCTCGGCGGGTTTCGCAGCTCCGGCGAAACGCGCCATGGCGGCGCGCACTTCGCCGACGGCCTCGATCAACGTTTCCACTCCGGCGCCGGGTTTGACGGCCTCAAGCGCCAGCCTTCGGCGGAACGATCGCGCGCCCGGCATTCCAGCGAAAAGTCCGAGAAGATGCCGCGTCATGGCGGCGAGCCGCTCGCCTTTCGCCAATTGCCGGTCGACGTAAGGAAGAAAGGCCTCTACGGCGTCGAATAGGTTCGCGAAAGGCGCGGGCTCGCCGAACAATTGCGGATCGACATCGAGGAGCAATGTTGGATCGTGATAGGCGGCGCGTCCGATCATCACGCCGTCGACGAATTGCAGTTGTTCCTGAATGTGCGACATGCGCGTCAGTCCGCCGTTGATCGCGATCGGCACGTCCGGCAACGCGCGCTTGAGACGATGCACGAGCGCATAGTCCAACGGCGGCACATGCCGGTTTTCCTTGGGGGAGAGACCGTTGAGCCAGGCTTTTCGCGCATGAACGAACAGCGCGTCGGCGCCGTTTGCGACGCAAGCCTCGGCAAGCGTGAACAAGGCCTGTTCCGGCTCCTGGTCGTCGACGCCGATGCGGCATTTCACCGTGACGGGAATCGTGACTGCGTCCTTCATCGCCTTGACGCAGTCGCCGACGAGCGCGGGCTCGCGCATCAGACAGGCGCCGAACGCGCCATCCTGCACGCGATCTGACGGGCAGCCGACGTTGAGATTGACCTCGGCGTAGCCAAATTTCTCGACGATGGCCGCCGCCTTGGCCAGCGCCGCGGGCTCCGCGCCCCCAAGCTGCATGGCGACGGGCTGTTCGAACGGGTCAAAGGCCATCAGCCTCGTCCGATCGCCGTGGATCACGGCGCCCGTCGTCAGCATTTCGGTATAGAGCCGGGCGCGGCGTGACAAGAGGCGATGGAAGTATCGGCAGTGCCGATCCGTCCAGTCCATCATAGGCGCGACGGAAAACCGGATATCCTGGGCGAAAAGCGTCATTGGCCGCATAGCCTTGTCATGGCCGGCAACCTGCCGTACGAACGCTTCGTAACGCAAGGGAAACGTGGCGGCGCGGCTTGCGCCTGGAGAGGCTACCCTGATGATGGAGAACATCGACGCTTATCTGCTCAATGAATTGCATCGCGAGCTGAGCGATATCGAGCAATATGACATCGATCCGCGCATTCGGTCCGTTTACACCAAGGCTCTGGAGCTTTACTGGATCGAAGGCGACGACGTTGAGCGTATTCGCCTTGGAAAAATCGAAAACTTTTCCAAAGCATCGCTGCCCAGTTTCGTCGTCGCCAATGTGGAGCAATACGCGGCAAATAAAACTGATGGTTGAGCTGCTTACCGCGGGGTGCCCGGCGTCGATCAGGACCCTCATGTCATTGACGCCACGGCCGCTCATCTGCAAATTCGGTCGTTGCCGCTCGTTCCGAGCTGGCAGCGCCCCAGCCCTCACGAGGAACTCCTCACCAACCGCCTGAGTGTCCGAAGCCCTAGATTGGAGTCCGCATCGTCAGAGGTGACAGCGGGGAAGTTGATGGTCGAAGTCGAAGTGGCGTTGATGCTAGTTTGACAAGAGGGGCTCCGGCGTTTAGCCGAAGGTAGCATAGCTTATCCCTGCGCGGTGGAAGTTCTTTGTCGCATATTATCACCTTTCTTCGCGAAGTTGGCTGCGTCGCCGAACGTCTCGACGCCGGCGCGATTGAGAAGATCGCCGCCGAGCTCGAGAGTCTGCGAGCCCGGAACGGCCGTCTCTTCCTGATTGGAGTTGGTGGGAGTGCCGGAAATTGCAGTCACGCCGTCAATGACTTCCGCAAATTGTGCGGGATTGAAGCCTATGCGCCGATCGACAACGTGTCGGAACTGACGGCGCGGGCCAACGACGAAGGCTGGGAGACCATCTTCTCGGGTTGGCTCGAGGTGAGCCGGCTCAATTCTGCCGATGCGATCTTCGTCATGTCGGTCGGCGGCGGCGACGTCGTGCGCAATGTCAGCGTCAACATCGTGCGCGCCATCGATCTGGCCAAGGTGCGCGGTGCCAGGGTGCTGGGCATTGTCGGGAAGCCGGACGGTTATACCGCCCAGATGGGTGACGCGGTCGTGGTCGTGCCGACCGTCAATCCCGACCGCGTCACGCCACTGTCCGAAGCCTTCCAAGCCGTGATTTGGCATGGGCTCGTGTCGCATCCGATCTTGCAATTGCGCAGGACGAAGTGGTGAAGGTCGAAAACGCCATGGCGCGTCGGGCAGTCTTTTTGGATCGGGACGGCGTGGTCGTCATTCCGACCTTCCGCGACGGCCGCAGCTATGCGCCAACTTCGCTCGAGCAGTTCAAAGTCTATCCAGACGCTGCGCAGAGCGTGCGGCGCCTGAAGCAGGCCGGTTACAAGGTGGTGGTGGTGACCAACCAGCCGGATGTCGGCGCCGGCCGCGCGGCCCAATCGGTGGTGGAGGAAATGCACGCCCGCCTCGAATGCCAAATGCCGCTTGACGCGATCATGGTCTGCTACCATACGAAGGATCAAAACTGCGATTGCCGTAAACCGAAGCCCGGCTTGCTGCGGCAAGCGGCGGCCGAGATGGACATAGATCTCGTGTCCAGCGTCATGGTCGGTGACCGCGCGAGCGACGTCGAGGCCGGTGTGCGTGCGGGCTGCCGGACTGTCTTCATCGATCGAGGCTACACAACGGAACTGCGTCCAGAACAAGCGGATCGCACAGTCACGTCGCTTGCGGGAGCGACGGACTGGATACTTTTGCTTGATACGAGCACGGTCGGGGCCGACGCATGACGGGCATTAAGATCAAGCTTTTCGCCGATGGCGCAGACCTCAAAGAGATGCTCGCGCTCTACCCAGATCCGCGCATCGTCGGCTTCACCACCAATCCGACGCTGATGCGCAAGGCTGGTGTCACCGATTACGAAAGTTTCGCGCGCGAGGTGCTGAAGGCCATTCCCGACAGGCCCGTTTCATTCGAGGTCTTCGCCGACGAAAACGAGGAGATGGAGCGCCAGGCGCGTGTGATTGCGTCTTGGGGCCAGAACGTAAACGTGAAGATTCCCGTCACCAATACTAAGGGCGTCTCGACCACGCCGATTATACGACGGCTGTCGCAGGACGGCGTGACGCTCAATGTGACGGCTATCATGACGATCAAGCAGGTGCGCGAGGTCGCCGATGCGCTGTCGCCCGACACGCCTGCGATCGTCTCGGTGTTCGCCGGCCGCGTTGCCGATACGGGCGTCGATCCTATCCCGCACATGATCGCCTGCCGCAAAGAGCTTTCGAGCAGCCCAAAAGCTGAACTCCTGTGGGCGAGTCCGCGGGAACTGCTTAACGTCTTCCACGCGGTGGAGGCGGGTTGCCAAATCATCACGGCGACTCCGGACATCCTCGCCAAGCTCGCTCTAGTGGGGAAGGATCTCAATCTCTATTCGCTTGAGACCGTGCAGATGTTTCATCGCGATGCGATGCAATCCGGATTTGCGATTTCGATATGAAGCCGGCTGGCTGAGGCCTT
>VGDY01000122.1 GCA_016869555.1 Alphaproteobacteria bacterium | reverse complement strand
GAATCGCGGTCGATGTGGTATGTTCCTGCATGGCGTTGCTTCCTTTCGTGGAATCAGCACCCCGAGCCTAACGGCTCAAGGCGAGCAACGCCGCTCCTCCTTTTTCAACAATGATCGGGACATCCCCGACAAAAGCCGTTCGCCTTTGCGATGAAGCTCGCGGCAAGTGGGCTAGAAGCGCTCGTAGCGTCGGGATAGGCCGTGTCGATGACGTAATCGACCGCCACGTCGGCTTCGCCTGTCGTTGACCTCGCCGGCCCCTTGAGGTTGAATTCAGCTTCGCCTCCAATATGTTGGCCTGAACTGCGTAAGACGGGCATGCGCAGACCGCCATGAGAAACGATACGACGGGTTGTCGTCCGCGGACGGCAATATAGTATGGATGCAATTCCATGCTGATGGAGCGTCGCCATGAAGAATAATGCCGCCGATAAGAAAAATGAAAATGCGCAAGCACGCTCGAAGGCTGTCGGAGAGAAGCCTCAGTGGACCAAACCTGTTCTCGCGATCCGCAGGATCAAGGATATCACGCGCGGGGGCTCATTTTCTGGCACGGACGGTTCCATGATGATGATGATGAGCAGCAGCGATGCGCGCCTTAAAACGAACATCGCCTGCATCGGGCGGGCGCCCAGCGGATTGAGTATCTATTCCTTCCGATACATCTGGGGTGGGCCGGTTCGTATTGGCGGAATCGCCCAGGAGATCGCGCGCGCTCGACCGGACGCCGTGTCGGTTGGGACCGACGGCTATTTGAGGGTCGACTATTCGCTCATCGACATTGATCCGACTTGAGAGGCGCCGGCGCAGATGACCGACATTCGATTCGTACGACGTAAGGACATTCCGGAAGCTGTTCTCGGGGAAGACGAAATCGCGCTCCTCAATCCCGAACGCGGAAATTATTATGGCCTGTCCGGGACTGGCTTACGAATTTGGACGCTTCTCGAGAATCCGACGAACTTGGCTCAACTGTGCGGCCAGCTGCAGACGGAATTCGCAACCAGTCCAGCGAATTGCGCCGACGACGCCCGGGAATTTGTGGAAGCGCTGGTCAGCGAGAACTTGGTGGAAATTATCCGTGAGTAAAATTTGGCGTTTTCTTAGCCTCGATCTCGACGGCAAGGCGATGCTGCTTGCGGCGGCGGGATATCTTTTGATCGGCAGAATTTTGGTAGCGGCCTTGCCGGTTCAAAAGCTGTTTCAGATGGCGTTAGCTGGTCAGCGAGAACCTTCAGTGGCGGCGCCTGCTCACGATCGCGCGCGGGGCATTGCATGGGCCATCGGCGTCGCCTGCCAATATGTCCCCTGGCGATCCGATTGTCTGGTCCAGTCGCTCGCCGCGCTTCTGTGGGCGCGGCGAACGGGGTTGGACCCGGTCTTTCACCTTGGGATCAAGCAGGAAGGTGCAAGTGAAATGCTTGCTCATACATGGCTGACCGTGGGCGAAATCTATATCACAGACCCCGGCGCGCCGAACGCGTTTTCCCAATTCGGCAATTTATCGATCCGATGACATTTATTTTTGGCGCGTTTTCGCCGACGCCCGCTCGTGCGGCCAATCGTCGTGCCGTCGACGCCATCGCACAGTCAACTGACGCCGCTCTTGTCTCAATCGTTGAGATCGACGAACATTTTATCGTGGGTTGGACCGGCGCGTCGTTCGAGCGCGAGGTTCTCGCGCGATCAGCTTCGTTGCACCTACTCATGGATGCTAGCCTCTATAACCGGCGCGAGCTTGAGGCGTCGTTGCTATCGTCGCAGCATCCGCTGGCCGAGATCACCGACGTTGAACTCGTCTGCAAGCTCGTCGCACAAGGCTCCAGCATTTTTCCGGACGCCATGAACGGCGATTTTGCAGGAGCGCTCTACGACAAGACATCGAAGCGATTCAGTCTTTTCAGAGATCATTTTGGCGTCAGGCCACTATGCTATCTGCTCGATGGCGCGAGCGTCTACTTCGCCAGCAAGGCCAAGCCGTTGATCGCCACTCCGAACGCGAACACGAACTTTCGACTGAACTCTCTCGCCGCCTATTTGATCAACGGGGCGGCGTTTGAAGATCACAGCTTTTACGAGGCGGTTCGCGCCGTAAGGCCAGGAACAGTTCTCGAGCGATGCGGAGCTTCGCTCAAGCAGCAACGATATTGGCGTCCAGAAAATACGCGGATCGCACGCGGAATTCCCGACGCGGCGCTGCTCGAGAATGTCCAGGACCAACTCGTTCAAGCGGTTCGCTCGCGCATTCCGGCGCGAGGCGTGATCGGCGCCATGGTGTCAGGCGGATTGGATTCCTCGACGATCGCGGCAATCGCCTGCGCAGGAAACCGCGATCGGCAAGTGCACGCGTTCAGCGTGGCGTTGCCGGTGGGATACAGCGGACCCGCCAGGGATGAGCGCCAATATATTGATGCGCTCGCAAGACATTACCCGAATCTCTCTGTCCACTACGTCGTGAATGTGAGTCGCGATCCGTTGGCAAGCCTCGTCGGACGCACGTCATTTCAGGGCGGTCCGCCGCTTGAGGATACCGGCGACTCGGACGAAGATCTTGAGAGGGCCGCGCAGGCTGAAGACGTCGACGTAATGTTGTCCGGTCTGGGCGGCGATCTGCTCCTATCGGGCTATGCTGACAGCTATTTGGCGGAATCATTGGCGAATGGAAAATTGGGGCGCGTTTTTGGGGAGTTCCGACGGCGCACGTCAAGCGGCGAAAGTACGCGTCAGACGCTTGTTCAGGGCGTCATAAAGCCGTTCCTGCCTTGGTCGATTCTTCGACTTAAGCGCCGCATGATGGCGCAAGATTTCACGCGCCATCATGCGTTGCGCGCCGACTTTGCGGGAAAGGCGGATTTTGAGTCAGAGTGCATTGAGAGCGGCTGGGAGGCGCGAACCTATCGTTCGGTGCGTGACGAGGAAATCGCAATGATCCGCCTGAGCACGCAATTGGGCGGATGGTTCTCTGATGACCTCAGCTGCCAGAACAGCAAGATTTCATACCGTCATCCGCTGTTCGACAAGAGCTTGGTGGAGAGCTGCCTGCAGACGCCATCGCACGTCAAAGTTTCGTCGGGGTTCAACCGGATGCTGATCCGATCGACAGCGAGGGATTTCGCGCCAAAGCAGATCGCAGATCGGCTCGATAAGGGCGAAGTTTTCCTACGCTACAACGAAATGCTGCGCCCTCATGTTGCAAGGATGCGTTCGGAACTCGAACGGTTCCGAAAGAACGAAATTTGGAAATCCATTGTTGATCAAGAAAAGATCGAGGAGGGACTTCGCGCGCTCGACTCTGATGCTCGGAAAGACGTGCTCGTCGTTTCGCTGAAGCTCTGGCGGCCCATCGCGCTGGGTCTATTGCTGTGTCCGCGGACGTAGGCGCGCAGCCTATGCAACGCCCGAACGACCTACTGAACATGCGAAGCTATCGACTTCACGGGCTATCGATCGAGTCGGCTATCGATCTCGGCTTGCCGGAGGCGGCGCCGGCGGCTACCGCAAAGCAGGACAGGGTCAGCATTGAATTGGGCGCCGTTCCAAGACGACTCCAAAGATCTTTAGGCTCGCGCGCTGGATTCAAAATCGCGCATCAAGAGGCGATTTTTGATGCGTCGGGCGTCGCTCGCTTTCATATCACTGGCGGCCAGCGAGTCGCCGTGGAGCCCGCTGCAGATTCCGACCCCGCGGCGGTTTGCCTGTTCATCCTGGGCGCAGCCATAGGCGTGGTCTTGCACCAGCGCGGATTTTTTCCGTTACACGGCTGCGCATTGGCGCTCGATGGGAAGGGCCTTGCTTTTCTGGGGCCTTCTGGAAGAGGTAAATCGACGCTGGCCGCGGCGTTCAGCGTGGCTGAATATAAAATCCTTTCGGACGATCGCTTCATGTTGAATCGTCCCAGCACAGGGCGATATGTCGTCGAACCGGGTTTGCCGATTTTCCGGCTGAGATCATTGGCGGTCATGAAAAGTCAGGATTTGAGCGCCGCCTATACGGCGCCGGACGTCGACGACAAATGGTCCGTTCCCGCAGCTCAATCATTTTCAACAGAAGCCGTTCCGTTAACAAGCCTGTTCTTTCTCGAATGGTCGAACGCGAAGACCACAAAGATTATAAGGCTCAATCGTTTCGAAGCCTTGACATTTCTTCGCCGCGACGTTTGGCTGAACTTCTTCATCAATATCCTTGGCCGTGAAAACGAGTTTTTCGATTGGGCGACGGATCTGCTCAATCATGTGCCGGCTTTCGTTCTTCGGCGCCCGCGCGATCTTGATGCGATGGGCGACGTGATCGCGCGTATCGAGGATCATGTCTCAATTCTCTAGCTTTTCTACGCTCCTGGGTGCGTCACATGAACTGAGGCTGCTCCGCGCCCTCACCCGACCCGGCGACGAGCGCCTGTCTAACGTCGCGATGGATGGAATTGATTGGGACGACTTCGTTTGGCATGCGCAGCGACACGGACTGGCGGCGCTGTCCTACTCGCAACTGCATGCGCTTGACGCCGGAGCCGTCCCGCGAAGCGCGATGACGAGCCTTGAGAAGGATTATCGATTAGGACAGGTCCGCTTTCTCGCCCAGGCTCATGAAACCGTCAGAATTACAAAGATGTTTTGCGAGGAGGGAATCGACAGTCTTGTTCTCAAAGGCGTCGCCGCCGCGCATCGTCTCTATTCGGCTGATCCGGCGGTAAGGCAGTCGACCGACATCGACCTGATCGTAGCTCCCGAGAATTTTTTGGCGGCCGATCGAATTCTTCGGCAAGACGGCTATGTGCGCAAGACGCCGAGTTTCGAGATTCCTAAGGAGTCCATGGAGATGATCGGCTTCTTGCTGCATGCATTCGAGTATGTGGACGTGCGCAACGGCCATAGCGTCGAAGTGCACCATCGCCTCACGGCGAACCCTCACGCAATGAATGCTGACTTTGGAGAACTTTCGTGTTCTGCTCTGTTCATAGAAATATCGGCGGGATGCATTCGTGGGATGAACGACGCCGATGCGGCGCGATACCTTTGCAGTCATGGAGGCGGCCATGCGTTTGCGATGCTCAAATGGCTATGCGACGTTGAGCGCGCGTTTCATTTGATTGGCAGAGACGGCGTTTGCGCCCTTCGTCATTCGGAGCGCACAGCATTTGCCGGCAACGCCATCGATCTCGCACGATCTCTCCTGGACGATGCGGACCATGTGAGGCCAACAACAATGGCGCCTGCTCGCCGTAACGACAGGAATATGTCGTTCGTCGTCGCGGAGCTCTGCGCGGACGAGGTTCCCGGCGGGCCACGCACGTCAAAGTCGATGCTACGTGAGCTCGCAATGTTGCGCTTTCAGGTCCGGATGGGCGTCGACATGAACTTCGCCATGAATGAACTGGTCAGATTCCTTTGCGACCCTCGCGACGCCTTGACGTTACGCCGAGGACTGGCGTGGTTGCCGCTATATATTCTGCTTGGTCCTTTCCTAGCGTTGCGGCGTTTCCTCACGCGGGCGTGACCCGCGCTCCGTATGCGCTGAGAAGTCGAAAAGTAGCGAAAAGTGTCGTATCTAGGCGCAAAATGGCGTGCGGATGACGCCACCTGCGCCGTAGAGACTAAACATACAATGCTGACAAGTCAGGACATTAGATTCGCCGTTGCGCCGATGATGGATTGGACGGATAGGCATTGCCGGTACTTCCATCGCCTGTTATCGCGCCGCGCGCGGCTTTATACCGAGATGCTGACGACCGGCGCGGTGATCCATGGCGACCGCGCGCGGCTGCTGGCCTTCGATCCCTTCGAACAGCCCGTCGCCCTGCAGCTCGGCGGCGCCGAGCCTTCGGCGCTGGCGACGTCGGCGGCGATTGTCGAGACATTCGGCTACGCGGAAGTCAATCTCAACGTCGGCTGCCCCTCGGATCGCGTGCAGAACGGCGCTTTCGGCGCCTGTCTGATGCGCGAGCCTTCGCTCGTCGGCGACTGCGTCAAGGCGATGAAGGACGCGGTCGCCATTCCGGTCACGGTGAAATGCCGCATCGGCGTCGACGATCAGGAACCGGAACAGGCCCTCTTCAGGCTTGCGGAAGCCTGCGTAGACAATGGCGCCGACGCGCTGTTCGTGCATGCGCGAATGGCCTGGCTCAAGGGGCTCTCGCCCAAGGAAAATCGCGACGTGCCGCCGCTCGATTATGCGCTCGTGCATCGTCTCAAGCGGGCGCTGCCGGATGTTCCGATCGCCATCAATGGCGGGCTCGCCCGCATGTCACAGATCGAGGAGCAGCTCGATCACGTCGACGGCGTGATGATCGGACGCGCCGCCTATCATGACCCCGCCCTGCTGCTCGCCGTCGATCCGCACTTGTTCGGCGCCCTTGCCCCGGCGGCCGACCTTTTCGAGGCTGTCGACGCCTTCCTTCCCTATATCGAGCGAGAATTGGCGGCAGGCGAACGGCTCGCCAATATGACGCGACACCTTCTCGGGCTTTTCGCTGGCATGCCGGGCGCGCGGTCGTTCCGCCGCCGCCTGGCGCTCGACGCCGTCAAACCCGGCGCCGGCGTCGAAACGCTGGTGCGCGCCGTCGACGAAGTGCGCGCCGCCATGGCGCGCCACGCCGAACTCGCCGAAACCCATTGACGGCTCACGCCGCCGACAGCGCCGCCAGAATGGCGATCTCCGCGAGCTGCTGCGCGGCGCCGAGCACATCCCCGGTGTAGCCGCCGATCTGTATTTTCGAAAGATTGACGATCAACGCCACGGCGGCGAAGGCCGCCGCAATCGCGAGCGCGATCTGGCCAGCGCCCGCGCCCGCCAGCCAGGGCGCAAGGCCGAGGGCGGCGGCGAAGAGACAGGCGCGGAGCCAGGTTCCGCGCGACGGCGCCGCGACGGTCGCCCCCAATCCCTCGACGCGCGCCGGCGCAAGCCACAGCATCGGCGCCAATCCGGAGACGCGCGACATGGCGCCGGCGAAGACGAGCGCAAGCGCCGCGAGCGTGACGCTTCGCTCAAAGATTGACGCGAGCGCGGCGACGCGAAGGAAGATCGAAAAGCACAGCGCCAGAACGCCATAGGCGCCGATCCGGCTGTCGCGCATGATTGCGAGTTTCGTCTCGCGCGTCGCGCCGCCGCCAAAACCGTCGGCGACATCGGCGAGCCCGTCCTCATGGAGAGCGCCGGTGGCAAGCACGACCACCGCGACGGCGACGAGCGCACAGACCAGCGAAGGCAGATGGCAGATGCACGCGACGACGAGCGCCGTAGCGCCTATGGCGCCGATCGCCGCGCCGGCGATCGGCAGCGCCGGCGCCATGCGCCCGAAATCAAGCGGCGCATGAGCGCCTGCGCCGATCGGAAGGCGCGAGTAGAACCGCAAGAAGGTCGCGACATCGGCGAGGAGCGGGCGTTGCATCACTCCCATTTTCGACTTCCCCGCCAATTTGTCGCGCAGCGTCGAATGTCGCCATGCGGCGCCGGCGATCTAAATCGTCTGATTATAGGCGCCGACCTCGGGATTTTCGCGCAGCACGGCGTCGATCGCCGTAAACATTTCCTTCATCCGCGCCTGCGACACCGGGCTTTCGACGACGACGACGAGCTCCGGCTTGTTGGACGACGCGCGCACGAGGCCCCAGGTGCCGTCGGCCACCGTCACCCGCACGCCGTTGATGGTGACGACGTCGCGTATCGGCTGACCGATGATCTTTTCGCCCTGCGCGCGCATCGCTTCGATGCGCGCCGTCACCTTTTCGATCACGCCATATTTCTTCTCGTCGTCGCAATGCGGCGACATGGTCGGCGAGCCCCAGGTCTTCGGCAGTTCGGCATAAAGATCCGCCATCGACTTGGTCGGATTGCGGTCGAGCATTTCAAGGACATGGATGGCGGTGAGCAGCCCGTCGTCATAGCCGCGACCGATCGGCTCGTTGAAGAAGAAATGCCCCGACTTCTCGAAGCCGGCGAGCGCCTTCTTCTCGCTGACCCGGCGCTTGATGTAGGAATGGCCGGTCTTCCAATATTCGGTGACGACGCCGCGCGCGACGAGTTCAGGGTCGGTGGCGAAAAGTCCCGTCGACTTCACGTCGACGACGAATGTCGCATTGGGATGAACTTTCGAGAGATCGCGCGCCAGCATGACGCCGATCTTGTCGGCGAAAATCTCCTCGCCCTTATTGTCGACGACGCCGCAGCGATCGCCGTCGCCGTCGAAGCCAAGGCCAACGTCGGCGCCGGTCTCGCGCACCTTGTCGGCGATGGCGTGCAGCATGTGCAAATCTTCAGGGTTCGGATTGTAGCGCGGGAAGGTGTAATCCGGCGTCACGTCGAGCGGAACGACTTCGCAGCCGAGACGCTCCAGCATCTGCGGCGCGAAGGCGCCGGCGGTGCCATTGCCGCAGGCGGCGACGACCTTCATCTTGCGGGCGAAAGGCGACCGGCGCGTCAGATCGTCGATATAGCGCGCGCCGAAATTTTCGATGTAGCGATAGGAGCCGCCCTCCGCCTCGCGAAACTCGCCGGCGAGAACGATTTCCTTCAGGCGGGTCATTTCCTCCGGCCCAAAGGTCACCGGCCGACAGGCGCCCATTTTCACGCCCGTCCAGCCATTGTCGTTATGCGAGGCCGTCACCATCGCGACGGCGGCGACATCGAGATCGAACTGGGCGAAATAGGCCATCGGCGACAGAGCGAGACCGATGTCGCGCACGCGCACCCCGGCGGCCATGAGGCCGCTCACAAGCGCCAGTTTGATCGATGAGGAATAGCTGCGGTAATCATGGCCGACGACGATTTCCGGCGCGACTCCCATCTCGCGCAGCAGCGCGCCGAGGCCCATGCCGAGCGCCTGCACGCCCATCAGATTGAGGTCGGCGCCGAACAGCCAGCGCGCGTCATATTCGCGAAAGCCGGTCGATTTGATCAGCGGCGCCTCTTCATATTCGAAGGTGTTCGGGCGCAAATTCGGGTCGGGCTTGGGAAACATCAACGATCCTTCGCTTGGACGAGCGTCGCCTTGGCGGGTTTGACACAGCGGCCTTGGCATAAGCGAATTTTTGCGCCGCGCCAAATTGGGGCCGGAGGGCGGTCGATCTCTGCTTGCGCAGCGCGCGTTGCGCTTTTAGGATGTTAAGTCGTTATGGTAAATTGCCTTTTTGCTTTTGAGGTTTCGCTATGGTCAAGAAAATTGTTATTTTGGCGGATGGCACCGGAAACGGAAGGCTGGTGCAGGTCTCAAACATCAATCGGCTTTCCCAGGCGCTCTGTCTCTCGGACAAGGACCAGGTCGTTTACTACATTCCGGGCGTCGGCACCGAGGGGTTCAAGCCGCTCGCGATGCTCGACGGCGCGACGGGCTTCGGCGTGCCGTCGAATGTGCGCAAGCTTTATCGCTTCTTGTCCTGGAACTGGAAGCCTGACGCGGCGATCTACATGTTCGGCTTCAGCCGCGGCGCATTCACCATTCGAATGCTGATCGACCTGATCCACAAGCAAGGGCTGCTGCCGACGGAATTCAACGAGAAGCGGGTAACCCACCAGGAGATGGTGCGCAATTCAAACGACGCGTGGCGGGCGTACTGCGCGCAGGATACGGAACGGAAAAAGAATATTTGGGTATTGCTGCGATTGCCCAAGCTGCGAGACGCCGTCCTTGGCGCCTGGAAGCGCTTTTGGGGGCAGCCGAGTTATGAGGAAGTGAAAAAGGCGGCTTCGGCTCGCCAGCCTTGCGAACTATCGATCGACTTTGTGGGATTCTTCGACACGGTGGAAGCCTATGGCGTTCCGATCGAAGAAATGCGCGACGTCATCCATCGTTTCGTCTTCCCGATCAAATTCGGCGGCGATCATACGATCTGGGAAAGAGTGCTTCGAATTCGTCAGGCTTTGAGTCTTGATGACGAACGCCTAACCTTTCATCCAATCCGCGTGTCCCTTCTCAAAAAGGATGTCGCGGAACTCGAAGGCGATTCAAAAAATCCCAAACGCATTCAGGAAGTTTGGTTCGCGGGCGTACATTCCGACGTCGGCGGCGGTTATCCCGACGACATGACGGCGCATTGCCCGCTGGTGTGGATGATTCGAGAGGTCGAGAACGCCAAATCTGAAAGAGCGCTCAGTTTCCACGCAACGGCGCTGGACGAATTCAGAAGGACGGCGACGCCATTCGGGCCGCTGCACAACTCGCGCGCCGGCGCGGCCGTGTTGTATCGCTACGATCCGCGACAAGTGGAGTCGCAGGATCCGGACAAGCACCCCTATTGCCGTCCAACCGTCCACCATACGGTCGTTGAACGGCTCGTTGACGGCGGCGACGATTACGCGCCGCTGGCGCTTGGCGAAATTAGCGCCGACGTAGCCGCACGCGGACCCAAAGGCGCCGACGTGTTCATGCCCGACGGCTCCATCGCGCGCGCCGAGACCGGAACGGGCTACGCGCTCATTCGCGAAGCGGATTCCGCCTCAGGGCCATCTAGCCTGCAGGGTGAAGGCCGCGAACTCGAAATCGCTCGGGGGGCGATGAGGAGCCTCGACGCCCCCGACCGGGACGAGATGGAAATCGCCCGCGACTATGTGTGGCTGAACCGAATTGCTTACTATTTCTTCGTGGCCCTGTTTCTCACAGTGCTCGCCCTGCCGTGGATCGCTCCGGCGATCGAGGAATTTAATAAAGGCGTCTGGAGCCAGATTTCGGGAATCGCGCTTCCGTTCCAGTGGCTATTGGGCGTGCTCGGCCCCATTGGCGACGCGCTGTCGCGATTCATGTCAGGCTTCGAAAATGTGCTGCGCGGCATGGGCGATACGCTCCTGTCGATTACGCCTTCCTATCTCTATGCCCATGTCAAAGCTGCGCTCGATCACCCGTTTTTCACCATTGCCCTCGCGATTTGCTATTTCTTTCTGCGCTATAAGAGCGACTCGTACGAGGACGCCACGCGCTATCATGCGCGCTTGGCGTGGAACATCCAGAACGACAAACTGAAGAAGGACATTGAGCCCGAGGCAAGCGGACTATCGAAAAGAGTGCGCGCGGTGAGAAATTCGCCTCGAGCAAGGTCTGTCCTTAAGGCCGGCCGCGCATTGATGCCCGGCGTTTATGCGCTCCTATTCGTGATCGCCCCCGTCTTCATTGCCATCAATCGAATCGGCTTCAATTATCTCGAGGGCTCTGGACGCATCTGTGAAGGCTCTACTCAAGCCGAGTGGGTAGAGCTGGTCCCGGTTGTTTGAACAGCGCCCCGTGGAAGTTAAGTGGATTCCTGCCGGGTTATTCTGAATGCGGGGCCTTGCGATTTTGATGCGGCGTCGGGAGGGCGAAGCCCGACCAGAGCTGCA